>NZ_VICD02000211.1 GCF_006546735.2 Marilutibacter maris | reverse complement strand
CCCCCCGCAACTCGGCCCGTGCAGCGGTTATCGCGCCGTGATCGGCGATTCATCGCGCGCCGTTGCATGCCAGGTCGTCCGCGGCTGAAGCGCTCCCTTCCTCACGACATGACCCGCAACGCCCTGCGCCTTACTATGAACGGGCACGTGCGGGGAGCTGCGCGGCGATTCCACAGGAAACATAGGACACGGCATGGCAAAGGACTGGATTCCGTCCGTCTGGGGTCAAAAATGGACCCGCTCTCCAGACTGGTGCCTGAGCCTTCGGGGTTCGGTACTGACGTTGACCGTGGACGGCGACGCCTACGTGCTGGACGTGGAAGACGATGCAACCTACCGCCTCCACGCGGGCACCTTTTGGACGGACTTCACCGCCTTCCCCGGCACGGGACGGGAAACTCGGGTCGATGGCTTGCCCAACGGGCAAGGCGCCGATCTAGCCCAGGCCATCGAGCTCGCGGTGTTGGACAAGCAACTGCGCGAGGACGCCGCGTTCGTTACGCGCGAACACCAGGCGTTACTCGCCTGGCTGCGGCGAGCCCGCGCCCAGGAAAAGGAGACCCAAGCCGCCCACCGCTGGTTCACCCACGACCTGCAGGCGGACCTGGAAGCCAACCGACCCGTGGTGGACCTGGCTGGACTGCGGCAGCGGTTGACCAAGCCCGCTGTATCAACGCGGTTGGGCCTAAAAGTCGCAGACATCGAGCGGCACTTGAAGATATGGGAGATGGATTGGCCGCGCTACTGGGCGCGTCGCAACCAAGCGCACGCCGATCGCGAGTTGGTCGAGTGCAAGGACCTGTTCGACCGGGTGGAGAGCAAACCGCTCACCGAGGAACAGGCTCGTGCAGTTGTCTGCTTCGACAACCGCGTCCAGGTGGTCGCATCGGCGGGCTCGGGCAAGACTTCGACCATGGTGGCCAGGGCCGCCTATGCCATCCACCGCGGCCTAGTCGCACCGGATCGCGTGGTGCTGTTGGCCTTCAACAAGCGCGCGGCCGATGAGTTGAAAGAGCGCGCGGCCCAGGCCTTCGAACGGCTGGGCATGGAAGGCGTGGCGGTGGAAGCGTCCACGTTCCACGCGCTGGGATTGCGCATCATCGGCAAGGCCACCGGGGAGAAGCCCGACATCCCCGACTGGGCCACCGACACCGGCGGCGGGCTGCGCAAGCTCGCGGAGATCGTCGACACGCTCAAGGATCGCGATCCGGGGTTCCGCACCCGGTGGGACCTCTTCCGCTTCGTGTTCAAGCGCGACGTGCCGGCGTTCGGCGCGCCCGAGCCCGTCGACGTGTGGGACGCCCAGGGCAAGGGCGCGTTGCTCACGGCGCGCGGCGAGCGGGTGAAGAGCCAGGAGGAGGTCATGATCGCCGACTGGCTGTTCTACAACGGCGTGGACTACCGCTACGAGGGCCGCTTCGAAGTTCACACCGCCGATGAGCGCCACCGGCAATACAAGCCCGATTTCTACTACCCGGCCGTGGCGCTGTATCACGAGCACTTCGCCTTGGACGCGCGCGGGCAAGCTCCCGCGCACTTCGAGGGCTACATGGACGGCGTGGCCTGGAAGCGCGACCTGCACCGAGACGTGGGCACCGCCTTGTTCGAGACCACGTCGCACGGCCTGCGCCACGGGGACGACTTGCAGCGGCTGGAAGCCGAGCTGACCGCCCGGGGCGTGGTGCTGGACCCCAACCCCGACAGGCCCATCCCGGACGGCGGCAACCCGCCCATGCTCGCCGCCGAGCTCGCGGCGTTGATTCGCACCTTCATTGGCCACGCGAAAAGCAACGGGTTGTCCATCGACGCCATTCGGCAGCGGCTGAAGGCCATGCCCGACGCCACGTTCAAGCCCCGGCATCGGATGTTCCTGGATCTGGCCGAGCCCATCCTCGCGGCGTGGGACGCGGCCCTGGCGGCCGAGGGCGGGATCGATTTCGAGGACATGCTCAACCTGGCGGCCGGCCACCTGGAAGCCGGCCGCTGCGAAGCGCCCTTCGATCTGGTGATGGCCGACGAGTTCCAGGACGCCTCCCGCGCCCGCGCGCGCTTGTGCCGCGCCTTGGTCCAGCGGCCCCACCGGTACCTTTTCGCGGTAGGCGACGACTGGCAGTCCATCAACCGCTTCGCCGGCGCGGATGTGTCGGTGATGACCCGTTTCAGGGAGTGGTTCGGCCACGGCCAGGTGCTCAAGCTGGAGCAAACGTTCCGTTGCCCGCAGGCCTTGTGCAACGTGTCCAGCGCGTTCGTCTCGAAGAACCCCGCGCAGATAGACAAGCGCGTGCACTCCGTGGCGCCCGCCGTGGGCCCCGTCTTGCAGGCTTTTCAGGTCGACCACCGGGACAAGCTCACCGACGCCGTCGACCGGTTCGTCCTACAGCTGGCCGAAGGCGTGCGCAGCGGCGCCATCCCGCCCGGGCGCAACGGCAAGGTGTCCGTCTTCGTGCTGGGCCGCTACAACGCCGACCAGCAGCACGTGCCCGACCGGCCTTCCCGCTTCAACCGCTACGTGGACGTGTCGTTCCTGACCGTCCACCGGTCTAAGGGCAGCGAAGCCGACTACGTCGTGTTGCCGGAGATGGTGAGCGTGGCGCGTCGGCGCAGTTTCCCGAGCACGCGGGCCGACGACGCCGTGCTGGCGTTGGCCATGCCCGACGGAGACGACTTCCCGCTGGGAGAGGAGCGGCGGTTGTTCTACGTCGCCCTCACCCGGGCCCGCCGCGGCGTTGCACTGTTCACCGCCCGCGGCTGCTGCTCCACCTTCCTGCGCGAGCTCGAGGAAGACGGCGCCGTGGTGCTGACCGACATCGACGGCAAGGCGATCCGAGAGGAGAGCTGTCCGGCGTGCAAGCAAGGCGTGCTGTTGCAGCGCACCGGGCCCTACGGGCCGTTCCGCGCCTGCTCGAACTTCCCCGTGTGCAGCTACAAGCCGCAGCAGCGGCGCGCGCCCGCGCCTTCGGTGTTCGCCCGACCGACGGCCCAGCGCTCGACCGCCGCCCGCGCGCCGCGTCCTGCGTCCCCTCGCCCAGCCGCCGCCACGCCGCCTCCCGAGCCGAAGGCGCCCCGGTCGTTCCTGGGCAAGCTCAACCATGCCGTGTCGGACTTCAACCACCACGTCGATCGCGCGAGCGCCCTGCAAAGCGCGACGTCCGAGCTGTCCGTGAACCTGGACGCGGAGCGCACGGTCGTCGAGGAGGCGCTCAAGTCGGCCCGGCAGGCGGTGGATCTGGAGCGCGAGCTCGCGGCCAAGGGCCCCGAGGCGCGAGCCCAATTCCAGCGCAGGTATACCGAGCTTCTCGCCGCGCTCGACGACGACACGCCCCCCGAGCCTTCGCCGCCCGCGCCCATGCCGCGTCACCCCCTCCCGGATTTCGGCCGCGTGGGCACGCACGCCCACCCCGACATTCAGCGGGCCATCGCGGCCAAGGTGGACGGCATGCGCGCGGACCGCCAGGCGTTCTTGTCCGCGGTCCACACGCAGCTGGCGGGCGACGCGGCGTTGCGCGCCCAGTTCGCCGCGGTCTTGCGCGGGCTCAACGGCGAGCATTACTGGGCGGCGCTGGACCCCCAATCCAGGCTGAAAACGGGCGGTGATCGTGGGCATTGAACGGGAGTTCGGGCGCTACGGCGCCAAGCTGGTGAACCGCTACTGGGCGGTGTCGGCGCTGACCGACGCGCCGCGCGAGTTGGTCGTCAGCATTTGGCAGCACCACATCGACGCCAGCGACGGCCGCTGGATCTACGACGACACGCTGGACCGCTGGCGCGGCGCCGGCAAGAACCTGCTCAAGGAGCACTTGGCGGTGGCCTTGCGCGAGGGGCTGCCCTTGCGCGCGGTGGTGGCCACGCAGCACAACCGCGCCGAGGTGCTGGCCAACCCCGAAAAGGCGTCGCGCAACACGTTCCAGGCCCGCCCCGACTGGGTGGGTCGGGTCGAGCACCTGGACGGCGACCACTTCGTGCTGGTGTTCGAGCGCGTGGGCGAGGACGCGCCGAGCGTGTCAACGGGCGCGAAGTATTGGCGCGCGGTGGAAGCCATCGAAGCGCTGGGCAGCGCGAGCCTGGCAGACGTCGAGGCCTGGGACCGGTCCCACTACCCCAGCGACCCACTGGGCAACGCCCGCGCGGACCTCGAGTTGTTCACCGTCAACTCGCCCAGCCGGATCCACTACAGCTACTCCCGGACGAACTGGCGCAGCGACAGCGGGCACGCGCACGATCGCTTGTTCAAGGTGGTGGACCCGGGCCCGCCCCGGCGAACGCGCTACGTGCTGTTCAACCCGGCCGAGCACGGGCACGTGGACCTGGAAAAGGTCGACGGGAAGTGGCACGTGCGGCCCCTGCCCCTGGACGAGCAGGCCCGCGCGGAAGCCCAAGGCCATGCGGAGGCCTTCGCGCACCAGGCGCCTTTGGACAGCGACCACGACGCGCGCGTGTGGGCCATGCGGGCGGTGGCCCAGCGCCGCGGCCAGCCGCTGTTCCGCGCCAAGCTGCTGGACGCCTACGGCGGCGCGTGCGCCATCACCGGGTGCACGGCGGTGGAGGTGCTGGAAGCCGCGCACGTGCTGCCCTACCGGGGCGAGCACACGCACCGCGTGGACAACGGGCTGCTCTTGCGTGCAGACCTCCACACGCTCTTCGACTGCCAGCTACTCTGGATTTCGCCCGGGCACACGGTCCAGGTGGCGCCCGCGCTGCAGGCCACCGACTACGCGGCGCTCCACGGCCAGCCGTTGCGACTTCCTGCGTCGAAGGCCGACCACCCCAACCCCGCTCACCTGGCCGAGCACGCGGCCCGGTGCCAGGCGCGGGAGAAAGAAAAAGCCCCGGCCTGACCGGGGCTGTCGCTCCTGCGCTTGGTGGCGGGGTCTCCCTTCCGCCGGCCCCCTTCCCGGCCGCGCCTGGCTTGCAGAGCAAGTCGGTCGCGGTGTTCCGTTCTGATTACGCTGCTGCGGGTGCAGTGGCCTGGGTGACGGGGACAGCATGCCCCTGGCACTGCCCGGGGGAAATCGGCGCGGGGTGCGGCGTGGGGTCAGAAAAGGCTGCGTCGCGATCCCGATTTCCCCCCGAGAACCCACTCCCACTCTTCGCAGCCGTCCACCACGCCCTTGAACGTGGCCCCTAGGCGTTGGAACAACCTAGCATCCGCGGGTCGCTTCTTGTATTCGCGGAACAGGATCCGCCGAATACCTAGCTCGCGCCGCACGGCGGTGGCAAAGCCACGCACCAGCGGCTCGCCGAAGCCCTTCCCTTCCAGCTCGGTATCCACGGCAAAGTGCTCCACGATGACCGCGTCTCCACAGGCCACGCGCCACCGATGCACGTACACCGTCAAGCGCCTGGTCCTTCGCGGCCGGCGCATGGAGCTCCACTCGGGCCATCCCGACCACCCGCCCATGGTGCTGTCCACCGAAGTCGAGCTGGAGGTGTGGGGCGTGGTCTTGTGGTCCATCAGCAAGCACGGGTGAGGGGGATATGAAAGAACGGGTTGCCTTGTGGAAACGCATCTACGAGGCCGACGAAAACTCCATTAATCAGCAGATCTCAAAACTGGCCTGGGATCTGGCTGCCTTCACTTGCTTTGTGGAGCTCGTTCGTCGGGCACCCGATAGTCGTTCTGGCAAGCAGCTCAACGGCATGTTTATGGACATGCTCGTGTCCGGGTTAACGAGCCCGAGAGAAGACATCACCCCCAGACTTGTAGGGGGGTTTTTAGGTGGGTACGTTAAAAGGAAGAAACAAAAAAGCCGCTGAAATCAGCGGCTTAGTTGCTAAAGATGGCGCGCCCGGAAGGATTCGAACCTCCGACCCCCAAGTTCGTAGCCTGGTGCTCTATCCAGCTGAGCTACGGGCGCGTAGTCGGAAAATTATGACTGCAGATAACCACTTCGTCAACAATTTTCGTCCAACTTTTTCACCGTCATCGTCGTGCGTCCATCAGAAGAAATTCATCCGGTCGCAAGCGATGCCCAACACGACATCAAGCCCGCCCGATCATCGACAACGATGAAGGAATCGCGTGAAACGATGCGATCCGGGCAAGCCGTCGCCACGACGATCAGGTCGGTGAGCCTGGGTCCGTCGCGTGTTCCTCTCTTGCCGGAAACGGCGGTCCCGGGGGCGACCATGGCAGCCATGGATCCCGGGCGGGAAGAACTGGCGGAGAGTGAGGGATTCGAACCCTCGATAGAGCTTTTGACCCTATACTCCCTTAGCAGGGGAGCCCCTTCAGCCTCTCGGGCAACTCTCCGCGACACACGCAAGCCTGTGCGGGGCGGAAAGCATAACGGCTCACCTCTCCCACGGCAAACTTTTTCTTAGCCTGCCGCCTTGCCAGCATCGTCCGGCGCGTTTTCGCCGCGCTGGATACGCTGATAAATCTCTTCGCGGTGCACCGCCACATCTTTCGGGGCCGTGATACCGATACGCACCTGGTTGCCCTTCACGCCGAGCACGGTGACGGTCACCGTGTCGCCGATCATCAGGGTCTCACCGACGCGACGCGTCAGGATTAGCATCGAGAAATCTCCTCATGCCGGCGCTTCCGCGCCGACGATTGCGTCACTGCCGCCAAGAACAGGTGACGCTTCCGGTGAAAAACACAATTCACAATTATCCTATCGCACGGAGCTCGCCACAAGCGGCAAAACACTCACAGCCGTACTCAACTCAGGCGCTGTTCAACCCAGGCCGGCACCCCGGCCAGGACCGCCCCCAGTTGCGGAGCGTCGTCGCCACCGCCCTGGGCCATGTCGGCACGACCACCGCCCTTGCCGTTGATCTGACCGGCCACGAAGCCGATCAGTTCCCCCGCCTTGACCCGGCCAGCCGCGCTGCCGCTGACTCCGGCCACGAGGGCGGCTTTGCCCCCGGCGGCCCCCGCAAGAACGATAACCGCATCTCCGAGCTGCTGCTTGAGGCGGTCCACCGCCTCGCGCAGCGCCTTGGCGTCAAATCCTTCCAGACGTTCTGACACTACTCGTATTCCACGGATTTCAACCGCGGACCCGGCCAGATCGGAGGTCGCACCCGCCGCCGCCTTGGCCTTGACGGCCTCCAGCTCGCGCTCGAGCTTCTTCTGGCGCTCGATCAGGGCCCGCAGCTTGTCGCCGACATCGGCCGCCTGGCCGCCGAGCAGGCCGGCCGCCTCGCCCAGCCGCGCCTCCTCGAGGGCGACATGGTCGAGCGCGCCCTGCCCGGTCAAGGCCTCGATCCGGCGCACGCCGGCGGAGACGCCCCCCTCGGAGACGATCTTGAACAAGCCGATATCGCCGGTGCGGGCGACGTGGGTGCCGCCGCACAGCTCGGTCGAGGCCTCGCCCATGCGCAGCACCCGCACCTCGTCGCCGTACTTCTCGCCGAACAGGGCCAGGGCGCCGAACTCCAACGCCTCCTGCATGCCCATGTGATGGACCTCGGCGGCATGGTTGCCGCGGATCTCGGCATTGACCCGACGCTCGATCTCGGCCAGCTCGTCGGCCGATACCGGCTGGAAGTGGGCGAAGTCGAAGCGCAGGCGGTCGGGCGCGACCAGCGAGCCCTTCTGGGTCACGTGCTCGCCCAGCACCGCGCGCAGCGCGGCGTGCAGCAGGTGGGTCGCGGAATGGTTGAGGACGGTGGCCTGGCGGCGCGTCGCGTCGACCGCGCCGAGGATGCGATCGCCGCGCTTGAGGCTGCCGGCCTGCAGGCGGCCGACGTGGCCATGGAACTGGCCGGCGAACTTCAGCGTGTCCTCGACCACGAAACGGGTCCCGGCCTCGTCGAGCTCGCCGGCATCGCCGACCTGGCCGCCGCTTTCGGCGTAGAACGGGGTGCGGTCGAGGATCACCACCCCGGCCTCGCCCGCCTCCAGGCGCTCGACCGGAACGCCGTCGCGCAGCAGCGCCAGCACTTCCAGGCCACCCTCGGTCAGGCGGTCGTAGCCGAGGAAGGCGGTCGCCGGCAGTTGCGTCGCCAGCTCGGCCGGCAGACGGGTCGCATTGCCGAACTTGCCGGCGGCGCGCGCGGTCTCGCGCTGCTGCTCCATCGCGGCCTCGAAGCCGTCCATGTCCACCGACAGGCCGCGCTCGCGGGCGATGTCGGCGGTCAGGTCGGCCGGGAAGCCGTAGGTGTCGTAGAGGCGGAACGCGTCGGCACCGGGGATGGTGCCGTCGGCGCGGGCCGCGACCTCGTCGAAGATGCGCATGCCGGCGTCGAGGGTTTCGGCGAAGCGCTCCTCCTCGGCCAGCAGCGCGCGCTCGATCAGCTCGCGCTTGTCGACCAGTTCGGGATAGGCCTCGCCCATCACCTCGATCAGCGGCGCCAGCATGCGATGGAAGAACGGTTGCTTCTGGCCGAGCATCCAGCCGTGGCGCAACGCGCGGCGGATGATCCGGCGCAGCACGTAGCCGCGGCCCTCGTTGCTGGGCAGCACGCCGTCGACGACCAGGAAGGCGCAGGCACGGATATGGTCGGCGATCACCCGCAGCGACTTGTTGTCCAGGTCGGCGGTGGAAGTCAGCCGGCCGGCGGCGGCGATCAGGTGCTGGAACAGGTCGATCTCGTAATTGCCGTGCACGCCCTGCAGGACCGCGGCGATCCGCTCCAGGCCCATGCCGGTGTCGACGCAGGGTGCCGGCAGCGGCACCAGGGTGCCGTCGGGCTGGCGGTCGAACTGCATGAAGACCAGGTTCCAGATCTCGATGAAACGGTCGCCGTCCTCGTCGGGCGAGCCGGGCGGGCCGCCCGGGATCTGCGGGCCGTGGTCGTAGAAGATCTCGGTGCAGGGGCCGCAGGGGCCGGTGTCGGCCATCTGCCAGAAGTTGTCCGACGCGTACGGCGCGCCCTTGTTGTCGCCGATGCGGATGATCCGCTCGGCCGGCACTCCGATCCGGTCGTGCCAGATCGCATAGGCTTCGTCGTCGTCGTGATAGACGGTGACAGTCAGTCGCTGCGCGTCTAGTTTCCAGACCCCGGTCAGCAGCTCCCAGGACCACTGGATCGCCTCTTCCTTGAAATAGTCGCCGAACGACCAGTTGCCCAGCATCTCGAAGAAGGTGTGGTGGCGGGCGGTGTAGCCGACCTGGTCGAGATCGTTGTGCTTGCCGCCGGCACGCAGGCAGCGCTGCACGTCGGCCGCGCGCACGTAGCCGGGCTTCTCGCTGCCGAGGAACACGTTCTTGAACTGCACCATGCCCGAATTGGTGAACAGCAGGGTCGGGTCGTTGGCCGGCACCAGCGGCGCCGACGGCACGATGGTGTGGGCCTTGCCACGGAAAAACTCGAGGAAGTCGCTACGGACCTGATTGGTGCTGATCTTGCGGGCGGTGTCGGAAGAAGTGCTCATGCCTGGCGCTATCGGGGGCTGGGCCGGGGCCGCCGGGCCCCGTTGCCGCCCTCAGGATGGGGGCGACGGCCGGGTCAGGCAACCAGTCGGAAAGCTCGATAGCCTAACAGGCCGGCGCAGGCGATGTGTCCTGTGCCAGGGCGCTTTCGCGTATGGCCGGCACGGCCGCGCCGCTGAACGGCCGCCGACACGGGTCCGACCCGCCTCGAAGCCGCTGCCGCGGCGACACGGCGCGGCGCCCGCACCGGCAACGGGACGCACTCGCGTCCTTCCCGTCCTGTCCTTCCCGGTCGCGCCGGCCAAGGTCGCGGACGACACCGGACTCAGATCATTTCATCCGGGTCGAAACGTGTGGCCGCGCGGATCTGGTCGCCGGCGAAGCCGCGACGGGCGAGCATGTCGGCGGCCTTGCGCCGGGTCGCGAGGTCCCTGAGCGCCTCGCCGCCGCCGTGGCGACGCTCGACCAGGGCCCGGGCAAGCTCGTACCAGTCGCCGTCGAATGTCGCCATCGCGGCCTCGACCGCCTCGCCGTCGAGACCGTGCATCGCCAGCTCGGCACGGATCCTGATCGGGCCGTAGCCGGTACCGGCGCGACTGCGCACCAGTTGCTCGGCGAAGCGGCCATCGTCCTGCCAGCCTTGCTCGGCCAGCCGGTCGACCGCCGCCTCGGCCTCGTCGCGCTCCAGCCCGCGCGTGGCAAGCTTGTCGATCAACTCGCGCCGCGAGTGTTCGCGCCGCACCAGCAGGCCCAGGGCCCGCTGGATCGGGGTACGGTGCGGCCGCGTCCTGCGCCGCCCGACCCCATGGGCGTCCTTCGCCCGGTCCGGATTGTCCTTGTCCTCGTCCATCCCGCTCAGCGCCGTTGGGCCCGGCACCTGTCGCCGGACCGCACCGATGCCATCGTCCGCCGCCGTGACCGTCGGCGGACGCATGAATCAATCCTCGTCACCACCGTCCTCGTCGCGGTTGGCCTCGGCCGGCACGAACTGCTCGCGCAGGGCGTTCTCGAGCCTGGTCGCGACCTCGGGGTTCTCCTTCAGGTAGTTGCGGGCGTTTTCCTTGCCCTGCCCGATCCGCTCGTCACCGTAGCTGTACCAGGCGCCCGCCTTGTCGACGATCTTGGCGTTCACGCCCATGTCGATCAGCTCGCCTTCGCGCGAGATGCCTTCGCCGTACAGGATCTCGGTGATGACCTGCTTGAACGGCGGCGCCATCTTGTTCTTGACCACCTTGATCCGGGTCTGGTTGCCGATGATCTCGTCGCCCTTCTTGATCGCGCCGATACGGCGGATGTCCAGGCGCACCGAGGCATAGAACTTCAGCGCATTGCCGCCGGTGGTGGTCTCGGGGCTCTGGCCGGGCATCATGATGCCGATCTTCATGCGCAGCTGGTTGATGAAGATCACCAGGCAGTTGCTGCGCTTGATGTTGCCGGTCAGCTTGCGCAGCGCCTGGCTCATCAGGCGGGCCTGCAGACCGGGCAGCTGGTCGCCCATCTCGCCCTCGATCTCGGCCTTGGGGGTCAGCGCGGCGACCGAGTCGACCACGACCATGTCGACCGCACCCGAGCGCACCAGCATGTCGGCGATCTCCAGCGCCTGCTCGCCGGTATCGGGCTGCGACAGCAGCAGCTCGTCGACGTTGACGCCGAGCTTGGCCGCGTAGACCGGGTCCAGCGCGTGCTCGGCATCGATGAAGGCGGCGGTGCCGCCGGCCTTCTGACACTGCGCGATCGCCTGCAGGGTCAGGGTGGTCTTGCCGGAGGACTCCGGTCCGTAGATCTCGACCACGCGACCCTTGGGCAGGCCACCGATGCCCAGCGCAATGTCCAGCATCAGCGAACCGGTCCCGATCACCTCGGCCGCCTCGACCACCCGGTCGCCCATGCGCATGACCGAGCCTTTGCCGAACTGCTTTTCGATCTGGCCCAGGGCGGCTGAGAGGGCGCGCTTCTTGTTCTCGTCCATCGTGGAATCCTTGTAGGTCGCTGAGGGGTATGGGATGAGTCTAGGGGGCGGCGTTCGCAGAGACTGAGATTCCCCGCCCGGCCATCAGATTGCTCGCCGATCCGCCGCGGATCGCTCGGTAAAACCGGCCGCGCCGGATCGGGGCACGCCCTGCGAAGGGATAGGAAGCTTCCGATCTCGACCGGGCCGCACAGCTAGCACCAGCGGCCATCAGCGGCTCGGCCTCACCAGCCCGCAGTACAGCCCCTCGATGGCGAAGTCCTGGCCGGGCTGGACCTCGATCGGCGCGAAGTCGGGATTGCGCGGCAGCAGCCGGATCTTCTCCTTGCCCAGCTTGAGCAGCTTGACGGTGATCTCGTCGTCGATCCGGGCGACCACGATCTGCCCGGAGCGCGCATCGCGGGTGCGGTGCACGCCGATCAGGTCGCCGTCGAAGATGCCCTCGTCGCGCATGGAGTCGCCCTTGACCCGCAGCAGGTAGTCCGGCGCCGGCGAGAAGAAGTTGCGGTCCAGCAGCAGCACCTGGTCGGAACCGATGTCGGCGCCGATCGGCACGCCGGCGGCGACCTGACCCAGCACCGGCAGGCGCAGCGCATCGTCGTTGGCGGCCGCTTGCGCCGGCGAGGCCGCATCCATTCCTTCCGGCAGACGGCACAGGCGGATGCCGCGGGCGCGCCCGGGCACGCGCTCGATCACCCCGGCCTGCTCCAGCGCCTCCAGGTGGTACTGGGCCGCGCGCACGCTGTTGAAGCCCATCGCGCGGGCGATCTCGGTCTGCGAGGGCGGCATGCCCTCGGCCTCGATCCGCTCGGCGATCAATTGCCAGATGGCGCGCTGGGTATCGGTGATATTCATGTTAGTAGCAATGCTACTAATCCGGTTCCCGCCAAGTCAAGCCCCCGCCCCAGCGCCGCCGGACGTGGGCTCCCGTAGGCCGCGATTGGATCCGACGCGAAAGGCCCATCGCGGCTTACGCCGCTCCTACGAAGACCCTCTCCCGAGTCCCGAGTCCCGAGTCCCGAGTCCCGAGTCCCGAGTCCACTCAGCTCATCAGCTCGATCAGGCCGTGCAGGGCCGCGGCGACGGTCTGGCGGCGGATCGCGTCGCGGTCGCCGTCGAAGTGGAACACCACCGCGGTCGGATAGCCGCCGCGACGCTTCCAGGCGATCCAGACCGTGCCGACCGGCTTGTCCTCGGTGCCGCCGGTGGGTCCGGCGATGCCGGTCACCGCGACCGCGGCGGTGGCACCGGAATGCACCAGCGCGCCGGAGACCATCTCCATCACCGTCTCGCGGCTGACCGCGCCGTGCTCTTCCAGGGTGTGAGGCTGGACCCCGAGCAGGGCCTGCTTGGCCTCGTAGCTGTAGGCGGTCATGCCGCATTCGAACCAGTCAGAGGCGCCGGACACGTCGGTCAGCGACTTGGCGATCCAGCCGCCGGTGCAGCTCTCGGCGCTGACCAGTCGGTGGTGCTGGGCGATCGCGGTCTGCGCCACCTGCTCGGCGAGCTGGCGCAGGGCGATGTCGGTGATGTCTGCGTTCATGGCTCCAACTATACCGGTCGCGGACGGCGGTTCTAGCGCCGTCCGCGCGGGCTCCGCCGCACCGTTGGCGGCGACTCAGTAATGGACGCGCAGGGTCACCCCGTACATCGCCGGCGCGCCCGGGAAGCCGTTGTAGGAGTTGAGCGGATCGCCCGGTGCCGGCGACCCCGGCGCCTGCAATGGCGCGTCGAAGGCGACCTGGATGTAGTCCTCGTCGAAAATGTTCTGGCCCCACAACTCGACCATCCAGCGGCGGTCGCGCGAGCCGATGCCCAGGCGCGCATTGAACACCGCGTACCCTTCCTGCACCTTCTCCGCGTCCAGGTCCGAGCCGGTATTGAAGTCGGACATGTACTTGCCGCCGATGTTGAAGCGGCCCATCAGGTTGCCGCCGAACTCCCACTGGTAGGTCACCGAGGCCGAACCCGACCACAGCGGCGCGAAGCTGGCGCGGCTGCCGGGCAGCTTGTAAAGCGGCCCCGGGAACACGAACTCGGCGGTCGGGGTCTCGTCGCCGTAGCGGGTGTCGGCGTAGGTCAGACCGCCCTGCACCATCAGGCCCTCGATCGGCGTCTGCCACAGCACCTCGGTATCGATGCCCTGCGAGACGACCTCGGGGATCGAGCGCACCACGAAGCTGGTGCCGAGGAAGCTGTTGAGCTGGAAGTCCTCGTAGGTCTGATGGAACAGGGTCGCGTTGAGCAGCAGATTGCCATCCATCCAGGTGGTCTTGGCGCCCAGCTCGTAGCTGTCGACGAACTCGCCCGGGAACGAGGTGTCGGCGACCGGAACGATGCCGGCGCCGCTGCTGGACTGGCCGTCGGCCGACTGCACCCGGTCGAGGTTGAAGCCGCCGGCCTTGTAGCCGCGCGCGGCCGACACGTAGGTCATCACCGAGTCGTTCCAGCGGTAGGCCGCCTTGAGCGTGCCCGACCATTCCTTTTCCTCGCGCTCCTGGTGGCTGCTCCGGCCGTTGTGCAGGGCGTTCGCCCACGGCAGGCACATGAACCCCACCACCTGCGGTGCCAGCTGGCCCAGCAACGCGGCCTGCTGTTCGGGGGTCAGCGCGCCCAGCGGGACCCCGCGCGCCAGCAGGGCCTGGGCCACGCCGCCGGCGGGATCGGCCAGCGCCGCCGCGCAGCCGGGGCTGCCGTTGGGATTGCTGTAGACCGAATCCAGCTCCTTGTCCTCGCGCGTGTAGCGCAGGCCCAGGGTCAGATCGAGCGCGTCGGTCGCATGCCAGGTGTTGTTGGTGAACAACGCATAGCTCTTGGCATTCTGCTGATAGCGGTCGAGCGCGCCGAGGCCCGAGAAACCGGTGCCGAACGGTTGTCCGGTGACCTGCGAGAAGAACGCCGCCGGATTGCTGGTGTCGATCGGCAGGCCCAGTCCGGTCACCCCCGCGGCGACCCGCTGGAACACCAGGGTCGAGACGTAGGGCTCGTAGCCGGCGCCGACCCGGTAGGAATCGTTGCGCTTGAGGTCCTCGTCGGAATAGAACGCGCCGACCATCCAGTCGAAGGCGTCGGTCGATCCGGTCAGGCGCAGCTCCTGGGTCAGGGTCTCGAAGCCGGTGAAGGACTCGTCGCGATCGGCGTTGCGGTAGATCAGATCGGCGGTGCTGAAGTCGAAATCCAGGCCATTGATCGCCTCCCAGTCGCGGCTGGCGGTGATCGAGGTCAGGGTCGCGCCGCCGAACCACGGCGTCTCCCAGTTCACCTCCATCGACAGGCCCTTGTCCTTCAGGTCCTGCTCGGTGCTGCGGTTGCTCCAGACCTCGCGCCTGGACGGATCGGCGACCGGGATCACCCCCTCGTCCGGCGCCAGCGCGTCGATGATCGGGGCGGTCGCGCCGCGAACCAGGGTCACCGCGGTGCAGCAGTTCTCCTCGCGGCTGGTGAAGTCGGCGATGAAGTTGATGTCGAGGGTGTCGGTCGGCTCCAGCAGCAGTTGGCCGCGCAGCGAATGGAAGTTCTGGTCGTAGTCCTCGTCCTCGCGCCGGGGGCCGCCGCCGGTATGCACGTCGACCCAGCCGTCGCGTTGGCGCTTGGCGGCGTAGACGCGCAGCGCCGAGTTCTCGCCCAGCGCGCTGTTGAAGGTTCCGGCCACGCCGAGCGCGCCGTAGTTGCCGACGGTCAGCTCGCCGTCGACATAGGTGTTGTAGTCGGGGCGGCGGGTGATGACATTGATCACGCCGGCCGAGGTGTTCTTGCCGAACACCGTGCCCTGCGGGCCCTTGAGCACCTCGATCCGTTCGATCTCGCCCAGATCGCCGAAACCGACGCCATTGCGCGGCCGGTAGACGCCGTCGATCACCACACCGACCGAGGACTCCAGGCCGGCGTTGTCGCCGACCGTGCCGATGCCGCGGATGCGGGCCACGGTCTGCACCTCGCTCTGGGTGCTGCTGACGGTCAGCCCCGGCACCAGCAGCTGGACATCCTTGATATCGCGCACGCCGGTGTCCTGCAGCAGCTGCTCGGGCAGCGCGGTGATCGCGATCGGCACGTCCTGAAGGATCTCCTCGCGCTTCTGCGCGGTGACGACCAGGCCCGAGAGGGTGGTCGTCCGTGCCTCGTCCTGCGGGTCGGCATCCGTTGCGACGGCGTCCTGCGCGCGCACCTGCGCCACCGGCACCGTCGCCAGCGCGCAGGCGATGGACAGGACCAGCAGACGGGGGGCGGGCTTGCGAATTGCGGGCTTGCGGGTCACGGGCTTGCGGACATTCATCACACTCCTCCCCTGAAGTGCATGGATCGATGGTCAGCCAACACTCACCCCTTCCGTGGCGTGAAAACCAGAAGCGTGGTCTCTTGCGTTGCATCAGGCCCGGCGATGCCGCGGCAATCGCCCCGGCGGCGCCAGGGTACCCCAGTACCCCCGAGCGCCTTCCGTACGGCCTGGAACGGTGCCGAAACTAACACGTCCGCCGGCCCGCGCATGCCGCATCGCAACAGACGCCGGTCCCGCCCCGGCCGTGACCGGCTTCCGGTATCATTGCGCGCCGTGTTCGCCGACGGTGTTCCGGTCGCCCCGTCCCGACCCCCGCGCACCCAGCCGCCTCCCGGCTGACCGGCCCCCGCTCCCTCTCCGCCTCTCAAATGCTGCGCCTCGGTGCGGCGGACTCCGCTCATGTCCCATACCCTCCGCCAGCAATGGTTCTCCAACATCCGCGGCGACGTCCTTGCCGGACTCGTCGTCGCCCTGGCCCTGATCCCCGAGGCGATCGCGTTCTCGATCATCGCCGGCGTCGACCCCAAGGTCGGCCTGTACGCCTCGTTCTCGATCGCGGTGGTGATCGCCTTCACCGGCGGCCGCCCGGGCATGATCTCGGCGGCGACCGCCGCGATGGCGCTGGTGATGGTCGACCTGGTCAAGGACCACGGCCTGCAGTACCTGCTCGCCGCGACCCTGCTGACCGGCGTGTTCCAGATCCTCGCCGGGGCGCTGAAACTCGGCTCGCTGATGCGCTTCGTCTCGCGCTCGGTGGTCACCGGCTTCGTCAACGCGCTGGCGATCCTGATCTTCATGGCCCAGCTGCCGGAACTGACCGGGGTGAGCTGGCAGGTGTACGCGATGACCGCGGCCGGACTGGCGATCATCTACCTGTTCCCGCGGCTGACGAAGGCGATCCCGTCGCCGCTGGTCGCGATCGTGGTGCTGACCGCGGTGGCGATCTGGCTGGGGCTGGACATCCGCACGGTCGGCGACATGGGCGAGCTGCCCGACAGCCTGCCGGTGTTCCTGCTGCCGGAGGTGCCGTGGAACCTGGAGACGCTGCGGATCATCGCGCCGGTCTCGGCGACCCTGGCGGTGGTCGGCCTGCTGGAATCGCTGCTGACCGCGCAGATCGTCGACGAGCTGACCGACACGCCCAGCGACCGCAACCGCGAATGCGCCGGCCAGGGCGTGGCCAACATCGCCACCGGCTTCATCGGCGGCATGGCCGGCTGCGCGATGATCGGCCAGTCGGTGATCAACGTGAAGTCCGGTGGACGCGGGCGCCTGTCGACCCTGATCGCCGGCGTGGTGCTGCTGATCCTGGTCGTGTTCGCCGGCCCCTGGGTCAAGCAGATTCCGATGGCGGCGCTGGTCGCGGTCATGGTGATGGTCTCGATCGGCACCTTCAGCTGGGGCTCGATCCGGAACCTGTGCACCCACCCGCGCAGTTCCAGCGTGGTGATGATCGGCACGGTGGTGGTCACCGTGTTCACCCGCGACCTGGCCAAGGGCGTGCTGACCGGGGTACTGCTGTCGGCGCTGTTCTTCGCCCGCAAGGTCGGCCAGGTCCTGCACGTGGCCTCGAGCGCGAGCGCGGACGGCCGCGAGCGGACCTACACGGTGACCGGCCAGGTATTCTTCGCTTCGGCCGAGCGCTTCGCCGCCTCGTTCGATTTCAGGGAGGCGCTGGACCGGGTGGTCATCGACGTCTCCGACGCGCACTTCTGGGACCTGAGCGCGGTCGGCGCGCTGGACAAGGTGGTGATCCGGTTCCGGCGCGAGGGCGCCCAGGTCGATATCGTCGGTCTGAACCAGGCCAGCCGGACCATCGTCGACCGCCTCGGCGTGCACGACAAACCCGATGCCGAACGCCTGATGGGCGGCCACTGACCGAGGAGCCGATGCGATGAATTCATTGATCAGGAACGACGGCCAGGTGCTCGCCGCACTCGACCCCTCCGGTTACGCCGACAGCGTCGCCGATCACGCCGGCTGGGCCGCATCGCGGATGCGGGCGCCGCTGGCGCTGATGCACGCGCTGGACCGCAACGGCACCGGGTCCAGCCGGGACCTCAGCGGCAACCTGGCGCTCGACAGCCGCGAGGCGTTGCTCGAGCAGCTCGCCACGCTCGATGCCGAGCGCGCGAGGCTGGCCCAGGAACAGGGCCGGAGCCTGCTCGAACACGCGGCCTCGCAGGTCAGGGAGCGCTTCGACCTGGAAGCCGACACCCGGCTCCGCCACGGCGCCCTGGTCGACAACCTGCTCGACGCCGAGGAACAGGTGCGGCTGTTCGTGATCGGCAAGCGCGGCGAGCATGCCGACTTCGCCAAGGGACACCTGGGCAGCAACCTGGAGCGCGTGGTCCGCGCGGTACGACGCCCGGTGCTGGTGGCCTCGCGGGCGTTCCGGCCGGTGCAACGGTTCATGATCGCCTTCGACGGCAGCGCCACCACCCGCAAGTGCGTGGACATGGTCGCCGCCAGTCCGTTGCTGAAGGGCCTGCCCGGGGTATTGCTCGCCGCCGGCGACGCTGCCGCGGGCATGGACGACGCGGCGGCGCAACTGCGCGAAGCCGGTTTCGCGATCGAGACCGCGACGGTGCCGGGCACCGCCGACGCGGTCATCGCCGCGCAGGTCGCCGAACGCGGGATCGACCTGTTGGTGATGGGCGCCTACGGCCACTCGCGGATCCGCCAGTTGATCGTCGGCAGCACCACCACCGAGGTCCTGCGCACCTGCGCGATCCCGGTCCTGCTGCTGCGCTGAGCCACCACGACCATCCGCCGCGTTCCGCGCCCGTCCCCGCACCGAAGTCGGGGAAACCGGCGGCAACGCATGCCGCCGGTTTCCCCACCCGGCACCCCAACGTCCCGGGTCAGAACCTCAGCGACCAGCGCAGCGATCCGCCGTGGTCGCGTGCGTCGTCGTTGAACTGACCGCTGTAGCCCAGCTCGAACTGGCTGTTGGCGCCGGTGCGCGCGATCACGCCCAGGTCCAGCAAGGTCGCGTCGCTGGCCACCGGCACCCCGTGCACGGTGAAGCGGCCGCCGTCGGCGAAGCTCATGTCGGTCCACGGCACCAACTCGCCGCCGGTCTTGCGATAGCCGAGGCCGGCGCGCAGGCTCAGCCAGTCCTGGGCCTGGCCATTGCTTCGCAGGCTGGCGTCGAAGCGCACGCCGGCCGTGGTCAGGTCGGCGTCGACATCGCGGGTCCTGCCGGACAGCGCGGCGGCGCCGCCGGTCTCGCGGAACCGGTCCGAATCGACCCGCACCTGCGCGAACTGCGCATAGGGCTCGATGCCCCAGCGCTCGTTGCCGAAGCGGTAGCCGGCCTCGACGAAGCCCTGCAGGGTGTCGGCGTCGTAGTCGGCGCGCAGCGCGTCCTCGAAGCCCGCGTAGACGACGCGACGCTCCAGGTCGACATCATGCTGCCCCCACGACAATCCGGCACGCAGGCCCAGGCGGCCCCAGCCATGCCCCAGGTAGGCACCGGCGAAGCGCGACCTCAGCCCGCCGCGGGCACTCAGGCGCTCGCGCACGGTCACGTCGGTGTCGCCGATGCCGCCCATCAGGCCCACCCGCAAGCCGCTGTCGAAGACATAGTCGGCACCGACCAGGGTGGCGCCGCCGTTGTAGTCGACTCCGGCCGCGTTGCCGTCGGAACGGATCCGCCCGCCGTTGCCCTGGACCTCGACCCAGGCGCCGAAGCGGCGGTCGTCGTCGCCCTGGCTTTCAAACGCATCGGTCGCGCCACGGCCCCGCTTCAGCGCCGCCTCGCGCAGGTGGCGGCTGCCGTCGACCAGCACCGACTGCAGGCTGGCATGGGCGTCGCCGCTGAGCAGGTCGATGGCGCGCCCGGCGTCTTCCGGGAACAACTGGACCAGGCTGCCGACGATCGCGTTGTCGTCGTCCAGCCCGTCAATCGCGGCACCGGTGACCCGCTGGTTGTGGGTGTCGGCAAAGGTGGCGAAACTCAGGCCACGCGAAACGCCCAGCGACACCGAGGTCGGCGCGTAGTCCAGGGTCAGCTTCAGAAACGGGGTGACCTCGCTGCTGTCCACGGCCGCGAAGCGGCCGGACAGACCGCCGGCCGCGGACAGGAATCCATAGCCCTGGCCGAGCTTGTACACACCGGGACCGCGCAGGGCGACGACGGTGCCGCCCTCCAGCGTCGCGGTACCGGTCACTTCCAGACGGTCGCTCAGATCCGGCGGCGTGGTCTCCACCTCGAAGAACGACCCGGCCTGCTGCACGTAGTCGCCGTCGACGGTCAGGGTGCCGATGGAATTGCCCGGGGCAATGGTGCCGGCGACCGTGGTGTCGCCGAGGGTGCCGATGCCGCCGAGGCGCCCGCGCGCACCGACCCGGGTCGAGCCGCCGCTCTGCAGGCCGTTGAAGCTGACTGTCGCCGCGCGCGCCTGCGCGTCATCGCCGGAGACGAACAGGTCGCCATTCTCCAGCCGGCCGCTGGTGGTCACCATCGCCATCCCGCCGTTGACCCGCAGGTCGTTGCCGCGCAGGGTGCCGGCCAGCGACAGTGCGCCGTTCTCGACCACGCCTTCGAAGCCCTCGCCATAGGCGTTGAGCCCGGTCAACGACAGCAACCCACCATGCACGGTGAAGCCATCGAAGCTGTTGTCGCCCGACAAGGTCAGCGCACCCGCACCGCGCTTGATCAGGGCGCCGCGGTCCTGCTCGCGGCCGGTATGCAACAGGCCATTGGTGATGTCGTTGGACCAGGTGTCGACGGTGCCCTCCGGAAGGCTCACATCGAAGTCGCGCAGGAACGCACCGGGGCCGTTCATCGCCGCGCCGAGGTCGACCTTGCCCCAACCGAACACCCCGTCGACGCCCGCCTCGCCCAGGTCGGTCGCCGTGGTCAGCAGGGTGTCTCGCACCTGCACGTTGTCCAGGTAGGCGAAACGCTCGGCCACCAGCGCCAGCGCGCCAGTCACATGCGGCGCCGCCATCGAGGTACCGGAGTTGAAGCCGTGGCCGGGCGTGTAGCCCGCCGCCGCCAGCCGCTCGTACAGCGCCTCCTGCAGGGCGACGACGCGATCCAGCTGGCCCCCGTCATCGACGATGCCGAGCTCGGATTCGACAATCTCGGGGAATCGGATGAGTTTGCCGGGGCCGGACAGGTTACTCACCGCCGTGTCGACCCAGGAAAACGGATCGTCCCGAAGCTCGTAGAGCAGGCCGTGGTTGACAGGATGCTCAGCCTCGATATCAAGGTGGTGCAGCAACCCGGAGATCCGCGCCGCAGTTGCCAGGAGCCGGTCGGCAAAGGCGCCGAGCTGCTCCGGGGTGGTCCCGGCGTCGCCGCTGAGCAGGTCGATGTGGAACTGATTGACGCCAACCGGCTCATCTCCGTGCGGCAGCGGCACCCCCCTGCTCGGGAAAACGAAGTAGTCCTGGTAGGCGATGATTTCGTCGATGATCTGACGCCTGCTCAAGCCGGGGTCGCCATCGGCCAGCTCCTGCCGGATCGCCTCGAAACGTTCCGGCAGGCTGCGGTCGACGGTCGCCGAGTAGATACCCGAACCGGGCGCGGACACGCACCAGTAGCGTGCGGTGCCGCAGGATTGCGAGAAGCCGCTCAGGGCATCGTCCCGATCCAGGCTGCCCACGCTGACGACGTACGGCTCCAGTTCCGGCAGCGCCGCCGGCAGCGCCGCCTGCGCACCCGCATGCACGGCATTGCCTGAGTTGCCGCTGGCGAATACGTGGACCAGCCCGCCCAGCCCCAACACTTTCCGGTAGTGCGCCTTCCACCCTTCGGGAATCGCCGCCGCCACCGCTTCCGCGCTGGCATCCGCACCGACGGTCCAGCTGGATCCCCAACTGTGGTTCACGAAGCGCGCGCCCGACTGTGCAAGCGCCTGGAATGCGGCCGGCTCGACATCGAATTGGCTCCCGCGAATCCCGGTGAACGCGTCCCGGGCCAGATGGTGGGTGGCCGAGTGCAACGAAGCGCCGAACGCGACACCGTGCATGCCCTGGCCATCGCGGTTGGCGACCATGGTGCCGCCGACATGGGTGCCGTGGTCGCTGTAGCCTGAGAAGCCGATCAGCGGTCGCCCGTCGAAGTTCCCGACCTGGCCCTCATACGGGTCATCCGGAAACTCGATGCCGTCGCGCGTATCCAGCAGATGCAGCTTGCCGGCGCCGGCGAACTCGGGATTGCGGTCGTCGACACCGGAATCGAAAATGCCCAGTTGCACGCCCGCGCCGGTGATGCCGCGGGCATAGGCGTACTCGGCACCGATCGCCTGCAGGCCCCAGTCGCCCTGGAATTCGCTGTCGGCGCGCCAGGACGCCGCCGCGACCTCGAGGTCGGCGCTGCGGCTGCCGTCTGCCATCAGATAGGGCTGCGGATCGTCCGTCCCCGCGCCGGTGGCCGCTGCGGCAAGCGGCGGCGCCGCTCGCGTGTCCTCGGTGCCGCTCGGGGCGCCGCGGCGCAACCACCGTTCGCCCTGTGTCGGAGTACCCGCGCCGTGTTGCTCGCGCGCTTCGCGCCGGTCGGATGCGGCGAAGGCGCGCGCCACCGCGTCGCGCGTGGCCTGTTGCTGAGTCGGCTCCGACGCGATCGCCGGCATCGCGGACAGGGTCATCGCGATCGCCAATGCCAATGTCGAGACGGGAGGAGAGGAGCGGCGAACTTGAGTCATGGAACAGAACCTTTCAGTAGTCACGGGGGCGCGCAGCCAGGCGGCATGCGTCAAGGCCTAAACGCCCCCGCTCCATGGCCCCCTACCCATGCCCATGACGTCGCCCTTGGTGATGATTCCGAGAGATTCAACAGGGCGACGAATCCGCCGCGTGGCCCGTGCAAACGGCGTTCTTCCGAGCTCCTGCGTCGTGCCGGCGCCGCGCCTGCAACTGGAATGAGAGATGCAATCCGGGTCTCCGACGGGATCGATCAAGGCAAGAACCGCGACCGGCAAAGTCCCGGAAGCGGACGAGATGCGGGTGAGATCAGGAAATGACCCGGGCGTTCATCGCGGCGACAGCTAACGTCGACGCGGCCATCCGGCGAAGCCGGCGCGGCGCGCACCCGATCCGCCTCGCGCATCCCACTGGAACTGCATCGCGGCGTCCCGCCGCCCTCCCGCTGTCCTGCACCGACCGGCGCGTACGACGGCGCCCGCCCCGCAACCGCTACAATCGGCGTCCGCGCCCCATCCGCGCCCCCCCGACAGACCGACCGCAGCGAACCGAATGCCCAAGAGCGCCGACAAGACGCCCGAACACACCCCCCTGATGAAACAGTTCTTCGCCGCCAAGGCGGAGCATCCGGACGTGCTGCTGTTCTTCCGGATGGGCGATTTCTACGAACTGTTCTACGACGACGCGCGCAAGGCTGCGCGCCTGCTCGACATCACCCTGACCCAGCGCGGCAGCTCCGGCGGCGCGCCGATCCCGATGGCCGGTGTGCCGCACCACTCGGCCGAGAGTTACCTGGCGCGGCTGGTGGCGCTGGGCGAGTCGGTCGCGATCTGCGAGCAGATCGGCGACCCGGCCGCGAGCAAGGGCCTGGTCGAGCGCAAGGTGGTGCGGATCATCACCCCGGGCACGGTCACCGACGAGGCCCTGCTCAACGAGCGCCGCGACACCCTGCTGCTGGCGGTCGCGCGCGGCAAGGAGCGCTATGGCCTGGCCTGGGCCGACCTCGCCGCCGGCCGCTTCATGGTCAACGAAGTCGCCAGCGAGGACGCGCTGGAAGCCGAGCTGGCCCGCCTGGAGCCGGCCGAGACCCTGGTCGCCGACGAGGAAGGCTGGCCGGCCTTCGTGCTCGAGCGCGGCGGCCTGCGCCGGCGCGCACCGTGGCTGTTCGACGCCGACAGCGGCCGCCGCCAGCTGCTGCGCTTCTTCAAGCTGCACGACCTGTCGGGCTTCGGCATCGACGACAAACCGCTGTCGATCGCCGCCGCCGCCGCCCTGCTCGGCTATGTCGAGGAGACCCAGAAGCAGCGCCTGCCGCACCTGAGTTCGATCGCGGTCGAGTCCGGCGACGGCGCGATCGCGATGAACGCCGCGACCCGGCGTCACCTCGAACTCGATACCCGGGTCGACGGCGACACCCGCCACACCCTGCTCGGCGTGCTCGACAGCACGGTCACCCCGATGGGGGGACGGCTGCTGCGACGCTGGCTGCACCGGCCGCTGCGCGAGCGCGCGCCGTTGCGGCTGCGCCACCAGGCGGTCGAGACCCTGATCGAATCCGGCGCCGGCGACGACCTGCGCGAACAGTTCCGCGCGCTCGGCGACCTCGAGCGCATCCTGTCGCGGATCGCCCTGCGCAGCGCGCGCCCGCGC
>NZ_VICD02000210.1 GCF_006546735.2 Marilutibacter maris | reverse complement strand
GCCAGCAGCGTCGCCAGCAGCGCGCCCAGGGCGATGCCCGGCGGCGACGGCCGCGCCGGGCGCCCGGACGGACCGGTACGCGGGGAGAGCGGGGAAAGTCGGGACATGCGGCGCATCGGGGCGTCTCCTGTGGACCTATGGTGCTCAACGCGCGAGTCGCCGGTCCGGGGTTGGGCCGGTGGCGCCGGGCTCCGGTAAACTGCGGCGTCGTTTAGCCGGTATTCCGTTTCATGCAACCTGCCAGCTCCTCCGCTCAGCGCACCCGCGTGCTGACCGGCATCACCACCTCCGGAACCCCGCACCTGGGCAACTACGTCGGCGCGATCCGCCCGGCCGTGGCCGCCAGCCGTGGCGAGGGGGTGGAGAGTTTCTATTTCCTCGCCGACTACCACGCCCTGATCAAGGTGCAGGAGCCGGCGCGCGTGCAGCGTTCGACGCTGGAGATCGCCGCGACCTGGCTGGCCTGTGGGCTCGACCCGGACAAGGTCTGGTTCTACCGCCAGAGCGACGTGCCCGAGGTGCAGGAACTGACCTGGCTGCTGACCTGCGTGGCCGGCAAGGGCATCCTCAACCGCGCGCACGCCTACAAGGCCGCGGTCGACAAGAACCGCGAGGCCGGCGAGGACGACGATGCCGGGATCACCGCGGGGTTGTTCATGTACCCGGTGCTGATGGCCGCCGACATCCTGATCTTCAATGCCGACAAGGTGCCGGTCGGTCGCGACCAGATCCAGCACATCGAGATGGCGCGCGACTTCGGCCAGCGCTTCAACCATCTGTACGGCGAGCACTTCTCGCTGCCGGAAGTGGTGATCGAGGAGAACGTGGCGACGTTGCCGGGCCTGGACGGCCGCAAGATGAGCAAGAGCTACGACAACACGATTCCGTTGTTCGTGCCGCGCGAGCAGCTGCGCAAGCTGATCTTCTCGATCGTCACCGACTCCAGCGCGCCGGGCGAGCTGAAGCAGACCGAGGGCTCGGCGCTGTTCCAGCTCTACCAGGCCTTCGCCAGCGCGGAGGAGACCGCGGCGATGCGCCAGGCCTTCGCCGACGGGATCGGCTGGGGCGACGCCAAGCAGGCGCTGTTCGAGCGCATCGATCTGGAGATCTCGCCGCTGCGCGAGAAGTACCAGGCGTTGATCGCCGATCCGGCCAGGATCGAGCTGACCCTGCGCGAGGGCGCGGTGCGGCTGCGCGAGACCTATGCCGCGCCGCTGCTGAAGCGGGTGCGCGAGGCGGTCGGTCTGCGCGACCTGTCGAAGGTCGAGGCGGTCGCCGAGCAGACCGCGGAGAAGGTCGCCGCTCCGGTGTTCAAGCAGTACCGCGAGGCCGACGGGCGCTTCTACTTCAAGCTGGTGCAGGGCGACCGGGTGCTGCTGCAGAGCGAGGGCCACGCCTCGCCGCGCGATGCCGGCCAACTGGTCGCGAAGCTCAAGCAGTCCGCCGGCGACGAGGTCCACCACGTGCTGGACAAGGGCGTGCACCTGGGCAAGGCGCTGGTCGGCCACCTGGGCGAGGGCGTGGTGGTCGAGGAACTGGTCGAGGTGCTCGGCCGTTTCGCCGAGGAGGCCTGAGCGCGGTCCGCCCGGTCCCGCGCGAGTCCCGCGATGAGTCCGCTCGTCGAGCCGAACCTGGCCCTGATCCTGTTCCTGCCGTGGTTCCTGATCCTCGGCGTGCTGTTCTGGTGCTTTCCGCGGCAGCCGCGGACGCGGGCGCGGCGGCTGTTCGACGCCAGCGCGCTGCTGGTCGCCCTGCTGGCGTTCCTGGCCGCCATCCACTGGGCCCACGCGGCCGCCGATCCGGGCTACGGGCACATGTGGCGGCAGGTGCTGGCGACCGCCGTCGGCTACGGCGTCTATCTGGCGGCAATGACCGCCGCGTTCGCGCTGCGGCGGCGCTGGTTGCGCCGGATGGGCTAGCGCGGAGGGGCCCAGGTCGACGCGATCGTCGAATGTCCTATCCGGCGGCGGCGCTCTAGACTGGGTTCCAGGCATCGCCAATGGGAGGGACCGCATGACGTCAGCCGGCACCACGCCACCAGCACATGGCATCACCACGATCGACACCGGTTTCCAGCGGCCGCGCTTCGATGCGGCCTACCTGATCGTCGAGGGTGGCCGTGGCGCGTTCGTCGACTGCGGTACCAACCACAGCGTTCCGGCGATGCTGCAGGCACTGGAGGACAACGGCCTGGATGTCGCCGATGTCGACTGGCTGGTGCTCACCCACGTGCACCTGGACCATGCCGGCGGCGCCGGCGCATTGATGCGCGAGCTGCCGAACGCGCGCTTGCTGGTACATCCGCGTGGGGCGCCGCACATGATCGATCCGTCGCGGTTGATCGCCGGCGCGACCGCGGTCTACGGCGAGGCGGAGATGGCGCGCAGCTACGGCGCGATCCTGCCGGTGCCGGAGGCGCGGGTGGTCGAGGCGCCGGACGGCTGCGTGATCGAGCTGGCCGGCCGCCCGCTGCACTGCATCGACAGTCCCGGCCACGCCCGCCATCACCTGTGCCTGTGGGACGCGCGCAGCCGCAGTTGGTTCACCGGCGACACTTTCGGGCTGTCCTACCGCGAGTTCGATACCGCCGACGGCGCGTTCGCGCTGCCGACCACGACCCCGGTGCAGTTCGAGCCGGATGCGCTGAAGGCCTCGATACGGCGCCTGCTCCAGGCGCGGCCGGACGCGATGTACGTGACCCATTTCGGTCGCGTCGAAGGGGTCGAGCGGCTGGCGGGGATGTTGCTGGAACAGGTCGACGCGATGGTCGCCGCGGCGCTGCGGGCGGCGGCGGCGGAGGATGTCCACGCCCATCTGGTCGCCGAACTGGAGACGCTGTACCGGCAGCGGCTGCGGGCCCACGGGGTGACCCTGGACGACGCGGCGATCGCCGCCGTGCTGGCGATGGACATCGAGCTCAACGCGCAGGGCCTGGAGGTCTGGCTGGCGCGCCGCCGCGCCGCAGGCTGAACGACGCGGCGCCACGGCGGACTTGCGCCCGCTCTTGCGGGCGCCGTCACGGGACGGCGCCCGGCTTCACGCTACCCTTTCGACTGCGATCACAAAACCTCTCCCGATCTCCGTGCGTCTGCGATCCGAAGCTCCCGCAAGCATCGCCCAGGCCCCGGCCGATGCGACGGCCGGGCCGGTGGGCGTGCGCGGCTTCGCGGAGGAGGTCCGACGTCAGGCCGCGCTGGACGCCTACGACGTGATCGACACGCCGCCGGAGCAGGCCTTCGACGACATCGTCCGGCTGGCGGCGACGGTCTGCGCCACCCCGGGCGCGCTGGTGTCGCTGATCGACCACGACCGCCAATGGTTCAAGGCACGGCTCGGAGTCGACGTGATCCAGACGCCACGCGGGGAGGCGATCTGCGACCACGCGATCCGCACGCCCGAGCGGCTGCTGGAGGTCGCCGACGTGGGGGCCGACCGCCGCTTCTCGCGGTTCGGGTTGAAGGTCGTCGGGCAGCCCCTGCGCTTCTATGCCGGCATGCCGCTGCGCAGCCCCGACGGCCATGCGCTGGGCACGATCTGCGTGCTGGACACGGTGCCGCGCGAGCTCAGCGAGGCCCAGCGCGATGGCCTGCAGGTGCTCGCACGGCAGACCCAGCACCTGCTGGAGCTGCGCCGCTACGCGCACGAACAACGCCGGTTGCTGGCCGAGCGCGAGGCGTTCGCGCTCCGCCTGGAGGAGGCCCGCGCCGATCTGGAGCGCCGCAACGAGCAACTCGAACATCGCGCCAATCACGACCAGCTGACCGGGCTGATGAACCGGGTCGGCCTGGCCCAGCTGCGGCAGCGCCCGGAGGCGATCGAGCGCCTCAGCGGTTCGCCGTACAGCCTGATGCTGATCGACGTGGATCACTTCAAGCAGGTCAACGACCGCCACGGCCATCTGCTCGGCGACCGCGCGCTGCAGGCGGTCGCCGACGCGGTCGCGGCGACGATCCGGGCCGGCGACATCGCGGTCCGCTACGGCGGCGAGGAAATCCTGGTGGTGCTGCCGGAAACCCGCCTGGCCGGCGCGGTCGAGGTCGGCGAACGCATCCGCGACAAGGTGATGCATTCCGCGCTGCCGTTCGCGTTGACGGTGTCGATCGGGGTGGCGACCGGCGAGCCCGGCGAGCTGTGGGCGGACCAGGTGTTCGACCGCGCCGACCAGGCCCTGTATCGGGCCAAGGCCGGCGGTCGCAACCGGGTGATCGCCGACGACACCCCGCTGTTCAACCAGTCCCCTGACCCGTAGCACCGGCACAAGCTCCCGTAGGAGCGGCGTAAGCCGCGATGAAGCGTTCACGGGAAAGCCCGATCGCGGCTTGCACCGCTCCTGCGGGCTCAGCCCGGGAACTCAGTCGTTCCATTCCCTGGGCGGGGCGCCGCGCTCGGGATGCTTCATCCGGACCACGCAGAAGCGTTGTCCGGTCGGTGCCTCCATCACCCACCAGCGCTTGTGGAAGGCGATCTTCTTCGCGCCCAGTGCCTCCAGCCGTGCGGCCTCGGCGTCGATGTCGTCGGTCTCGATGTCCAGGTGCACGCGCGATTCGTGGGTCACCTTCTGGACTTCGACATGCAGGTCGCCCGGGGTGTCGCCGAACATCTGGTACTCGGCGCTGCCGTCGCCGGCCTCGCGGTCGCTGATGCTCATGCCCAACGCCTGACTCCAGAAATCGGCGGCGGCGTCGAGATCGTCGGTCCTGCAGTCGATGATGAAACCGGCGAGGCGGCTGCGGTGTGCCATGGCGTGGCTTCCGTTGCTGAGGGGGCGATGACGAGGATAGCGCCCAATGCGGCGGCGACAGGCGACCGGCCGGGTCGGTGGCCGAAGCTCAGTGGTCGTGGTCGCCGTGCTCGGTCATCCGTGCCGCCTGCAGGTAGATCGCGTATTCGGCGCGACTGAGCGGGAAGTCCTGCAGGGCCAGCACCGCCGCGAACCGTTCGTCGTTGCCCGAAGCCGGGTCGGCGGCGATCGCGAGCAGGGCGTCCTTGAGCCGGGGCGAGCGCGCCCCCGAGGCGGTGATTCCGCCGATAGCGGCCTGGCGCACCTGCGGCGCGGCGTCGAGGATGGCCTGGTGGAGCACCTCCTCCAGGTCGCTGCCCTTGTCCCAGGAGACCGACTGCATGACGCTGGCGGCGCGGACCCCGGGATCGGGGTGTTGGCGCAGGCGGGTCAGCTGCTCGACCAGCGGGGCGGCATCCTCGGTCGGCACCACCGCCGCCTCCAGCATCCCGACCAGCCGGCCCAGCATCTGCGGGTCGTCTTCCTCGCCGATCTGGCGCGTGAGCAGCTCGCGGACCTGTGCGTTGTCCAGCGGATAGGCTTCCAGCAGGGCCAGCCCGTCGCCGCGCCTGGCCGGGTCGGGGTCGTCGGCCAGGTCGAGGGCGAAGCGCAGGATCTCCTCGTTGTCGTCGGCGGCGCCGCGCAGCACCGCCAGCAGGGCGCCGCGGGTGTCGAGGTCGGTCTCGGAGGCGTACATCGCCAGCAGCCGCTGCAGGTAGGTCGGATCGTCCCGGAGACGTTGGACTTCGCTGTCGAGGTCGTCGCCGACGCTGCGCGATCCGGGCGAGGCCTCGGGCCCGGTGGCGGGCGACTGCGACGCAGTCTGCGCGGCTGGTGGTGCCGGCGCGTGCTCCGATCGCGGCACCCAGAACCACGCGATTGCGATGCCGGCGACGACGACGGCGGTGGCTGCGATGGCGGTGCCCGATCGGCTCATCTGCGTTCACACCCCTGCGGCGATGGGTTGAAGGGGCGGAACCCGTCGACGCGTGCGTCGACGGGCCCGGAGTCGGTGGCGCCGGGTCGAGCGGGCGCCACCTCGGTGGGCTTCAACACCTGGGGGCGACGAAGCCGCTGGAGCCGGTGTAGGTGTAGGCATCCGGGATCCACTTGCCGCTGCCGATGCGGTTCCAGATCGAGCTGGTGCCGTAGTAGCCGGAGATCGACTGGCCGTAGGTCTGGCAGTAGATGGTCACCTTGCTGCCGTTGGCGAGGCTGCCGACGACCGAGTAGTTGGTGCTGGGACCGGAACGGATGTTGAGGTTGGCGCCGTTGGTCCTGACCGTGCCGGTCGCCGAGCCGCCGGAGGTGTTGCAGTCGCCGGCGGAGAAGTACCTGACGCCGCCGTAGGGGACGGTCACGCCGTTGATGATCGGGTCGCGGACGCTGCCGTTGTAGATCTGTTCGTAGTGCAGATGCGCGGCGAAGGTGTACTTGGCGCTGCTCTTGCCGACGGTTCCGATCTTCTGTCCGCGCCGCACCGTCTGTCCTTTCGACACCGACATCGCGTTCAGGTGCGCGTAGCGCGTGCGCCAGCCGCCGCCGTGGTCGATGACGATGTTGCGGCCGTAGCCGGTGTTGGTGTCGTAGGCGGCCTTGATCACGGTGCCGGCGGCCGCGGCGGCGACGGGTTTGCCGAGGTCGGCGTCGCCGGAACCCCAGTTGATGTCGGCCGCATGCGCCGGATTGTGTCCGCTCCAGTTGCTGACCCGCCACTGCGTGCTGCTCTTGCCGCAGACCGGCAGCTGGAAATTGGGCGCGGCATGCACGGCGGCGGTGCACAGGCCGAGCAGCAGGAGCGACGACAGGCGGAGCCGTAGGTGCCTGGATGAAGTCTTTGCGGTCATTGCTTGATCCTCTCCATTGCATGTTTGTCCATGGATGCCGGGTCCTGGCCCCCGGTGGCGGCGCGCGATGGATCGGCGCCAACTCAAGCTATCGTCTGGATACGGACGGTTTGTGACCGGGGTAGCAATTTTTTATTCCGGATCAAAAAACAGCTGTAATAAATGCGCAACACCCGCGATGTCGCGGGTGTTGCGGATGCCGCCGGAGTTGTCCGCCGGGCTCAGGCGGGCAGGGCCAGATCGTCGATCATCGCGCGCAGGAAGCGCGCCGCCTCGCCGCCGGTGCAGGCGCGGTGGTCGAAGGTCAGCGACAGCGGGATCACCTTGTGCGCCTCGACTCCGCCCATCACCGGGGTCATCTGGTGGCGGCCACGGCCGGCGGCGACGATCGCCACGCACGGCGGTACCACCACCGGGGTCGCGTAGCGGCCGGCGAACATGCCGAAGTTCGACAGCGAGATCGTGTACCCGCTCAGCTCCGAGGCCGGAATGCTGCGGTCCTCGACCTGCGCGCGCAGCCGGTTGACCGCCTCGCGCACGCCGCGCGCGTCGAGCACGTCGGCGTTGCGCAGCGCCGGCACGAACAGGCCGTCGTCGGTGTCGACCGCGATGCCGATGTCGACGTGCGGATGCAGGGTGCGGGTCAGGTTGTCGCCATCGAACCAGGCGTTGAGCGCCGGCACCGCCTTGCAGGCGGCGACGATCGCGCGGACCAGGCGGCCGGTGATGTCGTTGCCCGGCGTCCAGGCATGGATGTCGGCATCGTCGGCGAGGGTGGTCGCCACCACCTTGCTGTGGGCGTCGGCCATCACCCGCGCCA
>NZ_VICD02000021.1 GCF_006546735.2 Marilutibacter maris | reverse complement strand
GGCCGGCGATGGGGGCGGCCGCGGCCAGGCGCTCAGCGAGTGGCGGCGCAACGGGGCCGGCGGCCAGATCCTGGCCGACCTCGGCCTGGGCAAGCTGCGGGTGCTGGGCACCCCGCGCAAGCAGATCGGTCTGGCCGGCTTCGGTCTGGAGGTCGTCGAGTACGTCGAGCCCGGCTGACAGGACAGACTCTTACCGTTTGTCACAAAGCAGCCGCTAAACTGACACCTTTGACGCGACACGACCCGAATCCGCCCATGTCCCATATCGAAGGCGACCTGCGCAGCCCCAGCGGCGCGCGCTACGCCATCATCGCCAGCCGCTGGAACCCGCGCATCACCGACACCCTCGTCGCCGGCGCCCGCAAGACCTTCGTCGAGAACGGCGTGGCCGAATCGGCGATCGACGTCATCCGCGTGCCCGGTGCCTGGGAAATCCCGGTCACCGCCGCGCGCCTGGCCGAGGCCGGCGGCCATGCCGCGATCGTCGCGCTGGGCTGCGTGGTGCGCGGCGATACCCGCCACTACGAACAGGTCGCCGACGGCTGCTCCGACGCGCTGATGCGGGTCTCGCTCGACTACGGCGTGCCGGTCGCCAACGGCGTGCTGGCGGTCGACCGTTTCGAGGACGCCGAGGCCCGCGCCGGCGGCAGCCACGGCAACAAGGGCGAAGAAGCGGCCCTGGTCGCGATCGAGATGGCCCACCTGCTGTCGCAGCTCCCCGCGGGCTTTGACGTTCCCAGCGACGTATTGATGGAGAAGGCCTCGTGAACCGCCGCCGTCCGGACGGGATCGATCCCGTCGCCCGCACCCGTGCCCGCCGCCGCGCGCTGCAGGCGGTCTATGCCTGGCAGATGTCGGGGGCGCCGGTGCGCGAGATCCTCGCCCAGTTCGCCCACGAGCAGGCCCGCGAGCACGCCGACCTGGCCTATTTCGAGGACCTGGTGAACGGCGTCGACCAGCACCTGAAGGATCTCGACGAGGCGCTGCTGCCGTTTCTCGACCGCACGGTCGAGGAGGTCGATCCGATCGAACGCGCCGGCCTGCGCATCGCCGCCTACGAATTGCGCCACCGGCTCGACGTGCCGTACCGGGTGGTGATCAACGAGGCGATCGAGAGCGTCAAGAAGTTCGGCACCGAGCATGGCCACACCTATGTCAACGGCGTGCTCGACCATGCCGCCGCCGACTGGCGCGCGGCCGAGTTCAACAACTCGCGCGGCTGAGTCGGTCGCCGCCCGGCTGGTGCCGGGGGGCGTCGGAGTCCCGCCTGCGCGGCCGCGGCAACGCAGGAGGCCAGGTCCTTGCCCGAATTCGAACTGATCGAGCGTATCCGCGCGCGTGCCGGCGGCCGCGACGACGTGGTGCTGGGCATCGGCGACGATGCAGCGCTGCTGCGGGTGCCGCCCGACCGTCAGCTGGTGGTGGCGATGGATACGCTGAACGACGGCGTGCACTTCCCGCGCGGGACCGCCGCCGCCGACGTCGGCTGGAAGGCGCTGGCGGTCAACCTGTCCGATCTCGCCGCGATGGGCGCCGAGCCGGCCTGGTGCACGCTGTCGCTGTCGCTGCCGGCCAGCGACGACGGCTGGGTCGATGGCTTTCTCGACGGCTTTCTCAAGCTCGCCACGGCGCATCGGGTCGCCCTGGTCGGCGGCGACACCACCCGCGG
>NZ_VICD02000209.1 GCF_006546735.2 Marilutibacter maris | reverse complement strand
GCCCAGCCAGCGCCCGGCCGCGGCCGGCAGCACGGTGATCGCGACCAGCAACGACATGCCGACCGCGATCGCGATGGTCAGCGCCAGGTCCGAGAACAGCTGGCCCTCGACGTCCTCCATGAAGATCACCGGCAGGAATACCGCGACCGTGGTCAGGGTCGAGGCCAGCAACGCGCCGCCGACCTGGCGCGTGCCTTGCAACGCGGCCTGCAGCGCAGGCATTCCGGACTCGCGCAGGCGCACGATGTTCTCGGCCACCACCACCGCCGCGTCCATCACCATGCCGACCGCGAACGCCAGGCCGGCCAGCGAGATCACGTTGAGGCTGCGCCCGCTGAGCTTGAGCACGATGAAGGTCGCCAGGATCGATATCGGGATCGCGAAGGCGATCAGCCCGGTGGCGCGGACATCGCGCAGGAACCACCACAGGCAGGCGACCGCCAGCACCAGACCGGCCACCAGGCTGCCGGACAGCAGCCCGATCGCGCGGCGGATGAAGATGCCCGAGTCGAAGCTCTGGGCGATGTCCAGGCCCTGCGGACGCAGCTCGCTTTCGCGAAGCTCGTCGACCGTTCCGACCACGTTCTCCAGCGTCGCCAGCACGTTGGCGCCGTTGGCGCGCAGCACCCGCAGGCCGAACGCGCGGTTGCCGTTCTGGTAGGCGACGGCCCCGTCCGGCGGCGGCCGCACGTCGATGCTGGCGACATCGGCCAGGCGTACCGGGCGGCCGTCGCGCCAGGCCAGGATCAGGCCGCCCAGCGCCTCGGGCGAGTAGCGGCCGGCGAAACGCATCACGTACTCGCGCCGGCCGACCTCGACCGAGCCGCCGGAGACGTCGGTGGCGCGAGCCGCCAGGGCGGCGATCTCGGGAAGCTGGATACCCAGCGCCGCGGCGCGCTGCGGATCCACCGAGATCGCCAGTTCGTCGGTGTCGTTGCCGTAGACCTCGACCCCGGCCACGCCATCGATCGCGGTCAGCCGCGGCACGATCCGGTCCTCGATCAGCTTGCGGTAATCGTCGACGTTGCCCGGGGTCTGCGCCAGCTTCTGCACGAAGAAGTAGGTCAGGGTGTCGCCGGCGCTGAAACCGCCGGAGCGCACCACCGGCGGATTGGCGTCGCGCGGCAGCGGCGGCAGCCGGTTCATCCGCGACAGCACCTCGACCAGGGTCGCGTCCATGTCGCTGCCGACCGCGAAGGTCATGTTCAACCAGCTGTTGCCGGCGCTGATGTTGGAAGAGATCTCCTCCAGCCCCGGCAGCCCCTGCATCACCGTTTCGATCGGCTCGACGATCTCCGATTCGATTTCCTGCGGCGAGGCCGAGCGCCACGAGGTCTGGATCGACATCTGCGGACGCTCGATGTCCGGGAACAGCTGCAAGGGCAGGTCCAGCAGGCTGATCAGTCCGAACACGCAGACCATGCACACGGCGACGGCAACCGCGGCGGGGTTGGCGAGAGAGGCTTGGGTGAGTTTCATCGGCGGGTCCGCGTCGGCTTGAGGGCACGATGCGTGCGCGCGGCGGAACGGCTATGGCCCTTTGGTCATGCTCTGCGGCGAAGCGAGCGGGGGCCGCGACGAAGCGTTGCCGTCGCGGACGCGGCGGGCTACTGAAGCAGCGGCAGGCGGTCGCGGTAGCTGCGCGAGAGCTTCAGCTCCTGGCCGCAGTCCAGGCGCAGGTAGCTTTCGCCGTTGTTGTGCGGACGGGTCTCGGTGACCCGGCGCGCGTTCACGATCGTCGAACGGTGAATGCGTGGGAACCGGCGCGGATCCAGTTGCCGTTCCAGTTCGCGCATGGTGGCCCGCAGCACCAGGGTGTCGTCGTCGGTGTGGATGCACATGTAGTCGCCGGCGGCGTCGATCCAGCGGATGCTGTGCAGCGGTACCCGGACCACGCGGCCGCCGTCGCGGACCGAGAGCCGGTCGTCGCTCTGCAGTTGTTCCAGCGCGTCCGGCTGCAGGGCTTCGTCCAGTTCCAGCGCAGCGCGCCCGCTCAGCTCGCCGAGCAGTCCGAGCAACTGCGAACAGTGGCCGAGCGCGGCACGGGACTCGCGGTTCTGGCGGACCCGCTCCAGAGACTGCGCCAGGCGTCGTTCGTCGACCGGCTTGAGCAGATAGTCGACCGCCGAGGCCTCGAATGCCTGGATCGCGTAGTGGTCGTAGGCGGTGACGAACACCACCATCGGCATCTCGTTGGCGGGAATCTGGCCGAGGGTGGTGAAGCCGTCCGCGCCCGGCATCTGCACGTCGAGGAACATCAATTCCGGCTGCAGGCGATGGACCTGGGCGATCGCGCTGGCGCCGTCGCCGCACTCGCCGACGATCTCGATGTCGGGGTGGGCCGCCAGCCGCAGCACCAGCCCGCGTCGCGCCAGCGGCTCGTCGTCGACGATCAGGGTCCGGATCGGGGGCGCGTGGGTCGGGGAAGGCGCCGGGGGCTCGGCCGGTGTCCGCGCCGGCTTGCGGTCATCGGGCATCGTCGCGTCCCGGGCGGCGCTCGGCGGCGCTGGTGGAGGTCTCGTAGGGCAGTTGCAGGCGGATCTGCAGTCCGCGTACCAGGTTGCGCGCGCACAGGCTGCCGGCGTCGCCGTAGAGCACCTGCAGCCGCTCGCGGGTATTGCGCAGCCCGACGCCGTTGCCGGCGGGCAGGGTGTCGCCTTCCAGGGCCATGCAGCCGGGACCGTCGTCGGTCACCGTCACGATCAGACGGTCGCCGTCGCGGTGCGCCTGGATCCGCAGCAGGCCGCCCTCGATCTGGCGCGCGACCGCGTACTTGATCGCGTTCTCGACCAGCGGCTGCAACAGCAGGCTCGGCAGCAGGGCACGCCAGCAATCCTCCTCGATCGCGGTCTCCACCCGCAGCCGCTCGGCGAAGCGGACCTTCTCGATGTCCAGGTACAGGGTCAGCGCATCGAGCTCCTGGCGCAGGGTCACCCGCTGCATCGGGTCGCTGTCCAGCGAGTGGCGCAGGAACGCCGACAGGCTCTGGACCATGCGGTTGGCGGTCGCGTTGTCGCGGTCCAGCACCAGGGTCGAGATCGCGTTGAGGGTGTTGAACAGGAAATGCGGGTTCAGCTGGTAGCGCAGCATCTTCAGTTGCGCCTGGTGGGCCATGGTGCGGGCGGCGAGGGCCCGCCGGGTCTCGTCCTGGGATTTGCGGTAGTAGGTGATACCCAGGTACAGGCCGACCCAGGCCAGCACCACGTAGATGTTGCCCAGCGCGTAGGCGAACACCATCAGGGCGTTCTCCGGCTGGCAATCGGGACAGAACTGCAGTTTGAGGTGGCGGCCGGCCCGTTCCATCAACGCCGAGCTGGCCAGGATCGGCAGCACCATCACCGCCAGTTGCAGCGCCGGTGGCCGGCCGCGGCAGGCGCGTAGCAGGTAGCGAAGCCCTAGGGTGGTCGCCGCACCGGTCGCGCCGGTGGCCAGGTAGACCATCGCGTAGCCGCCGGGCTTGCCGTAGGCCAGCGTGCTCAGGGAGCCCAGGCCGACGTAGGCCAGCCAGCCGCCCAGGTGCAGGACCCAGAACAGCTGCTTGTGGGTGAGCCCCAGAGGATGGGGAACGGCGATGGCCATGGGTGTTGGACGCGGGTCGGACGCAGGTGCCCCATGCTAGCGCGGCGGTGGCGTCGTCGTCGGATCGCTTCGTCGCGGCAGGCGCTCGCTTCGTCGCATCGACGGCGGCGCGCCGATGGGGCATGCGCCGCCGTGGGCCGCTAGAATATGCGCCCCAGCCGCCAGCCAGCCCGCCGATCCCGTGACCGCCAGCCAGCCCGCTTCCTCCGTGTCCAGTTCGCCCGTCTCGATCCGCCAGGACGACCTGATCGAGTCGGTCGCCGATGCCCTGCAGTACATCAGCTACTACCACCCGGTCGACTACATCAAGAACCTCGCCGCCGCCTACGAGCGCGAGGCGTCGCCGGCGGCCAAGGACGCGATGGCGCAGATCCTGATCAATTCGCGGATGTGCGCCGAGGGCCATCGCCCGATCTGCCAGGACACCGGCATCGTGACCGTGTTCCTGGAGATCGGCATGGGCGTGCGCTGGGACGACGCCACGATGGGCGTGGAGGACATGGTCAACGAGGGCGTGCGCCGCGCCTACAACCATCCGGACAACAAGCTGCGCGCGTCGGTGCTGGCCGACCCGGCCGGACGCCGCCGGAACACCCGCGACAACACCCCCGCGGTGGTCAACGTGAAGGTCGTGCCGGGCAACACCGTCGATGTGATCGTCGCCGCCAAGGGCGGCGGTTCGGAGGCCAAGAGCAAGTTCGCGATGCTCAACCCGTCCGACTCGATCGTCGACTGGGTGCTGAAGACGGTGCCGACCATGGGCGCCGGCTGGTGCCCGCCGGGCATGCTCGGCATCGGCATCGGCGGCACCGCCGAGAAGGCGATGCTGCTGGCCAAGGAATCGCTGATGGAGCCGATCGACATCCAGGACCTGATCGCGCGCGGCCCGTCCAACCGCGCCGAAGAGCTGCGCCTGGAGTTGTACGAGAAGGTCAACGCGCTGGGCATCGGCGCGCAGGGCCTGGGCGGGCTGACCACCGTGCTGGACATCAAGGTCAAGGACTATCCGACCCACGCCGCCAACCTGCCGGTCGCGCTCATTCCCAACTGCGCGGCGACCCGCCACGCGCACTTCACCCTCGATGGCAGCGGTCCGGTGGCGCTGGAACCGCCGTCGCTGGAGGACTGGCCCCGGCTGACCTACGATCCGCAGAACGCGCGCCGGGTCGATCTGGACACGATCACCCGGGAGCAGGTCGCCCAGTTCAAGCCCGGCGAGGTGCTGCTGCTCAACGGCAAGCTGCTGACCGGTCGCGATGCCGCCCACAAGCGCATGATCGACATGCTCGACAAGGGCGAGACGCTGCCGGTCGACTTCACCAACCGCTTCATCTACTACGTCGGTCCGGTCGATCCGGTGCGCGACGAGGTGGTCGGTCCCGCCGGTCCCACCACCGCCACGCGGATGGACAAGTTCACCCGCCAGATGCTCGAACAGACCGGTCTGCTGGGCATGGTCGGCAAGGCCGAGCGCGGCGATGCGGCGATCGACGCGATCCGCGACAACAAGGCGGTCTACCTGATGGCGGTCGGCGGTTCGGCCTACCTGGTGTCGAAGGCGATCAAGGCCAGCCGGGTGCTGGCGTTCGAGGACCTGGGCATGGAGGCGATCTACGAATTCGAGGTCCGCGACATGCCGGTCACCGTCGCGGTCGACTCGACCGGCGAGTCGGTGCACCGCACCGGCCCGCGCCAGTGGCAGGCGCGGATCTCCAGTGGAACGATCGGCAAGATCCCGGTGGTGGTCGAATGAGCGCGCAGTCCCCGATGGGTACGGTCCTCTACGGTTCGCCCAGCACCGCTTCGCTGGTCGTCCACTGGCTGCTGATCGAGTTGGGCATCGAGCATGAGCTGGTGATGCTCGACTTCGGCAAGCGCGAGCAGAAGTCGCCCGAGTACCTGAAGCTCAATCCGCAGGGGCGGGTGCCGACCCTGCTGATCGACGGCCAGGTCCTGACCGAGTCGACCGCGATCGCGATGCATCTGGCCGATCTGTATCCACAGGCGGGTCTGGCGCCGGCGCCGGGCAGCGCGGCGCGCGCGGCCTATTACCGCTGGATGCTGTTCGCCGCCTATACCCTGATGCCGGCCTTCCGGGCCTGGTTCTACTCCGACGAGGTGGCCGGCGAGGAACACGCCGAGGCGGTGCGGACACGGGCGCGAGCCGCGATCGAGTCGGCCTGGGAGCAGGTCGATGCGCACCTGGCCGCGAACGGGCCGTACCTGCTCGGCGAATCGATATCGGCGGTCGACTTCGTGTTCACTATGCTGATGCGCTGGTCGCGCAACATGCCGCGTCCGGGCGACAGTTGGCCGGCGCTGTCGGCGCTGGCCGCGCGCACGAAGGCGTTGCCGTCGTTCCGCGAGGCCTACGCCCGCGAGGGTATCGAGGACTGGACCTAGATCCAGTCCTCGTCTCCGGCCGCCCTCGGCGACCGGTTCACAGCCGTGCCGTCAGCCTCTCCAGCATCTGCCGGGTCTGGGCGCGTGCGAGGTAGTGGGCGGCCATCGATTCCAGCCCGGCCAGGTTGGTCTCGCTGACGTCGTCCAGGTCGTCCAGTCCCGGCATCAGCTCGGCCTGCATCCGGAAATAGCCGTCGCCGACGATGTGGCGGGCGATGTAGTCGACCGAGTCGGTGTTGCCGTCGAACAGCACGTCGATGATCGGCACCGCCCATTCCAGCGCGCCCCATTCGCGCGCGGACTTGAGCGCGATCGGCCGGTTGCGCTCGCCGGTGCCGACCGACAGCACCAGCAGGTCGTGGACATTGTCGACGCGCCGGTCCTTGCGCATCGCCTCGGCGATCGCGCAGGCGGTCGGGTTGTTGGCGACGATGCCGCCGTCGATCAGCGAGCACTTGCGGCCCTCGACCGTCATTCCGTGGGCGGGAAAGTAGGTCGGCGCGGCGACCGAGGCGCGGCAGACTTCCCACATCGGCAGGCCGGCGTGCTCGGGCTTGAAGCTCTTGAACACCACCGGCGTGCGCGACACGGTGTCGTAGCTGGTGATCAGCAGTGGCTTCTTCGCCTCGCCGAGAGTGGCGTTGCCGAAGGCCTTCTTCAACACCTTTTCCAGGCCCTTGCCGTCGTAGCGGGGCGCCGACGGGCCCTGGGTGAACAGCCGCCCCGCGCGCGACCACAGCCGCTCGGCCATGCCCGGGAAGATCTCGTGGCGTTGCCTGCGGTAGAGCTCGGCGAGCTCGGCAGGACCGCGCCCTATCGCCAGTCCGCAGGCCACCAGGGCGCCGGTCGAGCTGCCGGCGAGCAGGTCGAAGCGCCTCAGCAACCCGGGCTTGCCGGCCTGTCGCAGGGCCTCCTCGACCCCTTGCAGCCACACACAGCTGACCAGGCCGCGGATGCCGCCGCCGTCGAGGGACAGGATGCGTCGCATCTTCATCGGGTGTTCTCCTTGCGCATGTCGTCGCCGGCGGCGGTCGACCATGATCGCCCGAAGGCGTCTCCGTGACTGCGACCGCGCGCTTGGCTCAGTACCACTCCAGCATCGAAACGCCCAGGCCGATATAGGTGGCGCGGTGGTTGTAGTCGATCATGCTCTCGCCGTAGCCGTCGAACACCTGCAGGTGGCCGCGCAAGGCGTTGTGGATCGGGAAGCCCCAGTCGAACTGCAACGAACCGTGCGAGCGATCGCCGCCGCGCAACGAGTGTCGACCGGTCAGCGAGAACTGATGGCCGCCTCGGACATAGACCAGGGTCGCGTCGCCGCGGCCGACGTAATCCTCGATGTCGGCGTTGTTGTCGTCGGCCGCATCCTCGGAGACCCGCCACCACGGACGCACCACCAGCGACCAGTTGTCGCGGTCCACGCCGACCATGCCGATCACCCGGTTCCAGCTGCGCGACAGCGGGTCGGCACGTCCGTTGGACTGGTGGTTGAAGCCGATGCCGGCCATGCGTCCGTTCCAGCCGAGCAGGTGGTAGTTGTTGCGGAACACCAGCATCGCTTCGGGTTCGTAGTTGGTCTCGCGGAACGGTCGCGAGATATCGGCGTTGTAGACCTGCCAGCGCGAGCTCTGGGTATAGCCCAGCCAGAGGTCGCCGTTGTCGCCGAAGATGTTCTCCCAGGCCTTCATCTTGAAGCTGAGCTGGAACTTGGACTCCAGGTCCTGCAGGCCGAGCGGGGTGGTGACGGTGTTGTTCGGATTCGGCGAGGCCGGCATGTCGTTGACCTTGCTGGTCCAGAACACCGGCAACAGGTAGGTCGGCTTGTAGGCGCGGAAGTTGAACACGCCCAGCTTGGAGTCGCGCGCCAGCTCCCAGCGGCTGTCCAGCAGGGAGCCCTTGCCGGCATTGGCGATCGCGGTGCTCAGCGGGTCCTCGTTGGGGTACAGCTCGCCGCCGCCACTGGTGATCGCGGGCACCGCTCCCGGAGCGACCTGTTCGCCGATCGCCAGGTTCTCCTGGATCGCGCGCGCCTCGCGCGCGGCCACGTCGGCGTCGCGCGCGGTGCCGGCCCGGCGGCGATGGAAGGCGTCGTAGCAGGCCAGCCGGTCGGCGTCGGCATCGATGCGCAGGCAGGCTTCGGCGGTCGCCGGCTGGCTCGCCTGCTGGGCGTGGCCGGCAAGCGGGGTCAGGACGAGCAGGGTCTGCAGCAGCAGTCGCCGATCACGGCGCGGCGGCTGGGGGAGGGGCGTGGACATCGGGACTGGCATCCGTCTTGGCGTGGGCGGCGGGTGATCGCAACAGCGTAGCGGCGAGGATAGCCGGCCGCGATGACCGCTGTCGGCGGCTACAGCCACCAGGCGAGCAGGAACAGGCCCAGCATGGCGAACGCCAGGCCGAGCTTGAGCACGGTGCCGACCACGATGCCGATCCAGGTGCCCAACCCGACCCGGGTCGCCTTGCCCATGTGGCGGGTGTCGATCAACTCGCCGACCAGGGCGCCAACGAACGGTCCGACGAAGATGCCGACGAAGCCGAACATGAGGCCGGCGAAGGTGCCGATCATGGCGCCGATCAGGGCAAGTCGACTGGCGCCCACACGCTTGGCGCCCATCGCGGTGGCGGCGAAGTCGACCAGCAGCGACAGCACGGTCAGCGCTCCCAGCGCGACCAGTGGCATCCAGCCGACCTGCTGGAAATCGCCGGTCCAGGCCGCCAGCAGCATGCCGATGAAGACCAGCGGTACCCCGGGCAGGGCGGGCAGCACCGTGCCGGCGATGCCGATCACGATCAGGACGCTGGCGAGGATGTAGTAGAGGTGATTGATGTCCAAACGATCGGCTCCCGGCGGGGTGTCGTGTGCGGTGGGAAACCGGCCGGTTTCCGGTCGAGCGGCCCACGGATGGGGCTCGATTGCATTTTCACATGGTGCGGGGTAAGTTGCGGACGCTGCGTTTGCCAGGGTCACCGTGAATCGTGGCCCGATGCGGTTGATCCGATGATCCGCTACATCGTTGCACCTCGCTTCCTCCTTGCAACCAGCACTTCGCGCAAGCGATGTCCAAACCAACGTTCCAAGGAGCAAGTCAATGTCGAACCGTGAAACCGGTACCGTCAAGTGGTTCAACGATGCCAAGGGCTTCGGCTTCATCAGCCGCGAGAATGGCGAGGATGTGTTCGTGCACTTCCGCGCGATCCAGACCCAGGGCTTCAAGAGCCTGAAGGAAGGCCAGCAGGTCTCCTTCACCGTCGTCCAGGGCCAGAAGGGCCTGCAGGCCGACGCCGTCGAGCCGTTGTAAGCACGCCGGGCTTCGCGTCAGCGGCAGCGACTGCCGAGGACGTGTCGGCGATACGAAAAACCCGGCCGGATGGCCGGGTTTTTCTTTGCGCCTGTTGCGTGCGTGGGCGCCGGATCAGTAGCCGTAGACGCGACCGTTGGCGACCCGCACCCGGGCGCCGGCCTGCAACCTGCCGACGCTGTCCATCGACACCACCGTGGTGCGGCCGTCGTCCATCCGCACGTGCACGTTGTAGCGGGTCTGGACCGCGTTCTGGACCGCGTTGCCGGCGACCGCACCGGCGGCCGCGCCGGCCACCGTCGCGGTGTTGCGACGGCCCTTGCTCTTGTCGTCGGCCAGTTCGCGGCCGGCGACCGCACCCACCAGTCCGCCCAGCACGGCGCCGGTCGCGTTCGGGGCGCGCTGGGTCCTGAAGGGTTCGATCCGGGTGATGACGCCGCAGTCGTAGCAGCGCTGATTGTCGTAGGACGGGGCCGGCGCGGGGTTGCCGTAGCCGTAGCCCGGGGCGGACCCGCCGTAACCGGAGCTGACGCAGCCGGTCAGCGCCAGCATGCCGGCGGCGGCCACACCGACCAGGACGGGTGTTCTGGCGGACGCCCGGCGTGTCGCGCGGGCGCTGCGGCCCGGGTCGAGCATGCTCAAGTCGTTGATGTTCATGTCGATCTCCTGGGTGGACGGGAGTGGCGGTCCGGTCCTGTACGACAGGGCCGGGCCGGCGCGTGCCGGTCTGGGTGCCGACACGCTCACGCCCTTCACGCTAGGAGATCGCCGATGAACCTTCCACCAATCGCCGGTACCGCGGTGGCGATCGGGGACCGGAGGTTCAGGTAACCGCGTGGCTCAGCCGCGGAAGTCCTGGTGACAGGCCTTGCATGCGCTGCCGACCTGCTTGACCACCGCCTCGACGCCGGCGCAGTTGAGCGGCGGGCTGGCCAGGGAGGTGTCGAGCGCGGCGCGCATCTTGCTGGCGCTCTGCACGAAACGCTCATCGTCGCGCAGGTCCGGGAACGCCGGTTCCAGATCGTTGGCCATCTCGCGCAGGGTCCGCAGGTGCGGCAGGGTGTCGGTGGCCGCGCAACGGTTCTGTTCCAGGCTGGTCTGCAACTGCTGGAGGTGCCATTGCTGCACGTGCATCACCGCGTCGGGCAACTGGTCGGAGAGGGTCTTGCGGGCCTCGACCGCGCGCAGCGCCATCACCGTCGCGATCACGCCCAGGACCAGACCGAGGATCAGCAGGAACAGATACCTGGATGCGTTGCTGACCGCAGGTGCCTTGGCGGCGGTGCTGGGCTGGGGGTCGTTCATGGCCTGGCCTCCTTGAGTGTGGCGGGCAAGATAGCATGCGCGACTGCGCGTCCGTGCGCGCTGTCCGTAAACTATGGCGATGCCTGAAGCCCACGACCCCGCCGTTTCCTCCCCAGTTCCGGACCCGTCGCTGATCGAGCGTTTCGCCGGCGTCGACCGGCTCTACGGCGCCGGCGCGCTGGCCCGGTTCTCGAACTGCCGGGTCGCCGTGGTCGGCATGGGCGGGGTCGGTTCGTGGGCGGTCGAAGCATTCGCCCGTACCGGCATCGGCCACCTGAGCCTGATCGATGCCGACGATCTGTGCGTATCCAATACCAACCGCCAGCTGCCGGCGATCGACGGCCAGTACGGCCGCGCCAAGGTCGAGGCGATGGCCGAGCGCTGCCGGGCGATCAATCCGGCGATATCGGTGGATGCGATCGCCAGTTTCCTGACCGCCGGCAACATCGGCGAACTGCTGGACCGGCGCTTCGATCTGGTGCTGGATGCCTGCGACAGTTTTCGCAGCAAGGTCGAGCTGATCGCCTGGTGCCGGCGCCGCAAGCTGCCGCTGGTGGTGGTCGGTTCGGCGGGCGGCCGCACCGACGCGACCCTGGTGCGGGTACGGGACCTGTCGCGCACCGAGCACGACGCGATGCTGGCCCTGATCCGAAAGAAGCTGCGCGCGGAGTTCAATTTCCCGCGCAGCCCGTCGCGCTACTTCAGCGTGCCGGCGGTGTACTCGCTGGAGAACGTGAAGTATCCGCAGCCCGACGGCTCGGTCTGCGGCGTGCGTCCCAAGGTCGACGGCGACGCGGCATTCAAGCTCGACTGCGGTGGCGGCCTTGGTGCGGCCACCCACATCACCGGCACCTTCGCATTCGCGGCGGTCGGCAAGGCGATCGAGCTGCTGCTCAGGAAGGCGTCTTGACGTTGCGAGCGGCGTGAGTCGGGATGGATGCCACCGGAAAGGTCCGGTCGCCGCTTACGCAGCTCCTACGTAACGCATGTACGCACCGTCAGAGCCTCCGGTAGGAGCGATGAGGCTTTCATGGGAAGGCCCTCGCGGCTTACGCCGCTCCTACGGGGCTGCCATGGGCGTCGATGGCCGGCAGTGCGAACAGGCGCTCGGCGTTGGCGGCGGTGGCGCGGGCGAGCTCGTCCGGAGCGATGTCGCGCAGGCCGGCGATGGTGTCCAGCACCCGCGGCAGCCGCGCCGGTTCGTTGCGCTGGCCGCGGATCCCGGCGTCGGGCTGGTCCGGCGCATCGGTTTCCAGCAGCAGGCTGTCCAGCGGCACCTGCGCGGCGATCCGGCGCAACCGGTTGGCGCGCTCGTAGGTGACCGGACCGCCGAGGCCGATCAGGAAGCCCAGCGCGTGCAGTCGTCGCGCCTGGTCGGCGCTGCCGGAGAAGCTGTGGACCACGCCGCGCAGCGGAGCGAAGCGGCGGATCGCCGCGATCACCGCATCCACTGCCCGCCGCGCATGCACGATTACCGGCAGCTCGAACTCGCGCGCCAGCCGCAGCTGGGCGTCGAAGTAATGCGCCTGCTGCTCCGGGTCGAGGTCGTCGACGAAGAAGTCCAGGCCGCATTCGCCGACCGCCACCGGGCGCTCGCGCTCGATCCACTCGCGCAACTGCCCGAGATGCTCGTCGCGATGCCCGGCCAGGTACATCGGGTGCAGACCGTAGGCCGGGTGCAGCCCCGGCGCCAGCCGGCAGGTTTCGCGCAGCCCCGGCCAGCCGGCGGCGGCGACCGCCGGTACGATCTGCCGCAGGACGCCGGCGGCGCGCGCCCGCGCGATCACTTCGCGCCGGTCTGCGTCGAACTCGGAGGCGTCCAGGTGGCAGTGCGAATCGATCAGCATGGCGGCAGCATGGGGGTGTCGGCGCCGGCCGGAACCGGCTTGTCTCAGTGTTGGCCGCCGTCGCCGTCGCCGCCCGGGGGCGCGTCGATCACCCGGTCGTCGTTCTTGTCGGTCTTGTTGCGCCCCTTCCAGTTCGCCAGCAGCAGGGTGCCCAGGCCCAGCACGATCTCGTCGATGAACGGGATCGGATCGAAGGGCCACAGTACGCTGATCGCGAACGCGACGGCGGTGATCTTGAACAGGGTCGGGTAGCGCAGGCCGCGCGCCCAGTTCATCAGTGGCAGCAGCATCGGGTTGGCCATCGGCATACTTCCGTCAACTTGGATCTGAGAACGCTATCACGCCAGCCGAACGCCGTTTGTTGCGGTTGCAGAATAGGTCACGATAATCGGCAGCCATTCAGGTTCCCGATGCTGCAATCGGGCCATCTATCGATGCGGGGCCGGTGTCCCGCTCCAGGAGGTCGTGATGAACAAGAGCATGTTGGCGGTCGCATTGGCATCCCTGCTGGTCGGCGGCATCGCCGTCGCGGCGTACCAGAGTTTCGCCGGTGGCGACCGTGGCGATGCGCCGGGCGCGCCGCTGGATGCGGCCGCATCGCTGGACGGCGCCGGCTCGGACGATGCCGCTTCGCTGGACACCGGGCGGGTCGATTTCGCCGAGGTGCTGGCGGTCGAGCCGGTGACCGAGAAGCAGAAGCTGTACGCGACCGTGACCGGCAGCGAGCCGGTCCGCGAGACCAGCACCACCAGCCAGCCGCGCGAGGTCTGCGAGGACGTGGTGGTGCAGGAGCGCCTGCCCGAGCGCGACGGCAACGTCGGCGGCACCGTGGCCGGCGCCATCATCGGCGGCGTGATCGGCAACCAGGTCGGCGGCGGCAACGGCCGCAAGGTCGCCACCGCGGCCGGCGCCGCGGCCGGCGGCTACATCGGCAACCGGATCGACCGCAACCACGAGGGCGGCAAGGTCGTCGACCGCGTCGAGCGCCAGTGCCACACCGTCACCGATACCTCGCAGAACACCCGCGTGGTCGGTTACGAGGTCGCCTATCGCGCGCCCGACGGCAGCACTGGCAGCAAGCGCATGAGCAGCAAGCCCGGCGATCGCATCCTGCTCGGCGACGAGGACGCGGTGATCGGCTACGACGTGACCTACAGCTTCGACGGCCAGGAGCGCACGGTGCGCATGGACCAGGAGCCGGGCGATCGCCTGCCGGTCATCGACGGCAAGGTCGTGACCCAGACCGCCGACGCCGCCGAACCGGTCAGCCGCGGCTGATTCCGGCGGTCCACTGCGGGCATGACGAGGGGCCGGGCGACCGGCCCCTTTTTCGTATCCGCGGCCGGCGCCGGGGCGATGGCCCGAGACGGTGGCGTATGGCCGTGACCCATGACCATGTCGGGGTGCCACGGCTCGCGGGGCACCGATACAATGGCGGTTTCCTCATCGCTCGAGTTCACCATGGCCCTGCAACCGTACGACCTTTACGACGTCCGTTCCCTGCTGACCGAGGAGGAGCGCGCGGTGCAGGATACGGTCGCCCGCTTCACCGACGAACGGGTACTGCCGATCATCGGCGACTGCTTCGATGAAGGCCGTTTTCCGAAGGAGCTGGTCGGCGAGATCGCCGAGCTCGGCCTGCTCGGTTCCTCGCTGCCGGAGCAGTACGGTTGCGCCGGCCTCAACGCGGTCAGCTACGGCCTGATCTGCCAGGAACTGGAGCGCGGCGATTCCGGCATCCGCAGCTTCGTCAGCGTGCAGTCGTCGCTGTGCATGTACCCGATCTACGCCTACGGCAGCGAGGAGCAGCGCATGCGCTGGCTGCCGGACATGGCCGCGGGCAAGGTGATCGGCTGCTTCGGTCTGACCGAGCCGCACGGCGGTTCCGATCCGGCCAACATGAAGACCCACGCCAGGCGCGACGGCGACGACTGGGTCCTCAACGGTTCCAAGATGTGGATCACCAACGGCAACCTGGCCGATATCGCGATCGTCTGGGCGCAGACCGAGGACGGCATCCAGGGCTTCGTGGTCGAGAAGGGCATGGCCGGCTTCGCGGCCCAGGAGATCAAGCACAAGATGAGCCTGCGCGCGTCGGTGACCAGCGCGCTGTATTTCGACAATGTGCGCGTGCCGGAGGCCAACCGGCTGCCGAACGTGAAGGGACTGAAGGGGCCGCTGGGCTGCCTGACCCAGGCCCGTTACGGCATCACCTGGGGCCCGGTCGGCGCCGCGATCGCCTGCCTGGACGAGGCGCTGAACTACTCCAAGGAGCGCATCCTGTTCGGGCGCCCGGTCGCGGCGACCCAGAGCGCGCAGCTCAAGCTGGCCGACATGTCCCGTCGCATCACCATGGCGCAGTTGCTGGTGCTGCAGCTGGGCCGTCTCAAGGACGCCGGCACGATGCAGCCGCAGCAGGTCTCGCTGGCGAAGTGGAACAACTGCCGGATGGCGATCGACATCGCCCGCGAGTGCCGCGATCTGCTCGGCGGTGCCGGCATCACCACCGAGCATGCGGCGATCCGCCATGCTTTGAACCTGGAGTCGGTGATCACCTACGAGGGCACCGAGACCGTGCACCAGCTGGTGATCGGCCGCGAGCTGACCGGCATCAGCGCGTTCTGATTCCGACTCTTTGATCGCCGCCGTCGGGGCCGCGGTGTCGCGGCCCGGCGGGGTAGGGAGGCTTCGTTGTGGGACTGGATATCGTCAACGGCCCGGTCGTCGAAACCGAGCGCCTGATCCTGCGTGTGCCGCGGATCGGGGACTTCGAGCGCTACGCACAGATGTTCGCCCATGAAAGCGCCAACCACATCGGCGGCCCGCTGCTGCGCGGCGAGGCCTGGCGCCGCTTCCTGCAGATGCCGGGGGCGTGGTTGCTGCAGGGCTTCGGCATGTTCTCGGTGGTCGAGAAGGCCAGCGGATTGTGGGTCGGCCAGGGCGGTCCCTGGCAGCCGGACGGCTGGCCCGGAACCGAGGTCGGCTATGCCTTCCATCCCGATGCGCGCGGCAAGGGCTACGCGACCGAGACCTGCGTCGCCGCGATCGACTGGGCCTTCGACAATCTCGGCTGGAGCGAGGTGATCCATTGCATCGCGCCGGCCAACAGCGCCTCGCAGGCGGTGGCGCGGCGCCTGGGCTCGACCCGGCGCGGCCCGGGGACCTTGCCGCCGCCGCTGGACGTGCACGAGGTCGACATATGGAGCCAGACCCGAGAACAGTGGCGCGCGCGTCGCGCCGGGGTGGCGCCATGATCACCGTCTACGGTTTCTCGCCCTCGGGCAATTGCCACAAGGTGCGCCTGTTGCTGGAACAGCTGGGCAAGCGCGAGGATCGCGACTACCGCTGGGTCGAGATCAACAGCGCGATCGGCGAGACCCGCAGCGCCGATTACCTGGCCCTGAATCCCGCCGGCAAGGTGCCGATGCTGGCGCTGGACGACGGCCGGGTCCTGGTCGAATCGAACGCGATCCTGCACTGGCTGGCCGAGGGCAGCGCCTATCTGCCGGAGGACCCCTGGCAGCGCGCACAGGCGCTGAGCTGGATGTTCTTCGAACAGTACAGCCACGAGCCCTGTATCGCGGTGGCCCGCTTCATCTGCGGCTGGACGCCATTGGATTCGCCGCGGCGCGCGGAGCTGCCGGCCCTGCGCGAGAAGGGGCGGGCGGCGCTGGCGGTGATGGAACGTCATCTGCAGTCGCACGAGTGGTTCAGCGGCCCCGCCTACGGCATCGCCGACATCGCTCTGTTCGCCTACACCGACGTCGCCGGCCACGGCGGCATCGAGCTGACGCCGTTTCCCGCCGTCCTCGACTGGTTGCGACGGGTGCGCGCGACCCCCGGTTTCGTGCCGATGGCAGCGCCCGACGCCCGGGCCCGGGCCCTGATCGACGCGTCGCTCTGATCCTCCCGCGCGGCCGGGCGCCGATGCGCCCGCCGGCGTCATCCCGCTAGAACCCCCATCCGATTCCGACCGAGTGCCCATGTTCGCCACCGTTCCCAGTCCGATCCCCGCCCGCATGAAGGGGCTCAACCGCGCCGAGATCTGCGACGTCAATTTCAGCGAGTTCGTGAAAGCCTGGAACGGCCAGGCCGATGTCCGTCCGGCCGCGGACGAGGCGGTGCTGGCGGGTAGCGCGCTGGATGCGCGCGGCTTCCGCGAGTTGCTGGAGTCGCAGCTGATCAGCCGGCACCTGGATCTGATGGCGCGCGTGCTGCGCCTGCAGAACAAGGTTTTCTACACGATCGGCTCGTCCGGACACGAGGGCAACGCGATGGTCGCGCGGCTGACCCGGCACACCGATCCGGCCTTCCTGCACTATCGCTCCGGCGGCTTCATGGCCGAGCGCTTCCGCAAGCTGCCGGGCATGGACCCGGTGATGGACTCGGCGCTGTCGTTCGCGGCCAGCAAGGACGACCCGGCCTCCGGCGGCCGCCACAAGGTCTGGGGCAGCAAGCCGTTGTGGGTGCTGCCGCAGACCTCGACGATCGCCTCGCACCTGCCCAAGGCGCTGGGCACCGCGATCGCGATCGAGGCCGGCCGGCGCCTGGGGCATGCGCTGCCGATCCCCGACGACAGCATCGCGGTGTGTTCCTTCGGCGACGCCTCGGCCAACCACGCGACCGCGCAGACCGCGTTCAATGCCGCTGCCTGGACCGCCTACCAGAAGCTGCCGGCGCCGGTGCTGTTCGTCTGCGAGGACAACGGCATCGGGATCTCGGTGAAGACGCCGTCGGGCTGGATCGGCAACCGTTTCCGGCACATGGACGGCCTGGACTACTTCTACGCCGACGGGCTGGACCTGGCCGCGGGCTACGGCGACGTGCAACGCGCGGTCGAGCACTGCCGCGCGACCCGCCGCCCGACCTTCCTGCACCTGCGCACCAACCGGATCATGGGCCACGCCGGCACCGACTTCGAGATCGAGTGGCGCTCGATCGACGAGCTGTGCCGGGTCGAGGCCGGCGACCCGCTGCTGCGCAGCGCGGCGATCGCGCTGGAGTCGGGGCTGATGTCGAAGGACGAGCTGCTGGCGCTGTACGAGTCGATTCGCGACCGCTGCTTCGCCGCCGCCGAGGAGGCCGATCGCCGGCCCAAGCTGGAGAGCCTGTCCGAGGTGGTCGCACCGCTGGCGCCGTACAGCCCGGACAAGGTCGCCGCCGAGGCCGCCCGTGCCGACTACGACGCGCGCCGCGTCGAGGCGTTCGGCGGCGAGCGCAAGCTGCCCGAGAGGCAGCCGCCGCGACACCTGGCGATCCAGATCAACAACGCCCTGCACGACATCTTCGCCAAGTACCCCGAGACCCTGCTGTTCGGCGAGGACGTGGCGCAGAAGGGCGGCGTCTACACGGTGACCAAGGGCCTGCAGAAGGCGTTCGGTCCGCGCCGGGTGTTCAACACCCTGCTGGACGAGACGATGATCCTGGGCATGGCCCAGGGTTTCGCCAACGTCGGCCTGCTGCCGATCCCGGAGATCCAGTATCTGGCGTACTTCCACAACGCCTGCGACCAGATCCGCGGCGAGGCGGCCAGCCTGCAGTTCTTCAGCAACAACCAGTACGCCAACCCGATGGTGGTGCGCATCGCCGGGCTGGGTTACCAGCGCGGTTTCGGCGGTCATTTCCACAACGACAACTCGATCACCGCGCTGCGCGACATCCCGGGTCTGGTGGTCGGCTGCCCGTCGCGTGGCGACGACGCGGCCACGATGCTGCGCACGCTGACCGCGCTGGCCCGCGTCGACGGCCGGGTCAGCGTGTTCCTGGAGCCGATCGCGCTGTACATGGCCAAGGACCTGTACGAGGCCGGCGACGGCGGCTGGCTGACCGACTATCCGCCGCCGGGCGAGGCGATGCCGCCGGGCGAGGGCAGGGTGTACGGCGAGGGTCACGACGACCTGGTGATCTTCACCTATGGCAACGGCGTGCCGATGAGCCTGCGCGCGGCGCGCGAGATCGAGCGTGCCCACGGCTGGAAGTGCCGCGTGGTCGATCTGCGCTGGCTGGTGCCGCTCAACGAAAGCTACATCCGCGAGCAGGCCGCCAGCGCCAGGCGCATCCTGATCGTCGACGAGGGCCGTCACAGCGCCGGCGTCGGCGAGGGCGTGATCACCGCGATCATCGAGGGCGGGTTCGGTGCGCGGCCGTTCAAGCGCGTGGTCGGCGTCGACACCTACACCCCGCTGGCCGGTGCCGCCTTCATGGTGATCCCGGGCGAGCAGGACATCGTCGCCGCCGCGGCCGAGCTGGCGGGCTGAACCACGACCGCCGCGATCCGCGCGACCGCCCCGGGGCCGGTCGCGCGGCGTCGCTCAGCGCGCGAGTCCGTCCAGCAGGGCGACTTCGCGGACCGGGGTCGCACCGACCCGCAGGGCCGGGCGTTCGTCGGCCAGCGGGACCACCGCCAGTGCCGACCAGCACGCACCGTCGTCGGCGGTACTGACCAGCGGACCGATCACGCGGTCGCCGCTTTGCAGTTCCTGTCCGCTTGCCAGTGGCGCGTCGGCCGCGATCGCGACCAGGCCGCGCTTGACCTTGCCGAGGAAGTGGGTGCGGGCGACGATCTCCTGGCCGGGATAGCAGCCCTTCTTGACGCTGAAGGCGCGCAACCGCTCCAGCGACAGCTGCTGCGGCGTCCAGTGTTCGATCTGCTCGCCCAGCAGGTGCGGCAGGCCGTGGCGGAGGTCATCGCGACGCCAGCGCGCGGCCCGTGCCGGGGCCTCGTCGGCAGCGTCGCCAAGCCGCATCCGGCGCGGCTCCGACGCCGTCCCCAGGTCGAGCTCCAGGGCGCCGTTGTCGAGTGTCGCGAAGGCATTGCCACGCGCCGCTTCGGGTGCCGAGAAAGAACCTGAAACTGGTTTTTCATCAAGCACTTCCATCGTGATTTTGCTGCGAAACACGAAGCGGCGCAGGGCGCCCGCCAGGGCCTCGGGATCGGCATCGGCCAGCAGCAGCCAGAGGTGCTGCGCATCGATCCGGAGCAGGGCGAACAGGGCGATGATCCGGCCCTTGGGCGTGAGCCAACCGTTCCAGTGCCACTGGCCGTCGGCCAGGGCATCGACGTCGTTCATGAACTGCGCCTGCGCGAACGCCAGCGCATCGCGTCCGCTCAGGCCGAGGATGCGGTAGTCGGGCAACGCAAACGGCTGGCCGGAGACCGGCGGGAGCGGGTCGGCGACGGCTGATGAGGGGCGTTGTGGGTTGTCAGGCATTGGGGCTGGGAATTAAGCTTCAACGCCGAGATGATAGGCGAAACGACCCACGACCCCGCTTCCGACGCGCCCGAGACCCCGGCTCCGAAGCCGGCGGACGACGACGCCAAGGCGGTCGAGATCGGGGGACGCGACGGTCCGGACCCCACCCGCTACGGCGATTGGGAGAAGAACGGCCGCTGCATCGACTTCTGAGACACCCGCGCGCCGCTGCGCCTGGTTGTCCCCTGCCTGTTCATCCCGAGAGTAGCCCGACCCTTCCGCCACGCGGCTCCGCCGCCCAGCCGAGACTGTCCGTCCACCCATGGCGAACCCCCAACGTCCCTTGTCACCGCATCTGCAGGTTTACCGCTGGCAGATACAGATGGTGACCTCGATCCTGCACCGGGCCACCGGTGTGGTCCTCGCCGTCGGCAGTCTGCTGATCGCCTACGCACTCGTCGCGCTCGCCGCCGGTCCCGAGCAGTGGGCCAAGGTCGCCGCGTGCATGGCCTCGCCGCTGGGCTTCCTGGTCCTGTTCGGCTGGAGCTGGGCGTTCGCCTACCACCTGTTCAATGGCCTGCGCCATCTGGTCCAGGACGCGGGCTACGGCTACAAGGTCGCCAGCTTCGTGCGCAGCAGCTGGACCAGCGTGTTCGGCAGCCTGGCGCTGACGGCGATCATCTGGGTGGTCGCGATGACCATGCGGGGTGGCGCATGAGCAGCAATCCGCGCCTGCGCAATCCGCTCAAGACCGCCCGTGGCCTGGGTTCGGCCAAGGACGGTACCCATCACTTCATCGTCCAGCGCATCACCGCGGTCGCGCTGGTGCTGCTCGGCCTGTACGTGCTGTGCCTGCTGGTCGGCCTTGCCGGCGCCGACTACGCCAGCGTGCGCGCCACGGTCGGCAGCCCGTTCAACGCGGTCGTGCTGATCGCCTTCCTGCTGAGCATGTTCTGGCATGCCCAGCTCGGCCTGCAGGTCGTCATCGAGGACTACGTACACGGTGGTCTGGCGGTGGTTTCCCAGCTCGCTGTCCGTTTCATCTGCGTACTCGCGGCCATCGCCAGCGTGCTCGCCGTCATCCGCATCGCGCTGGGGTAATCCGACATGCCTGCCTACAAGATCCACGAACACAGCTTCGACATGGTGGTGGTCGGTGCCGGCGGCGCCGGCCTGCGCGCCACCTTCGGCCTGGCCCAGAAGGGCCTGAAGACCGCCTGCATCACCAAGGTCTTTCCGACCCGTTCGCATACCGTCGCCGCCCAGGGCGGCGTCGCCGCCGCGCTCGCCAACATGGGCGAGGACGACTGGCGCTACCACTTCTTCGATACCGTCAAGGGCTCGGACTGGCTGGGCGACCAGGACGCGATCGAGTACATGTGCAAGGAGGCCATCCCGGCCATCATCGAGCTGGAGCACTACGGTGTGCCGTTCTCGCGCACCGAGGACGGCAAGATCTACCAGCGCCCGTTCGGCGGCATGACCACCAAGTTCGGCGAGGGTCCGCCGGCGCAGCGCACCTGCGCCGCGGCCGACCGCACCGGCCACGCCATCCTGCACACCCTGTACCAGCAGTCGCTGGCGCATGACGCGCAGTTCTTCATCGAGTACTTCGCGCTCGACCTGATCATGGACGCCGACGGCGCCTGCCGCGGCGTGCTCGCGCTCGACCTGTCGACCGGCGAGCTGCACCTGTTCCGCGCCCAGGGCACGGTGCTGGCGACCGGCGGCTACGGCCGCGCCTACTTCTCGGCGACCTCGGCGCACACCTGCACCGGCGACGGCGGCGGCATGGTGCTGCGCGCCGGCCTGGCGATGCAGGACATGGAGTTCGTGCAGTTCCACCCGACCGGCATCTACGGCGCCGGCTGCCTGATCACCGAGGGCGTGCGGGGCGAGGGCGGCATCCTGCGCAACAGCAACGGCGAGCGCTTCATGGAGCGCTACGCGCCCAGCGTGAAGGACCTGGCGCCGCGCGACATGGTCAGCCGTTCGATGACCATCGAGATCCGCGAGGGACGCGGCGTCGGCGAGCACAAGGATCACATCCTGCTCGACCTGACCCACCTCGGCCCCGAGGTCATCCACGAGAAGCTGCCGGGCATCGCCGAGTCGGCGCGGATCTTCGCCGGCGTCGATGTCGAGAAGCAGCCGATCCCGGTCATTCCGACCGTCCACTACAACATGGGCGGCATCCCGACCAACTATCACGGCGAGGTCGTGCAGCTGCGCAACGGCAATCCGGACGAAGTGGTGCCGGGCCTGTACGCGATCGGCGAAGCCGCCTGCGTGTCGGTGCACGGCGCCAACCGCCTGGGCTCGAACTCGTTGCTGGATCTGGTCGTGTTCGGCCGCGCGGTCGCCAATCGCGCCGCCGAGACGGTCAAGCCCGACGGCAAGCAGGCCACGCTGGCCGGCGACGCCTGCGACCAGGCCCTGGCCCGGCTCGACAAGCTGCGCAACGCCAACGGCGACACCCCGACCGCGGTCATCCGCGACAAGATGCAGCGCACGATGCAGGCCGACGCCGCGGTGTTCCGCACCGGCGAGACCCTGTCCGACGGCGTGAAGAAGATCCGCGAGATCCACGCCTCGTTCGCCGACGTCAAGGTCAGCGACCGCTCGCTGGTGTGGAACTCGGACCTGATCGAGACCTACGAGCTGTCGAACCTGCTCGGCCAGGCGCTGGCGACGATCGTCTCGGCGGAGAACCGCACCGAGTCGCGCGGCGCGCATGCGCGCGAGGACTTCCCGGAGCGCGACGACGCCAACTGGCTCAAGCACACCCTGTGCTCGGTCGGCGACGACGGCACCACCTCGATCGACTATCGCCCGGTGCACATGTACACGTTGACCGACGACGTCGACGTGGTGCCGCCGAAGAAGCGCGTCTACTGATCCGGAGCGAGTACCCGTGGCTGAATTCACTCTTCCCAAGAACTCGCAGATCCAGAAGGGCCGCCATTTCGCGGCCACCAAGGGCGCGAAGGACGTTCGCACGTTCAAGGTCTACCGTTGGAACCCCGACGACGGCATGAATCCGCGCGTCGACACCTACGAGGTCGATCTGGCGACCTGCGGGCCGATGGTTCTCGACGCGCTGATCAAGATCAAGAACGAGATCGATCCGACCCTGACCTTCCGCCGCTCCTGCCGCGAGGGCATCTGCGGTTCGTGCGCGATGAACATCGACGGCACCAACACCCTGGCCTGCACCAAGGCGATCGGCGACTGCGAGAAGGCCGAGGTGCCGATCTACCCGCTGCCGCACATGGAGGTGGTCAAGGACCTGGTGCCGGACCTGACCCACTTCTACGCGCAGTACGCGTCGATCCGCCCGTGGCTGAGGACCCAGAGCCCGGCGCCGTCCGACCGCGAGCGCCTGCAGTCCCCGGAGGATCGCAAGAAGCTCGACGGCCTGTACGAGTGCATCCTGTGCGCGTGCTGCTCGACCAGCTGCCCGAGCTACTGGTGGAACGGCGACCGCTACCTGGGGCCGGCGATCCTGCTGCAGGCCTATCGCTGGATCATCGATTCGCGCGACGAGGACACCGGCGCCCGCCTGGACGATCTGGAGGATCCGTTCAAGCTGTACCGTTGCCACACCATCATGAACTGCGCGCGGACCTGCCCGAAGGGCCTGAACCCGGCGCAGGCGATCGGCGAGATCAAGAAGCTGATGCTGGCGCGCCGGGTCTGAATCCGGCGACGCGCATGGCGGTCATGCGGACCACGAAGGGCGTGCGCGAGCGCGCCCTTCTTTTTTGACCGGGAGGAACGATGTCCGACGACACCCTGATCTGGTGGCCGGCGCTGGCGATGGCGGCGCTGACCTGCGCGGTCTGGTTCCGCATGTTCTTCATGCGCATCGGCCAGATGAGGCGCGAGCGCATCCATCCGCAGTCGGTGGCGACCTCGGCGCAGGTCGCGCAGCGCCTGACCGACAGCCGCGCCGCCGACAACTTCCGCAATCTGCTGGAGCTGCCGGTGCTGTTCTACCTGGCGTTGGCGGTCGCGGCGACGACCGGGCAGACGAGCGGCGCGGTGCTGGTGCTGGCCTGGATGTTCGTGGCCCTGCGCGTCGTCCATAGCGCGATCCAGTGCGGCTACAACAAGGTCGTGCACCGCTTCCTGGCCTACCTGGCCGGCGGACTGGTGCTGTGGACGCTGTGGGGCGTGCTGGCCTGGGGGATGCTGAAATGAGTACGAGAGGGCTGAGCGAGGCCGACCAGCGCGAACTGGCGCGACTGCGCTGGCGCTGCCGGCGCGGGATGCGCGAGCTCGATCGCTTGTTCGAGCGCTATCTGGAGCGCGAGTGGGGCGCGGCTCCGAGCCGCGAGCGGGAGGTTTTCCTAGTCCTGCTGGATACCGAGGACGATAGGCTCTGGCACTGGTTCATGGGTCATGACGCGCCTGCCGATGCCGAGCTCCAATCCCTGGTCGAACGTATCCGCCAGCTGCCGCCCTGAGCCGGCGGCGCAGGACCGCTTCGACTGGCGTCCGTCGCCGGTCCTGGTCGCGTCGGTGCTGCTGGTGGGTGTGTTGGCCGCGCTGGCCAGCCTGTGCTCGGACCTGCCGCCCCGGGCGGCGCGGGTCTTGGCCGTGTTGGCGCTGATTCATGCGGCCGGCGCGGCATGGCGCGAGTGGCGGCGGCCGCGGCTGCAGGTGGTGGTGACGGCCGCCGGCCGGGTCGATGTCGACGGCCGGCGGGTCGGGGACCTGGCGGTCGATTGGCGGGGCGCGCTGGGATTCATGAGCTGGGGTGGCGACCGCGGTCGCCGCCAGCGCCGGATCTGGCTGCCGGACACGCTGCCGGCCCCGAGGCGACGTGAACTGAGGCTGGCGCTGATGCGGGTGCGGGCGGATCTGGATCCTGAATCGGTGGCAAGATAACCCGCTATGTTGAAACCCGTTCCCGTCGCCATCGGCCTGCGCTACCTGCGCGCCAAACGCCGCAATGGCTTCATCTCCTTCATCTCGTTCGCATCGATCGCCGGCATCGCGCTGGGGGTGATGGTGCTGATCACCACCCTGGCGGTGATGAGCGGTTTCCAGCGCGAGATCCGCGACCGCCTGCTGCAGATGGTCGCCCACGCCACGATCAGCACCCACGGCGAGCCGATGCCCGACTGGCGGCATGCGGTCGATATCGCACTGGCCGATCCGCGCGTCGCCGGCGCCGCGCCCTACGTGGAAAAAGAGGCGCTGCTTTCCGGCGTGCGCAACCAGCCGGCGCTGGTGCGCGGCATCGTCCCCGAGCAGGAGGCGACGACCTCGGAGCTGGCCGACAAGATGGTGATGGGCGAGCTGGACACACTGACGCCGGGCAGCTTCAACATCGTGCTCGGCCGCGAGCTGGCCATGTGGCTCGGGGTCGGCGTCGGCGACAGCGTGATCGTGACCACGTCCAATTTCCGCAGCACCCCGATGGGCGCGGTCGCGCAGCAGAAACGCTTCACCGTCACCGGCCTGTTCGAGGCCGGCCACCAGCAGTTCGATCGCGGCCTGGCCGTGGCCCACATGGCCGACATGCAGCGGGTGCTGCGGATCGGCGACGGGGTGACCGGCGTGCGGCTGCGCCTGCACGACATGGACCAGGCCTGGAACGTCGCCGGTGACCTCGCGCTGGAGCTGAAGGGCCCCTACAGCATCAGCGACTGGGCCAGCGAGAACGCCAACATGTTCCATGCGCTGAAGATGGAAAAGACCATGGTCGGCCTGCTGCTGTCGCTGATCATCCTGATGGGCTCCTTCAACCTGGTCGCCTCCCAGGTCGGCCTGGTCACCGACAAGCAGGCCGATATCGCGATCCTGCGCACCCTGGGCCTGACCCCGGGCGGGGTGATGCGGGTGTTCATGGTGCAGGGCTCGCTGATCGGCGTGATCGGGACCGTGCTGGGCGTGGTCGGCGGGATCGCGCTGACCCTGAACCTGGAACACATCCTGCGGGTGATCGAGCGTGTGTTCGGCGTCAGCCTGCTGCCCTCGGCCGACGTCTACTACATCACCGGCCTGCCGACCGACCTGCAGGGCAGCGACGTGATGATGATCGCCGCGGTGGCGCTGACGATGGCCTTCCTGGCGACCCTGTATCCGGCCTGGCGCGCCGCGCGCACCGCCCCGGCGGAGGCGCTGCGCTATGAGTGAGTGCATGCTTCCGCGCGGTTCAGCCCAGGCGAGCTGCGCGATCCCAGGCCTGGCCGCCCGGGCCGAGGGCGTCGCAGCGCCTGCCTGCCGTTGCCGTTCGCTGCGAGGAGATCAACGATGACCGATGCCGTCATCCACTGCGACGGCCTGGCCAAGACCTATGCCGAGGGTGCGCTGCGCACCCACGTCTTCCACGACCTGCATCTGGAAGTGGCGCGCGGCGAGACCGTGGCGATCCTGGGCGCTTCCGGCGCCGGCAAGAGCACCCTGCTGCATCTGCTTGGCGGGCTGGATACCCCGAGCGGGGGCGAGGTCTACGTCGCCGGCCAGAAGATGAGCGCGCTGTCGAACGCCGAGCGCGGTCGCCTGCGCAATGCCTCGCTGGGCTTCGTCTACCAGTTCCACCATCTGCTGCCGGAGTTCACCGCGCTGGAGAACGTGATGCTGCCGGTGCTGCTGGGCGGCACCGCGAATGCTGCTGCCGAGGCGCGCGCGCGTGGTCTGCTGGAGGCGGTGGGGCTGGGGCATCGGCTCGCCCACAAACCCGGCGAGCTATCCGGCGGCGAACGCCAGCGCGCCGCGGTCGCCCGCGCCCTGGTCAACAACCCGGCCTGCGTGCTCGGCGACGAGCCGACCGGGAACCTCGACGAGAAGACCGCCTCGACCGTGTTCGAGTTGATGCTTTCACTCAACCGCGAGCAGGGCACCAGCCTGGTGCTGGTCACCCATGACCGCCGCCTCGCGCGGCGGCTGGACCGGGTGCTGGAACTGCACGAAGGCCGACTCAGGGAGCTTTCCGCCGACGAGGTCTGAACCATGGAGGCAACGGCAAGGATGCCGGCAGACACACCTCTCGAAGACATTGCGGCGCCGCGGCCCCTCGTCCCGGGCGTGGGGCCCACGCCCGCAGACCGGCGGCCGCCGTCTCCACCGCGCAACCCCCTGTTCGGGATCGCGACCGCATTGGCGTTGCTTGCCGGCATCGTCCTGGTGCTGTGGTTGCCGCGCCTGCCGCCCTGGCCGTTGGCGGCGTTGGCGCTGCCAACGGCGGGCCTGCTGCTGTGGCGCGGCTGGCGCTGGCCGGCGGCGCTGGTTCTCGGCGCCGGACTGGCGGCACTGCATGCCGCCCATGCATTGTCGCTGCAGCTGCCCGCGGATCTGGAGCGCGCTGATCTGACCATCGCCGGCCGCATCGTCGGCCTGCCCGAGCACGATCCACGCCGGACCCGTTTCGAGTTCCGTGTCGACGACGACGCTGTCGAGGCGGTGAGTGGTCGACTGCTGCGCCTGTCCTGGTACGACGACGATCCAGGGGCCCGCGAGAGACTGCGGGCCGGGCAACGCTGGCGCCTGTCGGTGCGCCTGAAGGCGCCGCGCGGGCTGCGCAATCCGGGCGGCTTCGACAGCGAGAAGCAGGCCCTGGCCGGCCGCATCGCCGCGCGCGGCTATGTCCGCGAGTTGCGGCGGGCCGAGCTGCTGACGGACGCGGCTGGGCTGGACGCCTGGCGTCAGGCGATGTCGGAGCGGATCGCGGCGGCGATCCGGTCGCCGTCGTCACGCTTCGTGCGAGCGCTCGCGCTCGGCGACACCCGAGGCCTCGACGATGCCGACTGGGCGCTGCTGCGCGCCAACGGCCTGACCCACCTGATCGCGATCTCCGGCTTCCACGTCGGTCTGGTCGCCGGCTTTGCGGCGCTGTTGGCGCGCGGGCTGTGGTGGGGGTGGCCGGGACTGGCGCGCCGGATCCCGCGACCGGTGGCCGCGGCGCTGGCCGGGCTTGCCGGCGGCATCGCCTATGCCGCCGTGGCCGGATTCGCGCTGCCGACGGTGCGCACCGTGTTGATGATCGGCGCGGTCGCGGCGATGCGGGTGTCGCGACGCCGGTTCGGACCGGCCGCCGCGCTGGCGGCCGCGGCGCTGGCGATCCTGCTGGTCGATCCGCTATCGGTGCTCAGCGCCGGTTTCTGGCTCAGTTTCGCCGGTGTCGCCTGGTTGCTCTGGTGTCTTCCCGGCTTCGAGCGCAGGCCTTTGCGCGGCTTCCTGTCCGCGCAGGCGGTGGCGACGATCGGCCTGCTGCCACTGGGCGTGGCGCTGTTCGGCCAGGCATCGCTGGCCGGCCCGGTCGCCAACCTGGTGGCGGTGCCGTGGTGGAGCCTGGTGGTGGTGCCGCTGTCGTTGCTGGGCACCGGGCTGGAGGGCCTCCATGGCGGGCTGGGGGCCTGGGCGTGGCGGCTGTCGGCCTGGTGTTTCGATCTGAGCTGGCCCTTGTTCGAGTGGTTGGGAGCGAGCCCGCTTGCGGTGCGCTGGTTGCCGGAGTCGCGCTGGTTCGCACTGCCGATGGCGCTGCTGGCGGCGTTCTGGATGTTGCTGCCGCGCGGGCTGCCGGCACGGGGGCTGGCGTTGCTGCTGTGGTTGCCGCTGCTGTTGCCGGCACGCGATCTGCCCGCCGAAGGCGAGGCCGAGTTGTGGGTGCTGGATGTCGGCCAGGGGCTGGCGGTGGTGGTGCGCACCGCCCGGCACACCCTGCTGTATGACACCGGCCCGGCCGTGCGCGACGGCTACGATGCCGGCGACCGGGTGGTGGTGCCGACATTGCGTGCGCTGGGCGTGCCGCGGCTGGAGCGGGTGGTGGTCAGCCATGCCGACAACGATCATGCCGGCGGACTGGCGGCGGTGACGCGCGACTACCCGGTTGCGGCCTTGCTGGCCCCGGCCGGGTCCGGGGTGGCGGACGCGGAGGCCTGCGTCGCCGGCAGCGGATGGCGCTGGGACGGTGTCGAGTTCGAGTTCCTGCATCCGACGCCGCACTTTCCCTACCTGCGCAACGAGGCCAGTTGCGTGCTGCGGATCGCGAGCCGCGATGGTGCCGTCCTGTTGACCGGCGATATCGGCGAGGTGATCGAGCGCGGCCTGGTCCGACGGCTGCCGGACCGCCTGCGGGCGGACGTGGTGCTGGTCGCCCACCACGGCAGCGGCGCCTCGTCCGCCCCGGCCTTCGTCGCCGCGACCGGCGCCCGCCATGCCATCGTTTCCAGCGGCTACGGCAATCGCTTCGGCCATCCCCATGCGGGGACCGTCGATCGCTGGCGCCAGGCCGGGGCCGAGCTGCACGAGACCGGCCGTGCCGGCGCGCTGTGGGTCGGTTTCCGCGATGGAGAGGCCTTCGTGCAGGGGCGCAGGGCCGCACGGGCGCGCCTGTGGGACGCCCAGGCGCGCCTGGCGGGCGCGGACGGCGCTGATTGAGCCCGGGACCGGCGGCGCGTGGGGCGCGTACGGGGCATCGGCGGTCCGCGGGCGTCGACCCGGTCACAGTGGCGGCAAGGCGTTGCCGGCGCGCAGTGACGTGAATTCTCCGGGCTGGGCTATCCTATCGGCCGGATTGAGACGGCTGCGGCCGGAGGTTTGCGAGTGCTCGAATTGGTCAAGGCCGGCGGCTGGCCGATGATCCCGCTGCTGTTGTTGTCCCTGGTCGCGCTGGCGATCATCGTCGAACGCGCCTGGACCCTGCGCCGGGCGGCGGTGCTGCCGCCGGGCCTGGGCAACGAGGTCCGGGCCTGGGCCGGACGCGGCAAGCTCGACCCCACCCACATCGAATCCCTGCGCAAGACTTCGCCGCTGGGCGCGCTGCTGGCCGCGGCGCTGGACGTCCGCCATCGCTCGCGCGACCAGATCCGCGAGCGGATCGAGGACGTCGGCCGCCACCTGGTGCACCGGATGGAGCGCTATCTCAACACCCTCGGCACGATCGCCGCGGCCGGCCCGCTGCTGGGCCTGTTCGGCACCGTGGTCGGCATGATCCAGATGTTCCTGGTGATCGGCGACCAGGGCATCGGCGACGTCAACCAGCTGGCCGGCGGCATCGGCAAGGCCCTGGTCTGCACCGCGACCGGCATGATCGTCGCGATCCCGGCGCTGATGATGCACCGTTGGTTCCGCGGCCGGATCGGCGAGTACATCGTGGCGATGGAGCACGAGGCGATCCAGCTGCTGGACACCCTCGATCCGGCCAGGTCCGCGCCCGCCGCCTCCACGCCGGCCCGCCCGGTCCCGGCCGCGGCCACCGCCTGAGGCGCGCATGCGGATCCAAGACCACCGCGCGTTCGACGAGCCGGAGATCAACCTGGTCCCGCTGATCGACGTGATCCTGGTACTGATCATCTTCTTCGTGGTCACCACCACCTTCGATTCGCGCTCGGTGATGAAGCTGCAGTTGCCGCAGGCGAGCGGCGAGCCGGCCGAGCCCGATCAGGCGCTGAGCGTGCTGGTCAACGCCGATGGCCGCTACTTCGTCGACGATCGCGAGGTGATCCGGGACGATCTGGACTCGCTCAAGACCACCGTGGCCGAGGTCGCCGGCGACGACCGCGACCGCCCGGTGCTGCTGCGGGCCGATGCGCGCACGCCGCACCAGGCCGTGGTCACCGCCTACGACGCACTCGGCCAGCTCGGCTTCAAGCGGGTGATGATCGCGACCGCGCCGCAACAGTCCGGTGCCGCGGCCTCCGGCGACGGGGGCGGGGCCGCCCGATGAGCCGCTCCGAAGGGGCCTGGCAGACCTACCGGCGCCTGCTGGCCTTCGCGCGGCCCTACCGGCCGCTGCTGTTGCTGGCGCTGGCCGGCATGGTGATCGAGGCCGCGGCCGGCGGCGCCTTCACCAAACTGATGGAGCCGGTGGTCAACGAGACCTTCATCAACCAGGGGTCGACGCTCAAGGCCTGGCTGCCGCTGATCATCGTCGGCCTGTTCGTGCTGCGCGGCATTGCCGGCTACGTCAGCGACATCGGCATGGCGCGGGCCGGGCGGGGCATCGCCCGAGATCTGCGGGTCAGGGTGCTGGGCAAGTACCTGCACCTGCCGGGACAGCGTTTCGACACCGAGCCGGTGCCGTCGATGCTGGTGCGGTTGGGCTCGGACAGCGACCAGGTCGCGCAGGCCGCGGTCGACGCGCTCAAGGTCATGCTGCAGCAGTCGTTCCAGGTGCTGGCGATGCTGGGGGTGATGCTGTGGACCAGTTGGCAGGTCACCATCGCGATCCTGTTCATGGCGCCGCCGCTGGCCTGGGTGATGGACCGGGTCGGCAAGCGCTACCGCCGGATCAGCCACCGCATCCAGGAGAGCGGCGGGCAGCTGATGCAGTCGGCCGACCAGGCCCTGTCCAACCAGCAGGAGGTCAAGGTCTACGGCGCGCAGGACGTCGAGCTGGAGCGCTACGCGGTCCAGGCCGACCACCACCGCAAGCTCAGCGTCAAGGTCGAATCGACCCGCAGCATCTCCTCGGCGATGGTGCAGCTGATGGGGTCGATCGGCCTGGCCGTCCTGTTGTTCTTCGCCGGCAGCGAGGCCGCCGCCGGGCGCCTGAGCGCGGGCGGTTTCGTCGCCCTGATGGTGGCGATGATGGCGATCATTCCCGCACTCAAGCAGTTGACCAACGTCCAGAACATGCTGCAGCGGGGCGTGGCCTCGGCCGAGCGTCTGTTCAGCGTGCTCGATGCCGAGGACGAGCCCGATACCGGTACCCGGGCGCTGGACCGCGCCGGCGGGGTCCTGGAGTTCCGTCATGTCACCGCGCGCTATCCGGGGCAGGTCGCACCGGCATTGGCGGACGTCGACTTCGTCGCCCGGCCCGGCACCGTCACCGCGATCGTCGGCCGTTCCGGCAGCGGCAAGTCCAGCCTGGTCAAGCTGATCCCGCGCTTCTATGAACCCGAGGCCGGCGAGATCCTGCTCGACGGCCATCCGCTGCGCGACTATCCGTTGCGCGACCTGCGCCGCAACATCGCCCTGGTCGGCCAGCAGGTCATGCTGTTCGACGGTTCGATCGCCGCCAACGTCGCCTATGGCGAGTTGCGCCAGACCACGCCCGAGCAGCAGGAGGCGGCGATCCGCGGCGCCAACGCGATGGAGTTCGTCGACAAGCTGCCCGACGGCGTCGACAGCGGGATCGGCACCAAGGGCGGCAAGCTCTCCGGCGGCCAGCGCCAGCGCCTGGCGATCGCCCGCGCAATGCTGAAGGACGCGCCGATCCTGATCCTCGACGAGGCCACCGCTGCGCTCGACGCCGAATCCGAGCGGCTGGTGCAGGACGCGCTCGAACACCTGATGCCCAATCGCACCACCCTGGTGATCGCGCACCGCCTGGCCACCATCGAGCATGCCGACCAGGTCCTGGTGATGGACGAGGGGCGCATCGTCGAGCGCGGCACCCACGCCGAGCTGATCGCCGCCGACGGTCTGTACGCGCATCTGCACCGCCTGCAGTTCCGCGAGACGCCATGACCGCGAAGCCGTCGCGCGACGCCGGTCAGGCGCCCCGATACTGGTACCAGGACGCACCGGTTCCGCTGCATGCGCGGCTGCTGTCGGGCCTGTACGGCCGGGTGATCGCGTTGCGCCGGTGGCTGTACCGGGACGGCCGCCGCAGCCGCCATCCCGGTGTCCCGGTCATCGTGGTCGGCAACATCACCGCGGGCGGTACCGGCAAGACGCCGTTGACGATCGCCCTGGTCCAGCGCCTGCGCGAGCAGGGCTTCACCCCCGGCGTCGCCAGCCGCGGCCATGGCCGCGACGCCGCCGCGCAGGCGCGTTGGGTCGATGCCGACACCGATCCGCGATTGGGCGGCGACGAGCCGGTACTGATCGCCGCGCGCACCGCAGTCCGGGTCCGGGTCGATCGCGACCGGGTGGCCGCGGCGATGGCCCTGGTCGAGGCCGGCTGCGACGTGGTGGTCTGCGACGACGGCCTGCAGCACTACCGCCTGGCCCGCGACATCGAGATCGAGGTGATCGACGGACGGCGTCGCTACGGCAACGGCCGCCTGCTGCCGGCCGGTCCGCTGCGCGAACCGGTCGAACGCGCGGCCAGGTGCGACTTCCACGTGTTGAACATGGGCGACGCCGCCGGGTCCGATCCCGGCGCCGAAGCGGGCGAGGGCGCCGGGTTCGGCCAGTGGCCGATGCGGCTGCGTTGCGGGCAGGCGATCCCATTGCTGGGCGGGCGTCCCAGGCCGTTGACCGCCTTTGCCGGCCAGCGCGTGCATGCGGTCGCCGGCATTGGCGACCCCGAGCGCTTCTTCGCGATGCTGCGTGGGCTGGGCATCGCGGTGGTCCCGCATGCGTTTGCCGACCACCATGACTACCAGGCCGCCGATTTCGAGTTCGGCAGTCGGCTGCCGGTGCTGATGACCGAGAAGGACGCGGTCAAGTGCGCCGCCTTCCGTACCGAGTTGCATTACAGCGTGCCGGTGGACGCGGCGCTGCCCGAAGCGTTCTGGGTGGCGTTGACGGAGCGGATCGCCGCCCGCTGAACGAGTCGTCGACATCCGTCGGCAGAGGAGAGGAACCGATGAGCTTGATGTTCAACCGCCTGTTGCTGTGCGCGGCCCTGTTCGCGGCGGCATCCGTTCCGGCCGCCGCTGGTGAGAGTCCGGAAGCGTTCATGCAGCGCTACGTCGACGCGATACGCAGCGATGGCGTGAGCGCCGCCGCGGACTTCGTCCACCCCGACGAGGCCGAGCGGTTCCGCGCGATGCTGGCGCCGCTGTTCGCCGCGATGCCGGAGCCGCAGGCCGATGCGATGGCGCAGACGTTCTTTGGCGGCAAGGCGGATGCGGCGAAGGTCGCGGCGATGCCGGCCGGCGACTTCATGCGCGCCTTCCTGAGCTTCGTGGAGCAGCAGGCGATGGCGGCGGGGCCCGGCAAGGGCGGTATCGAGATCCGGCAGTTCGACATGCTGGGATTGGTGCCAGAGGGCGACGTGCGTCATTTCGTCACCCGCGGAACCGTGGCGGCCGGGCCGATCACCATGACCAAGATGGAAGTGGTCAGCATCCGCCCCGACGGCGATGGTTGGGGCATGTTGCTCTCCGGCGAGCTGGACGGGATGGCGCAGGCGATCAAGGCCTCGGCGCGGCGCGCCGCCGAGGCGGGTGAGGATCGCAAACCCCAGGCGGATCAATGATGAGTGCCGCCCCGGATTTCGTCGTCGCGATTCCGGCCCGTCACGACGCTTCGCGCCTGCCGGGCAAGCCGCTGCGCCTGCTCGCGGGCGAGCCGCTGGTGCTGCACGTCGCCCGGCGTGCGCTGGCGGCCGGCGCG
>NZ_VICD02000208.1 GCF_006546735.2 Marilutibacter maris | reverse complement strand
CGTGCACGGCCGCGTCGCCGGCGCCGCGCTGGAGAACCTGGTCCTCGCGCATCCGTTCTACGCGACCCGCGACATCCCGCTGATCCTCGGCGACCACGTGTCCGCCGAGGACGGCACCGGCGCGGTCCATACCGCCCCCGGCCACGGCCAGGAGGACTATGCCGCCGCCCGCCGCTACGGTCTGATCGAGAAGTACGACGCGGCCGTGCTGAACCCGGTCGACGGGCGCGGCGTCTATCTGCCCGGCACCCCGCCGGCCGGCGACACCGAGCTGGCCGGCCAGCACATCTGGAAGGCCAACGACGCCATCGTCGAGGCGCTGCGCGCGAGCGGCGCGCTGCTGGCGTTCGCCAGGCTGGAGCACAGCTATCCGCATTGCTGGCGCCACAAGACGCCGATCGCGTTCCGCGCGACCCCGCAGTGGTTCATCTCGATGGAGCAGGCCAATCTGCGCGACGACGCGCTGGCGGCGATCAAGAACGTCGGCTGGTTCCCGAAGTGGGGCGAGGCGCGCATCGCCGGCATGGTCGAGGGGCGTCCGGACTGGACGATCTCGCGCCAGCGCACCTGGGGCGTGCCGATCGCGCTGTTCGTGCACCGGCAAAGCGGCGAGCCGCATCCGCGCAGCAGCGAGCTGATGCGCGCGGTCGCCGAGCGGGTCGAGCAGGGCGGCGTCGACGTCTGGTACACCCTGGACGCGGCCGAGCTGCTGGGCGAGGAGGCGGCCGACTACGAGAAGATCACCGACATCCTCGACGTCTGGTTCGACTCCGGCGTTACCCACGAGGCGGTGCTGGTCGAGCGCGGCTTCGGCAAGCCGGCCGACCTGTACCTGGAAGGCTCCGACCAGCACCGCGGCTGGTTCCAGTCCTCGCTGCTGACCGGCGTGGCGATGGACAAGGCGGCGCCGTACCGCCAGTGCCTGACCCACGGCTTCACCGTCGACGAGAAGGGCCGCAAGATGTCCAAGTCGCTCGGCAACGGCATCGAGCCGCAGGACATCATGAAGACCCTGGGCGCGGACATCCTGCGCCTGTGGATCGCCTCGGCCGACTACAGCAACGAGATGTCGCTGTCGCAGGAGATCCTCAAGCGCAACGCCGACGCCTACCGCCGCATCCGCAACACCGCGCGCTTCCTGCTGTCCAACCTGCACGGCTTCGAGCCGGCCCGCGACCTGCGCGCGCTGGACGACATGGTCGCGCTGGACCGCTGGATCGTGCATCGCGCCTGGGAGGTGCAGGAGAAGATCAAGGCCGCCTACGCGCGCTACGACTTCGCCGAGATCGTGCAGGCGCTGCTGAACTTCTGCAGCGTCGACCTGGGCTCGGTCTATCTCGACATCACCAAGGACCGCCTGTACACCATGCAGGAGGATTCGCGCGGCCGCCGTTCGGCGCAGAGCGCGATGTTCCGCATCATCGAGGCCTTCGTGCGCTGGATCGCGCCGGTGCTGAGCTTCACCGCCGACGAGTTGTGGGGCTACCTGCCGACGCCCGCCGACGGTGCGCGCCTGGACAATGTGCTGTTCGCGACCTGGTACGAGGGGCTGGCGCCGATGCCGGCCGACGCGCCGCTGTCGGCGGCCCGCTTCGACCGCCTGCTGGAGCTGCGCGAGCAGGTCAGCGCGGTGCTGGAGCCGATGCGCGCGGCCGGCGAGATCGGCGCGGCGCTGGATGCCGAGGTCACCCTCACGGTCGGCGACGACGAGCAGGCCTGGCTGGCGCCGCTGGCCGACGAGCTGCGGTTCCTGTTCATCAGCGGCGACGTCAGCGTGGTTGCCGGTGGCAACGGGGTGAAGGCGGCGGCGACCGACAAGCCCAAGTGCGTGCGTTGCTGGCACCATCGCGCCGACGTCGGCAGCGATCCGGCGCATCCGCAGCTGTGCGGGCGCTGCGTCAGCAACATCGACGGCAGCGGCGAACAGCGGCAGTGGTTCTGAGGACACGATGCCGATGACCGCTTCCCGTCCGTCCCCCAATGCGCTGGCCTGGCTTCTGGTTTCGGTGCTGGTGATCGCGCTCGACCAGCTGACCAAATGGTGGGTGCTGACCTCGTTGCCGGAGTACACCGCGATCCCGGTGATCGACGGCTTCTGGAACTGGTACCGCACCTACAACACCGGCGCCGCCTTCAGCTTCCTCAGCGACGCCGGAGGCTGGCAGAAGTATTTCTTCCTGGTGCTGGCGGTCGCGATCAGCGGCCTGCTCGGCTGGTGGCTGTCGCATACGCCGCGTCGCGACTGGCGCACCGCGCTGCCGTATGCGCTGGTGATCGGCGGTGCGATCGGCAACGTGATCGACCGTCTGATGCACGGGCACGTGGTCGACTTCATCCAGTGGTACTGGCGCGACTGGTACTGGCCCGCGTTCAACATCGCCGATTCGGCGATCGTCGCCGGCGCCGTCGGCATCGCCCTGATGGGCGTGTTCGGGCACAAGGCGCGGGAGGCGGCCGGGGAGGGCTGAGGCCACCCCGCCGGCCCGTCGAGGAGTAGAATCGCCCCATGGATGTCCTGCTCGCCAATCCCCGTGGTTTCTGCGCCGGTGTCGACCGCGCGATCGAGATCGTCAAGCGTGCGCTGGAGACGCTGGGCGCGCCGATCTACGTCCGTCACGAGGTCGTCCACAACCGCTTCGTGGTCGACGACCTGCGTCACCGCGGCGCGATCTTCGTCGAGGAGCTGGACGAGGTGCCCGACGGCGCGACCGTGATCTTCAGCGCCCACGGCGTCTCCCAGGCGGTGCGCACCGAGGCCGAACGACGCGACCTGAAGGTGTTCGACGCGACCTGTCCGCTGGTGACCAAGGTCCACTTCGAGGTCGCCCGCCATTGCCGCGCCGGCCGCGACGTGGTCCTGATCGGCCACGCCGGCCATCCCGAGGTCGAAGGCACGATGGGCCAGTGGCAGCGCGAGGCGGGCGAGGGGCGCATCTACCTGGTCGAGGACATCGAGGATGTCGCGGCACTGCAGGTGGGGCAGCCGGAGAACCTGGCCTACACCACCCAGACCACGCTGTCGGTCGACGACACCAAGGTGGTGATCGAGGCCCTGCGGAAGCGCTTCCCGGCGATCCAGGGCCCGAAGAACGACGACATCTGCTACGCGACCCAGAACCGCCAGGACGCGGTGCGCGAGCTGGCGGCCCGCTGCGACCTGGTCCTGGTCGTGGGCTCGGTCAACAGCTCCAATTCCAACCGCCTGCGCGAGCTGGCCGAACGCGAGGGCACTCGCGCCTACCTGATCGACGGCGCGATCGAGATCGACCCGGAATGGGTGCGCGGGTGCGAGCGGATCGGAGTGACTGCCGGTGCCTCGGCGCCGGAAGTGCTGGTGCGCGGTGTGATCGAGCGGCTGCGCGAACTGGGCGCGGGCCACGTCAACGAGCTGGACGGCGAGCCGGAAAGCATGGTGTTCGCGCTGCCGAAGGAGCTGCGCCTGCAGCTTGTCGACTGAATGGCCGGTCGATTGCGGTGCCGGCCGACCTGGCCGGGGCCGCGAATTGACCGCCACCCTCCGGCGCCCTAGAATCCACCTCCCTGTGCTCGCCTGTCGCGTTCCCGACGCGGTGGCGGCCAAGGCTCCCGCCGGAGTAGCTCAGTTGGTAGAGCACGTCATTCGTAATGATGGGGTCGTAGGTTCGATTCCTATCTCCGGCACCAATCGACGGTTCCGCCCGTGCCCGCACGGAGCGGCGCCTCGCAGAAGACCCCGCGCTTGCGGGGTTTTTTGTTGGGCGAGTGGTGGCAGCTCGCGCGAATGGGCGCTCAATCGCCGTCGTTGGGCAATGGCGCCAGGTAGTCCGCCACCGGTTCGAGGATGATCTCCGGCAGGCGCTCGGCGATGGCGTCCCGCATCTGCTGCCAGGCCTCCGGGTCCACCGACGGCTGCGCCAGCCCCTCGGCCTTCGCCTCGGCGGAGGGCCATTGGGTGTAGCTGTACCAGATGTCGTCCGGGCCTCGATGCAGGCGCGACCCCAGCGAGCCGCGCTCGGCCTTCAGCAACTGGGTGACGCGAGACCATGCGCGGACGAAGGACGCCTCGGTGCCGGGATGCAGGCGCCACCGGTAGAGGGCGCAGAAGGCGGGTTGCGGGTTGGTCATATGCGATGGGTCCGGTGCAGATGCGTTCTGGTGGAGGTGCATGGTGCCGGAATCGGACGGGTTTGGGACCGCAAGGCGAGAACCGCCTGGGCCAACGGGTAATGCGCCAACAGGTGATGCACGTGTTGGCCCGTCGCCTGGGCAGTCAAAGGCCACGGCCCGGATGGCCGGTGATGCGTTCCCGCTGTCTGTTGGGTCAGCGTGTTCGAAGGGCGCGACTTGAGGACCTTTCAGGCATCGCTGCCGTCGCCCGTGGCGCTCCGGGAGCGTCGCAGCAGAAGCGCCTCGCCAAGCGGGACGTCCGGTGTCTTGCGCCAGTGGTGGCGCCTGGTCGAAGCCACCGCGGACGCCACCGCCTCGGGATCGGCCGGCACGTGACCGGAGAGCGCCGAGAGCGCCTGATGCACGGCCTTGCGATGGGACTGGTTGACCCATTGCTTGCGTCTGGCGATCGCCTCGCGCCCGCCCCATTGGCTCTCGGCGACGACATTGCGTCGATCGCGCTCGAGACTCAGGGCCTTCTTCTCTTGAGGAGTTCGATGACGTTTCATGCGGAGTCCAATGCCCGAATCGTGCCTGCGGGGCCCGAAAAACGGTGAAGCGGCCTGGGGCGCGCGCACCTAGGTGCCTGCCACAGCGGGAGCGAGAACAAACAAGGCCGACGCGGCGATGCCCTGGATCGCCACATGAAGATAGAACCCGGGCGGGAGGTCGACAAGGGCGCGTGGTCCACGAAGGGCCACGGTGTCGGAGAACGCGACCAGGAAGCAGGCTACGAGCGCAAGGAGCGCATAGGCGAAGGCGCTCGGTTCCAAGAGGAGTGCAGCGCAGCCGCAGATGAGCAGCAACGACACCTCCGCCAGCAGCAGGACCGCCTTGATGCCCCATTGGGCGCGTGGGAGTTCGATGCCGGAGTCCTCCTTCAAGGCATCGACGAGGATGCCGAAGAGGACTGCGCCGTACATCAGATGCAGCGCGCCGAGGATGCGAAAGCATGTCTCCACTTGGTGTCCAGTACCCGGTCATCTCGCCATGTATCGCGCCGTGCCTGTGCCCGGTCGAACATCAGGGCCGCTGCACAATGAAGTAGACATGCCTGTCGTCGGGTCCCGCATCGAACTCGAGGTGACGGCAATGGCAGCCGGCGTCCTCGATTGTCCGCAGCAGTGCGGGAATCCCGGGCGAAGCGTGATAGAGCGCTTGCCCGAAGCAGGTTCCAGTGACTTCATCCGGAGCGTACACGCCGCCGGACGAGAAGATCAGGACACCGCCGCTGGAAAGCCCGCGGCACAGCTTGTCGACCACCGCGGTCTGGTGTCCCAGCGGCACGTGCCAGATGCTGTCCCAGGCGGAGATGAAGTCGAAGGGCTCGTCTATCTCCCACGTGCAGATGTCGGCGTGATGGAAGGTGACATCGGGGTGATGCCGCTTCGCGCGACGCAGCATCTCGGGGGACAGGTCGAGTGCCTCGACCCGGAAGCCTTTCTGCAACAGCAGGGACACGATGCGCCCGCTGCTGCCGCAACCCACGTCCAGCGCCGAGCCGCGCGCTGATACGAACGCAAGCGCGCGTTCATGCTGGGCCATGCCATTGGAGTGATCGAAGCCGGCGTGGTCCCAATGCTGGGCGATCCTGTCGTAGGTGGCGGCGGTTTGCGATGGCGTCATGGGGGGCGGGTCAGGTCGCGCAGCGGAGCGGCGTCGGCTCGAATGGATCGTCAGATGTCGTCATCGGAAGGTTCGGACGACTCGCTTCGGGCCCGGGCCCTGGCGATGGCCTCGGACTCCCTGGAGAGCAGGCGCCAGAACTCGCTGCCGTCCTTGCGGATATAGCGGATGGCACCGGCGCGGACCAGGATCCTTCTCAGCTCGTCTTCCTCGAAACCGCCGAGGCGCTCGCTCAGCAGCTCGAATGAGCGGTCGGTGTAGCCCTGGTGGCTGAGGAAGTGCCTGGCGGTCGTCTCGGCCATGTGCTCGGTCTTGATCGCCTCCAGCGCGATCCTGAAGTCGGTCGAAGACCGGTCCTTCTGAAGCCACCAGGCGACCAGGCCTCCAACCAGTACGCCGATGATGCCGAACAGGCCTGCGGTTATCTCCGGGCTCATGTTTGTCTTCCTGATAATCTATGCGTGAGGGCTGGGCTGTGCCACAAGGCGGTGTTGTGTTGGCTTGAACGAATCGTCAGGTCTTGACACTAGTTCCTGCACCATTGCTGCTCGCAGGGGATACCGTCATTGTCGCCGTCCATCTTGGTATTGGGGCAGTGCCTGATGAAGTGTGTGGCCTCTGCGCATGAAGTCATCTGTGAGCAGTGGGTGCGGCCGTCGCACTTGAAGGGGGCTGGAGCCGCGGTCCGGGCTGCTGTGGTTGGTGATGCGTGGCGGCCTTCTACCTGAGCAGCCATATGCGACTGGTACATGTCGTACCCCCAATAGGCCAGCATCGCAACTACTGCCAGAGTCAGTAGATTCTTCATCGCTACGACTTCCTCGCCACTGGAGCCCAACGCTGGATTCAAGCCGACCGGGGAAGCAACTTCGGCCTGAATGAGCAGCTATGGCGCAACCAGCGTCTGGTTCGCGCCGTTGCTGGCTCCGATTGGGCCGATCTCCGCAAGGTCGATCCCCTCGATGCAGGCCAGATTGTAGCCGTATTCGGTAGGCACGCTGCGACGTTGGTGATGCGTGTAGATCCCGCAGACACTGCAGAAGTAGTGTTTGGCGATCCGGGTGTTCCACTGATAGAGGCTGAGCTTGTCCTGGCCACGGGTGACGCGAAGCCGGTCGAGCGTTACCCCTGCCATGATCGCGCCCTTGCGGCTGCAGATGGAGCAATTGCAACGGCGAATGTTCTCGTGGCCGTTGAACAGGTCAACCTCGAATTCAACGGCTTTGCAATGACAGGTGCCTTTGACGATCTGCATGATCTCTATGTCGCGCCTCAACGCTTGAGTTGAGCCGACCCGTGAAGCGGGTTCGGCTTGAATGATGTATTGGGCTGCCCTCAATGCCTATGCCCACAGCGCGTGCGCCAAGATGAGCATAAGCACGATGGCAGGACCTGTAGCGGCAGCTAACCACAGCGGAATACGCTTATGTCTATAGACGGCAGCAGCGGCCAGCATGCTGCCTAAGATCGCTGAACCCCAAAATGTTGAGTTGCCCCTGGCCAACGGGACGTCGGGAGCGAGCAGGCGAGCTGTCAGAAAGATGGTTAATGGCGGAACCGCAAGGCCTGAAACAAAGGCTATCAGCGAATGAGCAAGACGCCAGGATCGCCGTGTTGTGGGGAGTGCTGCCTTTGCTGGCTGATAAGGATTGCTCATGTGCAGCCCTAAGCCGAGCCGACAAGCGACGTTGGCTTGAGTGAGCTGCTAGGGGCCATCGCGATAGTCTGCAGAGTCAGCTTTCATTGCGAGAATGAACTGTTCCAAGCTGCCATAAGGAAACCAGTGCGGGTACTCTGCAGGAAATGCTTCCGGTGCAGAGCCCCAGATCAAGTGCACGTTGACATAAGTTCCATCCTTCAAGACGGCTGCCACATCATCGTTGTCAACTCTCCGGCCAACAACTCTCGCCTCCATTCTGAAAAGTGGGTGCTGGCTGGAAATTTCACTTTCCAGCTGATTCTGGATGTGCAGGGCCTCAACTGCGAACTGGATGGTTTGCCAAGGCTCTTCCCACTGAATGCTATCAAAAGCGCTGTTCATAATGCCTGACGTCTTAACTGATCCGATCTGCGGAACGGGCTCGGCCTGAATGAACTGTTAGGCCCGCTTCCGAACAACGTAAACAACCGTGTCATCGTATCTGGCCACGCCAACTTGGTGGGTGTCACTTCGGACAGAAGTTGCCACCCAATCCGGAACAGGTGGGTCCCAGGTAACCATAGGGAAATCATATGGGTAGGTGGACCCATTGGGGTTCTGTGAATGAGCGTACACCGCATTGTCCATGGTGTTGCCGCATAGGGTTGCCCAAAGCTGGATAGGCTCCGAACGATGCTTGGCGAGCATCTCCAAGTACTGAAGCAGTCGAACCGTAGCGGCTGCAATCTCTGGGACGTTCTCTGGATGAGTGTTACCCCGGCCCCACCAATCCACATGAGTATGCCAGTGGTCGAACCAACTCGTCAGATCGAGACGGTCGATTTTTCGACGTTCACAAGCTTCTGCGCGAGCCCAGTAGACCTGCAATCTTTTGCGATAACGACGATCCATATGCGGGCCTGATGTCAGAGCTGATCCGATACGCGAAGCAGCATCGGTTTGATGAATTGTCAGGCGGCACGCGCCACCAACGGGACAAAGCGATAGTACAACCACAGCTCCAATGTGCTGCCAGCGAGTATGCCGCCTACAGATAGCGCCCACGATAGCCAGCCTGATGAATCCAGGACGGTAATGGCTAGCAGGCAGATGAAGAGAGGGATGAGCCCCATCGCCAGCAGATGAAGGGAGCTTTGCAGCCATGGGACGCCCACCATGCTCCCGCAGGACTGGCACTTCCTCTTGCGAGCTGGACCGAATGCAACCTTGGACCAGAAGTTCATACAGTGGTTGCCGCAATTTGGGCAGAGGGTGGGATGCATCATTGTGCTGCCTGACGACTGAGTTATACCTGGCCGCGAAGCGGCTTCGGTTTGAATGCGTTGTTGGCAGCAACCGGCCATCTAGACGGCCGGCCTGCCCGAACGTAATCAAGGTATTCAGATTGGGCAACGCCAAGATTGACCCAGCGGTTGGAATCAGCAGCTAGCGACGCGCTTGCATACGCAACGGCAGCTTGCGGATCTGGAAAGGTAGCCGCAGGATCACTAGGGCCGTCCGGCTCGACATTTGGGAAGGTGTACAAATCAAGATGCCCCTCATCCCCAATGTCCTCGACGTCATATACCCATATTTCTATCAATCCGCCTGACGGACGCAGTTCGACATGGCGGATGTGGCCTGCTCCAGAAGGGCTCGAACCAAGGAATTGCTCAACGGACCTGCCGCGTTGAAGTGCAGCGAAAATATCAATAGATAGGAGATGTCGCATAGCCATCTAGCACCTGAACTAAGCCGAGCCGCGAAGAGATTTCGACTTGAATGGACCGTCAGGCCTCGTCACGAAGAATCGCACTGCACAACGCCACGCAGTCGGAGCAGATGCCAGGTCGGTTTGAATCTCCGGGGATCAGCCGGTGAACTTCTGTTTCATTGCGCTGGCAGAACTCACAGACATTCTCCCCCAAGGCTTCGCGGGCGGCGCGACCCATCTCATATCGCCTGATTGGAAGCGGGACGGAACCTCCCTCGACCGGAACTATACGTACCTGGCTGGCATGGCTAATCTCCTCCTGCAGCCAATGGTAGTGGCACTGGCTCTCTCCCTCGCGACATACGGCTCCGGCAAAGACGTAGTTTTGGTCCGGTGCACCAGACAGGGAGATGTTGAGGTTCTCGACACTCGGGTGTCCGAACGTCCCCAGCTTTCTGTCATCAATGTAGAGGTCGAAATACATAGAGGACTAACGCCATAGTTGAGCCGAACCTGTGTCGGTGCGGAGGATAGCTACTAGCGTAGCGTAAAAGCATCCGGCCGGTGCCCCGATGCGGGTTCGGCTAGGACCGCCTTGTTAGCTAGCAAGCCGTGCGGCAAGTGCGACAGTGAACCCGGTCGCCGCCCCGATCTGGAGTCCACGGCCCGCGTTGCCATAAGCAAAGTGCCCCACTAAAGCTCCAGCTGCCATGCCAAGAAAAACCAACGGGAAAACACGGGCTGACTTGCGTGCACTTTCTCTCCGGGCGGCCTGCCGCGCCGCAGCTTCCGCCTGTATGTTGCGGGCTTCGGACATCGCCTCACGGGCGCGGAGCTCAGCTTCTTCTCTCGGCAATTTGTTTCTGTCCATGCTAGCCAACGCCCGAATTAAGATTTGCCGCGAAGCGGTCTCGGTTTGAATGAACCGTTAGAGCGCACTGTACCGCAGTGAATGGCATGTTGAGAGGGGCGGGATCCAATGAGCCAGATCAAGTGCCGGGCAATGGACGAGCAGGTGCGACAAGGCTCTGAGCCTGGAGCCGACGGCAGGGATTGAACCTGCACCCGGGAGACCTGAGTCTCCCGGGACCGCTGTGGCGGTACGTTTACCAATTCCGTCACGTCGGCAATGAACTGTGTGGCAGCGGCTTTCAGATCGGCTCCCAGATGTGGGCGAGGCCGACGGGCGAGCAGAATGAGGTCGGTCCGCTGACCGAACCACCGCCCCCAACAGCCCGGTCACCCCCCCTTGGACAGCATCACCAGCAACCCTTTGGCCGCGGCCAGGCGGGCGATGGCGTCGGGCAGCTCCAGGGTGACCCGCAGTTTGTCCGGGCCGTCCATGCGGTAGAGCTTGGGTTGGCCCTGGATCAGTTTGATGATCGCCATCGGGTCGACGTTGGGTTTCTCGACGAACTGCACGCGGCCGCCGTTCTCGCCCAGGTCGAGCTTGCGGATTCCCAGTGCGGTGGCGTCGAGCTTGAGTTCGGCGACCGCGAACAGGTGCTTGGCCGGGTCGGGCAGCAGGCCGAAACGGTCGATCATCTCCACCTGCATCTCGCGCAGCGCGTCCTTGTCGCGGGCGCCGCTGATCCGCTTGTACAGGGTCAGACGGGTGTGCACGTCCGGCAGGTAGTCGTCGGGGATCAGCGCCGGGATGTGCAGTTCGACCTCGGCGCCGCGGGCCTCGGTCTCGTCGGCGTCGGGCAGCTTGCCCTGGCGGATCGAGCGCACCGCGCGTTCGAGCAGCTCGGTGTACAGGCTGAAGCCGACCTCGGCCATCTGCCCGCTCTGGTCCTCGCCCAGCAGCTCGCCGGCGCCGCGGATCTCCAGGTCGTGGGTGGCGAGGGTGAAGCCGGCGCCGAGCTCGTCCATCGAGGCGATCGCGTCCAGGCGCTTCTGCGCGTCGGGGGTGATCGAGCGGCGGTCGGGGGTGACCAGGTAGGCGTAGGCGCGGTGGTGCGAGCGGCCGACCCGTCCGCGCAACTGGTGCAGCTGGGCGAGGCCGAACTTGTCGGCGCGGTTGATGATGATGGTGTTGGCGTTGGGGATGTCGATGCCCGACTCGATGATGGTCGAGCACAGCAGCACGTTGAAGCGCTGCTTGTGGAAGTCGAGCATGACCTTTTCCAGCTCGCGCTCGGGCATCTGGCCGTGGGCGATGCCGATGCGCGCCTCCGGCACCAGTTCCTGCAACTGCCGCTGCATGCGGCCGATGCTTTCCACGTCGTTGTGCAGGAAGTAGACCTGGCCGCCGCGCGAGAGCTCGCGCTGGAACGCCTCGCGCAGCTGGGCGTCGTCCCAGGGCACGACGAAGGTCTGCACCGCCAGCCGGTGCGCGGGCGGGGTGGCGATGATGCTCAGGTCGCGCAGGCCGGCCATCGCCATGTTCAGGGTGCGCGGGATCGGCGTCGCGGTCAGGGTCAGCAGGTGCACGTTGGCGCGCAACGCCTTCAGCGCCTCCTTCTGGCGCACACCGAAGCGCTGCTCCTCGTCGACGATCACCAGGCCCAGGTCCTTGAAGCGCACGTCCTTCTGCAGCAGCCGGTGGGTGCCGACGATCACGTCGAGCTGGCCCTCGGCGAGCTTGTCGAGCTCGGCCTTGATCTCCTTGCTGCTCTTGAAGCGCGACAGTACCTCGACCCGCAGCGGCCAGTCGGCGAAACGGTCGCGGAAGTTGCGGTAGTGCTGCTCGGCCAGCAGGGTGGTCGGCACCAGCAGGGCGACCTGGCGGCCGCCGCTGGCGGCGACGAAGGCCGCGCGCACCGCGACCTCGGTCTTGCCGAAGCCGACATCGCCGCAGACCACCCGGTCCATCGGCTGGCTCGACTGCAGGTCGCGGATCACCGCTTCGATCGCGGCGTGCTGGTCGGGCGTCTCCTCGAACGGGAACGTGGCCGCGAACGGCTCGTACATCGCCCGATCGACGTCGATCGCCAGTCCGGCGCGGGCCTGGCGCTTGGCCTGGATCTCCAGCAGTTCGGCGGCGACGTCGCGGACCTTCTCGGCCGCCTTGCGCTTGGCCTTGCTCCACTGCTCGCCACCGAGCGAATGCAGCGGCGCGGTCTCCTCGGAGGCGCCGGAGTAGCGGTTGATCAGGTGCAACTGGGCGACCGGCACGTACAGGCGGTCGCCCTTGGCGTACTCGATCTCCAGGTATTCGCCGGGCTCGCCGCCGGCCTCCAGCACGATCAGCCCGCGATAGCGGCCGACGCCGTGGTCCTCGTGGACGATCGGCGCGCCTTCGCGCAGCTCGCCGAGGTCGCGGATGATGGTCTCCGGCTCGCGGCCGACCCGGCGGCGCCGGCGCGGCTGGCTGGCGCGCTCGGGGAACAGCTGGCGTTCGGTGAGCACCGCGATCTGCGGCGCATCCAGGGCGAAGCCGTCCTCCAGCGGTGCCACCGCGATCGCGAAGCGGGCGTCGCCGTCGAGGAAGTCGCGCCAGCCCGGCAGCGTCGCCGGACGCAGCTGCGCGGGTTCCAGCACCTCCAGCAGCGCCTCGCGCCGTCCCGGCGAGTCGGCGGCGATCAGTACCCGGCCCGGGTAGCTGGACAGGAACGAGGTCAGCGCCTCGCCCGGGGCGTGGTCGCGCGCGGCCACCGGCAGGCTGGGCGCGGGCTGCTCGCCCAGCGCCTGCGCGCGTTCGCGCTGCGGATGCGACTCGCCGCAGACCTCGATGCGCGGCGCCTTGTTGAGGCGCTCGCGCATGGCGTCGGGCGACAGGTACAGCTCGGCCGGGGTCAGCACCGGTCGTTCGATGTCGTGGCGGCGCTGCTCGTAGCGCTCACCGGTCTGCTTCCAGAACGCGTCGGCGGCCTCGTGGATGCCGTCGCCGAGCACCGGCAGCGCACGCTCGCCGAGGTAGTCGAACAGGGTCGCGGTCGCCTCGGCGGCCTCGCGGCGGGCGCTGCCGGGCTTTTCGAAGAACAGCGGCAGGTAGTACTCGATGCCGCCGGGGGCGACGCCGGCCTTGAGGTCCTGGTACAGCGCGCTGTTGCGGGTATCCAGGTCGAAGCGTTCGCGCAGCGCGTCGAGCACCTCCTTGATCGAGGCCTCGTCCAGCGGCAGCTCGCGACCGGGCAGCATGCGCACCGCGTCGATCTTCTCCAGCGAGCGCTGCGACTCGGGGTCGAAGCCGCGGATGGTGTCGATCTCGTCGTCCAGCAGTTCGACCCGGAACGGTTGCTCGGCGCCCATCGGGAACACGTCGAGCAGGCCGCCACGGACCGCGAAGTCGCCCGGGTCGAGCACCTGCGGGACATGGCGGTAGCCGGCCGACTCCAGCCTCCTCTTCTCGGCATCCAGGTCCAGGCGCTGGCCGACCGCGATGTCGAAGCTGGATCCGATCACGTGTCGCTTGGGCGCCAACCGTTGCAACAGGGTCTGCACCGGCACGATCACGATGCTGGCGCGGCTCAGGTCCGGCAGGCGGTGCAGCACCGCCAGGCGCTGGCTGACGATGTCCGGATGCGGGCTGAAGACGTCGTAGGGCAGGGTCTCCCAGTCCGGGAACGCGAGCACCGGCAGCGTCGTCGCGTCATCGCCCCCGTCAGCACCACTGCCAGCACCACTGCCAACCAGGGTGCGCAGATCGGCTTCCAGCTGGTGGGCGGCGTGGTTGTCGCGGGTGATCGCCAGCAACGGCCCGTCATGCGTCCGCGCGGCCTGCAGCACATGCCAGGCCAGCGCCGAGGCCGAGGCCGGCGCGCGCCACCAGGCGCGCGGCTGGCCGCTGCGGGGCAGTGGAGGGGAGGGCGGAAGGGTCGGGGCGGACTTGGATCGGGTCATCGGGCCTGGCGCAAAACGACGGCGGCGCCGGACACCGCAGTGCCCAGCGCGATCGGGTCGCGCATTCTAACGCGGCCCTGCTGACAGACCCTGACAGCAGAGCCGGTGCCGCCGCGAGCTACGGTCGCGCTTCCAGGACCAGGTTGAACGGGGTCTCGGTGGCGCGGCGGAAGTGTCCGAAGCCGGCCTCGTCCATCAGCTCGCGCAGCCGTGCCTCGCCGGCCTGGGCGCCGAGCGCGGGACCGTTGCGGGCCAGCGACACCGGTACGCAGATCTGCGAGGAGGCGCCGTAGTAGAGCCGGCCGACCGGATTGAGGTTGCTTTCCACGCTGTCGCCGGCGAAGGGTTCGACCAGCATGCAGCAGCCGTCGTCGCTGAGCGCGCGGCGCGCATGGCGCGCGGCCCCGATCGGATCGGCCATGTCATGCAGGCAGTCGAAGAAGGCGATGAGGTCGAAGCCCTTGCCGTCGTAACCGGTCGCGTCGGCGACTTCGAAGCTGGCGTTGTCGATGCCGGCGTCGCGGGCGCGCTGGCGGGCGACATCGATCGACGGCGGGTGGTAGTCGTAGCCGACGAACTGGCTGGCGGGAAATGCCCGCGCCATCAGCAGGGTGCTGGCGCCATGGCCGCAGCCGACGTCGGCGACCCTGCCGCCGGCACCGAGCCGGTCGACCGTGCCGTCGAGCGCGGGCAGCCATTCGCCGAGCAGGTGGGCGTTGTAGCCGGCGCGGAAGAAGCGTTCGGTGCCGTGGAACAGGCAGGCGTGATGCTCGCCCCATTCCATGCCGTCGCCGCTGCGGAAGTTGTCGCGGGTGCGTTCCAGCGCGTGGAACACCGCCTCGATGATGCTGTAGGCGCCGGGCACGTCGACCGGGCTGTCCGGGTCGGCCATGCACAGGACCTGCTCTTCGGTCATCGAATAGGTGTCGCTGGCCGGGTCGTACTCGACGTAGCCGCCGGCGGCCTGGTTGGCCAGCCATTCGCGCACGTAGCGCTCGTGGGTGCCGGTGCTCGCCGCCAGCCCGGCCGAGCTGGTCGGTCCCTTGGCGAGGGCCTTGTACAGGCCGAGCTGGTCGCCGATCAGGACCAGGGTGGCGCTCATCGCGCCGCCCAGGTCGCCGAGTGCGCGGCCAAGGAACTGATTGAGGCGGTCCTGGTCGATCATGTGGGCTCCTGGAGTCGGGCCCATCCGTGGGGACGCGGCGCGGCCCGCCGCAGGCTCCCCTGTCCTGCTGTCAACGGAATGCGGAGGCAGAAACGGACGCGCCCGCGAAGGCGCGGGCGGCAGCGGTCGGACGCGGACTCAGGAGGCGGCCTGCAGCGGCGGCGGCTCGAGGTCGAGCACCACCCGCACCAGTCCCGGGGCTTCCTGCATGTGCTCGCGGACGAAGCCCAGCGACTGCGCCAGTTGCAGCATCGGCTGGTTGTGCTCGAACACGTCGCCGTAGACGCGATGCACCTTCTTGCCGCGCGCCCACTTGACCAACCGGGTCATCAGGTAGCGGCCCAGGCCCATGCCGGCGATGTAATGGCTGACCAGGATCGCGAACTCGGCGTCGTTGCTGGCATCGTCGATCGCGATCCGGGCGACCGCTCCGACCAGGGCCTCGCCGGGCGGCAGCGGCTCGGCGGCGACCAGGGCGAACTCGGTCTTGGGGTTGACCCGGGAGAAGCGGTCGGCCGCTTCCGGAGTCAGCTCCTTGACCGCGTGCAGGAAGCGCTGGCGGACCTCGTCGGGCTGCAACAGGCTGAAGCCCTCGCGCAATGGAACCGCGTCCTCGGGCCGGATCGGGCGTATCAGCACCTCGCGCCCGTTGGGCAGGCGCTGGTATTCGTGCCAGGGCGGGAGCCGTTCACGCAAGGCCATGGGCAAATGATCGCACAGGGGGTGGGGGCGACTTCTTCATGCGGCTGTCACGTCCTCTTCTACGCCAGTGGCCGATGGCCGGCGTCTGCCATCAGTAACGGCAACCGACGGCGGGAGCGGTCGCGCCGGCCCGTGCCCGGGGCGCGCCGCCATCACCGGCGGTCGCCGGCCGATGCTAGACTCGCGCCGCCTGCGCAACCGGCGCGTCGCGCCAACGCGATGCCGGTCCGCGAGCCAGGAAGGCAGGTGCGTGTTCGGGCCGGTATGGCCGCGATCCACGCGACTCCGCGCGCGGTGCGGCGCGCGGATGCTGTCCGGGCGTGTCCAGGATGGATGCGCTCCGATTCGTCCCCCAAAAAACCGATGGAGTGACCCGATGGCCGGTGGTGGTGATTCGACCCGAGCGATTTTCTTCGCGCTGGGCGCCAATTTCGCGATTGCCTGCGCGAAGGGCGTGGCAGCGTTCTTCACCGGCTCAGGCGCGATGCTGGCCGAGACCGTCCACTCGCTGGCCGACTGCGGCAACCAGGGGCTGCTGCTGCTGGGAATGAAGCAGGCCAAGCGCCCGGCCTCGCCCGATCACCCGTTGGGCTTCGGCAAGGCGGTGTATTTCTGGTCGTTCCTGGTCGCGGTGATGCTGTTCTCGGTCGGCGGCATGTTCTCGCTGTACGAGGGCATCCACAAGCTGCAGCACCCCGAGCCGCTGAAGCAGTGGTGGTGGGCGGTCGGCGTGCTGATCTTCGGCATCGTGGTGGAGGGCATCTCGATGCGCGCCTGCATGCAGGAAGTGAACAAGTCGCGTGGCGACCGCGGGATCTGGCAGTGGTTCCGCGAGAGCCGTCAGAGCGAGCTGGTGGTGATCTTCGGCGAGGACCTCGCCGCCCTGCTGGGCCTGATGTTCGCCCTGGTCGCGGTGGTGCTGGCGGTGGTCACCGGCAATCCGATCTGGGATGCGGTCGGCACGATCGGCATCGGCGTGCTGTTGATCGTGATCGCGGTGCTGGTCGCGGTCGAGGTCAAGGCGATGCTGATCGGCCAGAGCGTGGACCCGGAACGCCAGCGCCAGATCCGCGCCTTCCTCGACACCCGTCCGGAGATCGAGCGGGTCATCAGCCTGATCACCCTGCAGCTGGGCAACGACATGATGGTCTCGGTGCAGGCGCAGATGCGCGACAGCGGCGACAGCCGTTCCCTGGTGGAACGGATCAACGGCGTCGAGCGCGCGCTGAAGCAGACCTTCCCGGACGTGCGCTGGAGCTTCTTCGAGCCGGACGTGAAGGCCGGGATCTGAGCGCGTGAGCCGGCTCTGAGCCTCAGGTCGCGGCCTTGAGCCAGTCCAGGCGCCAGCAGGCGCCGGCCTGGCCGAGTCCGGCGACCAGTTCGGGCAGGGCCGCGGCCAGGGCGGTATCGAGCCGCCAGGGCGGATTGAGCAGGAGCAGGCCGCTGCCGTTCATCCGCAGCGGCGAGTCGTCCGGATGCACCATCAGTTCGGCGACGAAGGACGATTTCGCCGGCAGCGTCGCCGCGCGGCGCAGGAACGGTTGCAGCGAGCGCCGCCGCTTGATCGGGTACCACAGCGCGTATACCGCCTGCGGCCAGCGCTCCAGCGACTGCCGCAGCGCCGCCAGCGCGTGGTCGAACTCCTCCAGCTGGGCCTCGTAGGGCGGGTCGATCAGGACCAGGCCGCGGGCGAAACGGGTGTCGCCGATCCGCGGCGGCAGCAGCGCCTTGAGCGCGGCATAGCCGTCGCGCTGGTGGACGGCGACGCGCGGGTCGCGGGAAAAGACCGTGCGCAGGGCCTCGGCTTCCTCCGGTTGCAGTTCGCAGGCGGCGACGCGGTCGTGTTCGCGCAATGCGTGCGCGAGCAGCCAGGGCGAGCCCGGGTAGGCTTCGGCGCCGTGCGCCATCCGGCAGGCCTGCACCGCCCGCAGGTAGCGCTCCAGCGGCGCGCACTGGCGCGGCAGTTCGAGCAGGCGGCCGATCCCGTCGGCGGCCTCGCCGGTGCGCCGGGCGGCGTCGGCGTCGAGCCGGTACAGGCCGCGGCCGGCATGGGTGTCCAGCGCGAACAGCGGCGCCGGCTTCGCGGTCAGCGCGTCGCAGACCGCCAGCAGCACCACGTGCTTGAGGACGTCGGCGTGGTTGCCGGCATGGAAGGCATGGCGATAGTTCATGGGGTGCCGGGGGCAGGGACGTACGTCCATTCTGCCTGTTGCGCGCGCAGCGGTGTGCGTGGGTACGCGATCGGGGCGGCCGGCCGTGAATTGCATAAGATTGGGCGGCCCCCCGCTGCCCGGCTCCAACCCCATGCGCATTCTCCTGGTCGAAGACGAAACCGCGATCGCCGCCACCGTGCAGTACGCCCTGCAGGCGGCGGGATTCGGCGTCGACCATTGCCTGACCGGCGACGAGGCGCGGCGGCTGGCCGGCGCCGTCCAGCACGATCTGGCGATCCTCGACATCGGCCTGCCCGACGTCAGCGGGCTCGACCTGTGCCGCGAGCTGCGCCGGCACCGCGACCTGCCGGTGATCTTCCTGACCGCGCAGGACGGCGAGATCGACCGCATCCTCGGCCTGGAACTGGGCGCCGACGATTACGTGACCAAGCCGTTCTCGCCGCGCGAGCTGGTCGCGCGGGTGCGGGTGGTGCTGCGCCGCGGCCAGCGCCAGGCGGGGCCGGTGCAGGCTGCCGGCGATTTCGAACACGATTGCGACGGCCGCCGGATCCGCTACCGCGGCCAGCTGCTGGACCTGACCCGCTACGAATACGGTCTGTTGGCCGCGCTGCTGCAGCGTCCCGGCGCGGTGCTGTCGCGGGCCCAGTTGATGGACAGGGTCTGGGGCGATGCGCTGGAGAGCGGCGACCGTACCGTCGACACCCACGTCAAGACGGTGCGCGCCAAGCTGCGCGAACTCGATGGCGATGCCGATCCGATCCGGACCCATCGCGGCCTGGGCTATTCGATCGACGTCGGCGGCGGCGACGCCGGCATGGTCTGAGCGACGACGGTACGGCCATGAAGATCGGACTGCGGATTTTTCTCGGTTACTTCCTGATCGTGGCGTTGGCGGCGATGCTGCTGGCGCGGGTGTTCCTGGCCGAGGTCAAGCCCGGCGTGCGCCAGGCGATGGAGGACACCCTGGTCGACAGCGCCAACGTGCTGGCCGAACTGGCGACCGACGACTTCCTCGCCGGGCGCATCGACGGCGGCGCCTTCGCCGGCCGCATCCGCGCGCTGCAGCGGCGCGATCTCGGCGCCGAGATCTGGGGCTTCGGCAAGCGCGCCGCCCAGTACCGCGTCTACATCACCGACGCCCGCGGCATCGTGGTGTTCGACAGCAGCGGTCGCGACCTGGGCAAGGACTATTCGCGCTGGAACGATGTCTACCTGACCCTGCGCGGCCGCTACGGTGCCCGTTCCAGCCCGGAGAGCCCCGACGCCCCGAATGCGACGGTGATGCACGTCGCCGCGCCGATCCGCGATGTCGACGGCCGCATCGTCGGCTCGCTGACGGTGGCCAAGCCCAACCGCGCCATCGAGCCGTTCATCGCCCGCAGCCAACGGGTGGTGCTGTCGTGGGGCCTGCTGCTGCTGGGGGTGGCATTGGCGGTCGGAGTGGTCGCCGCATGGTGGCTGTCGCGGCAACTGCAGGGGTTGCAGCGTTATGCCGGCGAGGTCACCGCCGGCGAGCGCACCCTGCCGCCGAAGTCCAGCGGCGAGTTCAAGGCGCTCGGCGAGGCGCTGGAGACCATGCGCACGCGGCTGGAAGGCAAGCAGTACGTCGAACAGTACGTGCACACGCTGACCCATGAGATGAAGAGCCCGCTGGCGGCGATCCGCGGCAGTGCCGAGCTGCTGGAGGGCGCGCACGAAGGCGGCGAGGGCGGGACCGCGCCGGCGATGGCCGAAGCCGATCGCGCCCGCTTCGCGGCCAGCATCCGCCACCAGAGCGAGCGGCTGGCGCAGATGATCGACAAACTGCTGGCGCTGGCCTCGGTCGAGCACCGGCAGCGCCTGGAGAACCCGCAGCCGCTGGCGCTGGACGTGTTGATCGCCGAGGCCGCCGACGCCGCAAGGCCGGGGCTGGAGCGGGCCGGGGTGTCGTGCCGGGTGATGCCCGGCGATGTCGCGCCGCGGGTGCTCGGCGATGCGTTCCTGATGCGCCAGGCGCTGGTCAACCTGATCGAGAATGCCGCCGACTTCTCCGCCCGCGGTGGCCGGGTCGAGATCGCGGTCGATGTCGATGGCGACGGGCTGCGCATCGATGTGCGCGATCGCGGCGCCGGCATCCCGGGATATGCGCTGGAGCGGGTGTTCGAGCGCTTCTACTCGCTGGCCCGGCCGGACGGCGGCAGCCGCAGCAGCGGGCTGGGCCTGAGCTTCGTCGCCGAGGTCGCGGCCCTGCACGGCGGCCGCGCGGCGCTGCGCAACCGCGACGGCGGGGGGGCGGTCGCCAGTCTGTGGCTGCCGGTGCCGCCGCCGTCCTGAGCATCACTTCACCCTCGCTTCACCGTCGCGCCATCGTCGCTCCGCAACCGCCGCCGATCCTGTCGGCCTCGCAACGATGTTCGACAGGAGAGGGACATGCGACTGTGGTTGAAGGTGTTGATGGTGGCGGGGATGACGCTGGCCATCCTGGTGCCGCTGCTGATGGTGCGCGGCGTGATCGGCGAGCGTCAGCAGTATCGGGCCGAGGCGGTGGCCGAGGTCGCGCGCAGCTACGCCGGGGCGCAGGCGTTCGCCGGGCCGGTGCTGGTGGTGCCGTATACCGAGACCGTGCTGGTCGAGGAGGAGGACGAGGACGGCAAGCCGCGCCTGGTCGAACGCGACCGCGACGGGCAATGGGTGTTCTTCCCGCAGACCCTGGAGGTGGGCGGACCGCTGCGTCCCGAAACCCGCAGGCTGGGCCTGCACGAGGTCCGGGTCTACGAGTGGGAGGCGGTCGCGCAGGCGACATTCCGCGCCGCGATCCCGCGCGATGAGGACGGCAGCCGCAATCTGAGGGTCGGCGAGGCGCGGCTGGGCTATGGAATCGCCGACGTGCGCGGCCTGCTGGCGCCGCCGCAGATGCGGCTCAACGGCAACAGCGTCGAGATCGAGGACGGCCTCGGCGATGGCAGCGGTGCCGGCGTGCACGTGAAGCTGGCGGCGCCGGAGCAGGGCGAACAACTGGTGCTCGACACCCGTCTGGAGTTCACCCTCGGCGGCACCGAGTCGCTGTCGCTGGTGCCGCTGGGCAAGAACAACGACTTCGCGATCGACTCGACCTGGCAGCACCCGCGCTTCTCCGGCAGCTTCCTGCCGCGCAGCCGCGAGATCGACGGCAACGGCTTCAGCGCCGACTGGCAGGTGGCCTCGGTGGCGACCAACGCCCAGCGCCAGTACCTGGACGGCCGGCACCTGCCCGAGGTCGGGCTCGATCCGGTCAGCGGCGAGCGCTACATGTTCGACACCTCCGGCTCGCTCGATGCGGTCAGGGTCACCCTGGTCGAGCCGGTCAATGTCTACTCGCAGGCCGACCGCGCGACCAAGTACGGCCTGCTGTTCGTGCTGCTGACCTTCGTCGGCTTCTTCATCTTCGAGCTGGTCAAGCACCTGCCGATCCACCCGATCCAGTACGGCCTGGTCGGACTGGCGCTGGCGATCTTCTTCCTGCTGCTGGTGAGCCTGAGCGAGCACATCGCATTCGGCTGGGCCTACCTGATCGCCGCCGCCGCCTGCATCGGCCTGCTGGGCTTCTACCTCAGCGCGGTGCTGCGCAGCGTCGGCCGCGGCCTGGGCTTCGCGACCATGCTGGGGCTGCTGTACGCGGCGCTGTACGGCCTGCTGGTGTCCGAGGACAACGCCCTGGTGCTGGGTTCGGGCCTGTTGTTCGTGATCCTGGCGGCGCTGATGACGGTGACCCGCAAGGTCGACTGGTACCAACTGGCCGGGCGCCGCGCCGGCTGATGCGCGCGGCTGGCGGCAGGGCGCTCAAGCTGTCCCCCGGGTGAACGAAGGAGTGGCCCAAGGCCCATGGAAGGGCCATCCGGCGGCGCGACGGCGGATTTTGCCGCATGGGCGGTCTCCGCGGCCGGTCCGCTGCCCCTAGAATCGCTAGATGGACGCGCATATCTCCCCCGCCATCCGTGTGGTGTCCGGTCCGGCAATCGCCCCCTACGTCGACGATCTGGCGCGCCTGCGCAGCGAGGTCTTCCGTCAGTGGCCCTACCTGTACGACGGCGATGCCGCCTACGAGGCGAAGTACCTGCAGGTCTATCTCGACTCGCCGTTCAGCGTCGTGGTGCTGGTGCTCGACGGCGACACGGTGGTCGGCGCTTCGACCGGCCTGCCGCTGGTCGACGCCGAAGCGGCCTTCCGCGCGCCCTTTGCCGAGGCCTCGATCGACCCGGCGGAGGTGTTCTACTGCGGCGAGTCGGTGTTGCTGCCGCGCTATCGCGGCCGTGGCTTCGGTCACCGTTTCTTTGAGGAGCGCGAGGCGCACGCGCGATCGGTCGGCGGTTTCGCCTGGACCGGGTTCTGCGCGGTCGAGCGCGCCGCCGACGATCCGCGCCGACCGCCGTTCCACCGCGACAACGACGCCTTCTGGCGCCGGCGCCGTTACACCCCGCATTCGCGCCTGGCGGTGACGATGCCCTGGCGCGAAGTCGGCAGTGGCGAGGTCGGGCACGCCCTGCGCTACTGGCTGCGACCGCTGGAGCGTTCGGTTTGATCGCATCCGCGACGGACACGGCGCCGTCCCCACTGCAGGTCGCCGCCGCCAGGTACCGGATCGAGCCACGGCCGGCCGGCTTCGATTTCGACGGCTTCGCCCGCAAGCAGGCCGACTGGCTGGGCGAGGCGCGCCGGCTCGGCGCGCGCCTGGCGGTGTTGCCGGAGTACCTGTCGCTGGAGCTGGCGGCGGCCTTTGCGCCGGCGGTCCACGCCGACCTGGGCGCGTCGCTGGAGGCGATCCAGTCCCTGCACGCGCCGTGGATGCGGTTGTTCACGCGTCTGGCCGCCGAGCTGGACATGCATATCGTCGCCGGCAGCTTCCTGCTGGCGACCGGCGATGGACGCTATCGCAACCGCAGCTACCGCTTCGCGCCGGATGGCGGACACGACTGCCAGGACAAGTTGCAGCTGACCGGATTCGAGAAGCAGCTCGTTGGTGGCGGGATTGGCCTGATCGAGCCGGGCGACGCGCTCGGCGTCTACCCGGTCGATGGCGTGCGCGCCGGCACCGCGGTCTGCTACGACAGCGAGTTCCCGTTGCCGGTGCGGGCCCAGCGCGAGGCCGGCATGCGGGTCCTGGTCGTGCCCAGTTGCACCGATACCGAGGCCGGCGCGACCCGGGTCCGGATCGGCTGCCTGGCGCGCGCGCTGGAGAACCGCTGTTTCGTCGTGCAGTCGGTCACCGCCGGCGAGGCGCCCTGGAGCCCGGCGCTGGACCGCAATACCGGCGAGGCGGCGGTGTACGCGCCGATGGACGTGGGCCTGCCCGCCGACGGCGTGCTGGCGACGACCCGCGGCGACGCGCGCTGGGCGGTGGCGGCGCTGGATTTCGCCGCATTGGACGCCACTCGCGCCCAGGCCCAGGTCGCCAACGACCGCGACTGGCCCGGCCAGCACGCACCGGCGATCGTCAGGGCGAAGCTGGTGGGCACCAGACCGTAGCCGCAGCGCACATCGGCGGGGCCCGAGGTTTGCGCGGCAAACTTTGGCAGGTATCCGGGCAAGGCCCGGATGCCGCCCCCCTGTAGGAGCGGCGTGAGCCGCGATGAGGCATTCATGGGAAGTCCCATCGCGGCTTACGCCGCTCCTACGGCATCGGGACGTTTGCTCCCGCCCCTTGGTGCGGGGGCGATTCGCGCGCAGCGCGAATGGGGCGTGGAGGCGCACCGGCGGGGCCCGAGGCTTGCGCGGCAAACTTTGGCAGGTATCCGGGCAAGGCCCGGGAATCGCGACTCACGCCGTTCGACCGGTCGCGCCCTTCAGCAGCCTCAGAACAGGCTGACCCCGGGCACCAGCCACAGCGACAACGCGGCCAGCGCGGTGCCGATGCCGGTGGCGGCAAGCACGTCGCTGGGATAGTGCAGGCCCAGCACCACCCGCGACAGCGCCACGCTGGCGGTGAACGGCACCAGCAGCCACGCCAGCAGCGGGTAGTGGGCGCAGGCGACCAGGCTGAAGGCGACCGCGTGCAGGGTGTGCCCCGAAGGGAAGCTGAACTCGTCCAGCGGCGCGATCAGCGCGTGGATGCGGCGGTCGGAGGCGAACGGTCGCGGGCGCCGGGTCCAGCGCTTGAGCAGCTTGTACAGGGTCAGCGCGATCAGTCCGGTCGCGGCCATGTGCGCGGACGCGGCCAGGCCGGCCATGCCGTCGGCAAGCACCAGTACCGCCATCAAGGCGTACCAGAACACCCCGTCGCCGAGTCGGCTGATCGCGGCGAAGTAGCTGCACGACGAGCTGCGCCGTTCGCCCCAGCGGTTGGCGCGCAGGCACCAGCCCGAGTCGCCGTGCATCGCCCCGTCGATCAGTCGTTTATGCAGTGGCAACCGTTGCATCGCGGCTTCTCCTGGCGAGCCCTTCGAGTACGGCATCGAGATCGGCGGCGACCTGTTCGGGTCGCAGCGCGCTGACGGCTTCGCGGCAGGCGCGGGACATCGCCTGCCGCAGCGGTTCGTCGCCGGCGATGCGGACCGCGGCGGCGACGAAGGCATCGTCGTCGCCATCGGCGATCGCGGCGCCGTCGCGGCCGTCGCGCAGGTGTTCGCGCGCGGCGCCGTAGTCGAAGGCGACCGTCGGCACCCCGCTGGCCATCGCTTCCAGGGTCACGTTGCCGAAGGTCTCGCTGCGGCTGGGGAACGGGAACAGGTCGGCGCTGGCGCAGTGGCGCGACAGCGACTCGCCGCGCTGCATGCCGCAGAACACGAAGTCCGGATGCTGTTGCTGCAGTCGGGCCCGCTCGGGACCGTCGCCGATCCAGACGAAGCGGGCCTCCGGGCGCACCCGCTGGATCTCGCGGAAGCTGCGTACTGCCAGTTCGAGGTTCTTCTCGGCGGCGATCCGGCCCAGGTAGAGCACGGCCAGACCGTCGTCGTCGACGCCCCAGCTGCGGCGCAGTCCGGCATCGCGATGGCCGGCGTCGAAGGCACGGGTGTCGACCGCGCGCGGCAGCCGCACCACGTTGTCGAAGCGGTTGTCGCGCAGGAAGCGGGCCAGTTCGTGGGTCGGTACCAGGGTCGCATCGGCGCGGTTGTGGAAGCGGCGCATCCACGCCAGTGCGGGGCCGGTCATGAACGCCAGGCCATAGTCGCGCATGTACTCGTCGAAGCGGGTGTGGAACCCGGCCGCGACCGGAATGCGCAGGCGCCGGGCGGTGCGCAGCGCCGACCAGCCCAGCGGGCCCTCGGTGGCGATGTAGATCGCGTCGGGACGCTGCCGCCGCCAGTGCGCGGCGAGCCGGCGGCCGGCGGGCAGGCCGAAGCGCAGCCCCGGATAGCGCGGCAGCGGCAGACCCGGCACCAGTTGCTCGTGCGCGTCCGCGCGGTCATCGCCGCCCTGGCGCGGACGAACCACGCCGACCTCGTGACCGCGGGCGCGAAGACCACGCTCCAGGCCGCTGACGGTCAGTGCGACGCCGTTGATCTCCGGCGGGTAGGTCTCGGTGACGATGGTGTAGCGCATGCACGCCTCCCCCGGCCCCTCGGCAGGGTTGCGAGCATCCTGAGGCGGACAGGTGTAGTCGTCGTTGCAGTCAGGTGACGCGCGGATGACGCAGGCGCCGGCCGGGCCCGGGCGGTCAGCCGGCGCTCATGAAGCGGGCGCGAAAGCCGGGGCGGGCGCCGGTGCGCGGCGGTCGTCAGTCGGTGACGAACTCGAACGACACGCCCAGTCCCGCGATGTCGCCGGTCTCGCCCTCGAGGTCGGCCTGCAGCAGCGGACGCGCCTCCAGCCAGCGCCGCGACAGGGTCAGCGCCAGATGGTTGCCGTCGACGATCAGGTCCAGCCGGGGCATCGGGTCGGGTTCGTGCGAGCGGTGCATCAGCACCGACAGCCGCAGCAGCGCGGCGCTGCGCCGGGCCGGGTCGAGCAGGCGGTCGGGCAGGGAGTCGAACGCGGATTTGGGAATCCGGCGGCGATGGGTACGGATCAGGGCGGCGAGAAACTGCTGTTGCTGGCGCGAGAAGCCGGAAATGTCGGAGTTCTCGGCCAGGTAGGCGCCGTGCACGTGGTACTGGCTGTGGGCGATCGCCAGGCCGATCTCGTGCAGACGCGCGGCGTGGACCAGCATCACCCGGTCGTCGTCGTCCAGCGCCCAGGCCTCGGCGGCCTGGTCGAACAGCCGCAGCGCGGTGGCCTCGACCCGGCGCGCCTGGCCGGCGTCGATGTCGTAGCGCTGCATCAGCGCGGCGACCGCGGTCTCGCGCGGATCGTGGGCGCCGCCGCGGCCGACCATGTCGTACAGCACGCCCTCGCGCATCGCCGCCTTGCTGACCATCATCCGTTGCAGGCCCAGCGCATCGAACGCGGCTTCCAGCACCAGCACGCCGCCGGCGATCACCGGTCGGCGTTCGTTCGACAGGCCCGGCAGGTCGATGTCGGCGATGGTCGAGGCCTGCAGCAGGCGTTCGCGCACCTGCGGCAGCGCCTCGGCGGTGACCGCGCCCTTGGTCAGCTTCATCGACCGGCAGATCTCGCCGATCGCCTTGCAGGTGCCGGAGGCGCCCAGCACTTCGTTCCAGCCCAGGGCCCGGTAGGCGCCGGTGAACTGCTGGAATTCGGCGCTGACCTCGGCCAGCGCGGCGTTCCATTTCTTCTTCGACAGCTTGCCGTTGCCGAAGAAGCGGCGGGTGCTGGCGACGCAGCCGACCTGCAGGCTCTCGCGTTCGATGGCCTCGAAGCCCGAGCCGATGATGCACTCGGTGGAGCCGCCGCCGATGTCGATGACCAGGCGCAACTGGTCGGGTTTGGGCGGCTGGGCGTGGGCGACGCCCAGGTAGATCAGGCGCGCCTCCTCGCGGCCGGACACCACCTCGATCGCGTGCCCCAGGGCGGTCTCGGCCGGGACCAGGAAACCCTGCGGCTGGGCCAGCCGGCGCACCGTGTTGGTGGCGATCGCGCGCACCCGCTGCGGCGGAATGTCGCGCAAGCGCTGGCCGAAGCGGGCCAGGCAGTCGAGCGCGCGCGCCTTCACCTCCGGCTCCAATCCGCCCTTGCCGTCGAGGCCCTCGGCCAGGCGCACCGTCTCGCGCAGGCGATCGACGATGCGCAGCTGTCCCAGCGTGTAGCGGGACACCATCATGTGGAAACTGTTGGACCCCAGGTCCACCGCGGCGACCAGGTCGCCATCCTTCAGTGGGAGTCGTGCCGCGTGGAGCAGTCCGTTCATGCGGAAATGATCGCCTACCGGGCTGTTGAAGAACAGCCCGGCAGGCCAGTGGCTCATCCGCAGATCGACGCGAGCAGGGCCGACTGCGCCGAGTGCGGCGGATGTCCCGGGTCGGGCTCGAGGCGGGCGTAGCTGCCGTCGGCCTGCAGTTCCCAGGCGTTGAGGTTGTCTTCGAGATAGTTGGTGATGGTCTCGGCGTGCACGCGCGCGGCGATCTCGGGGTCGAGGACCGGGAAGCAGGTCTCGACCCGGCGCAGCAGGTTGCGCTCCAGCCAGTCGGCGCTGGAGCACAGCAGGTCGGGCTCGCCGTCGTTGCCGAACCAGTACACGCGGTGGTGTTCGAGGAAGCGGCCGATGATCGAGCGCACGCGGATGTTCTCCGAGACGCCGGCCACGCCCGGTCGCAGGGTGCAGGCGCCGCGCACGATCAGGTCGATCTTCACGCCCGCCTGCGAGGCGCGGTAAAGCGCGCGCACCACCTGCGGTTCGTTGAGGGCGTTCATCTTGGCGACGATCCGGGCCGGGCGTCCGTTGCGGGCATGCTGGGTCTCGCGCTCGATCCGCTTGAGCACGCCGTCGTGCAGGGTGAACGGCGATTGCAGCAGGCGCTTGAGCTTGATCGCCGGCGCCAGTCCGGACAGTTGCTGGAACACCAGGTGGACGTCGTTGCCGATCTCCGGATGGGCGGTGAACAGGCCCAGGTCGGTGTACAGGCGCGCGGTTCCGGAGTGGTAGTTGCCGGTGCCCAGGTGCACGTAGCGGCGTAGCCGGCCGTCCTCGCGACGCACGATCAGCAGCATCTTGGCGTGGGTCTTGTAGCCGACCACGCCGTAGACGACCTGCACGCCGGCCTCCTGCAGCCGATCGGCGAAACCGAGGTTGGCCTCCTCGTCGAAGCGTGCGCGAAGCTCGACCACTGCGGTCACGTCTTTGCCGTTGCGCGCGGCCTGGATCAGCTGTTCGACGATCGGCGAGTCCTTGCCCGAGCGGTACAGGGTCTGCTTGATCGCCAGCACGTGCGGGTCCTCGGCCGCCTGCCGCAGCAGTTCGAGCACTGGGGTGAAGGCGTCGAACGGGTGGTGCAGCAGCACGTCGCCACGGCCGATCAGCTCGAACATCGCCTCGCTGCCGCTCAGCTGTCGCGAGTGGAACGGCGGGAACTTCAGCTCCGGGCGCGCGACCAGGTCGTAGACCTGGGTCACCCGGTTGAGGTTGACCGGACCGTTGATCCGGTAGACCGCGTTCTCGTTGAGGTCGAAGTTCTCCAGCAGGGTGCGGACGATGTCGTCGGGGCACTGCTCGGCGATCTCCAGCCGCACCGCGCGCAGGTAACCGCGGCCGACCAGCTCATCGCGCAATGCCAGCGCGATGTTGTCGACCTCCTCCTCGTCGACCAGCAGTTCGGAGTTGCGGGTGACCCGGAACTGGTAGGCGCCCTTGACCTCCATGCCGGGGAACAGCTCGTCGACGAAGGTCGACAGCACCGAGGACAGGAACACGAAGTCGTTGGGACCGCCGGACACGCTTTCGGGCAGTTGGATGATGCGCGGCAGCGAGCGCGGCGCGCGCACCACGGCGAGGTTGCCGGCGCGGCCGAAGGCGTCGCGGCCCTCGAGCACGACGACGATGTTCAGCGATTTGTTGAGGATCTTCGGAAACGGGTGCGCCGGGTCCAGTCCCAGCGGCGACAGCACCGGCATGATCTCGTCGCGGAAGTACGACAGCAGCCAGCGCTTCTGACGGGTGTTCCAGGAGTCGCGGCTGAGCACGCGCACGCCGGCCTCGGCCAGCGCCGGACGCAGCACCCCGTTCCAGCACTCGTATTGGGCGCTCACCAGATCGGCGGCGCGGTCGTGGATGCGCGACAGCACGGTCGCCGGCGCCAGCCCGTCGGAACCGGGCAGCAGGCCCAGGTCCTGGGCGTGGCGCAGCGATCCGGCGCGGATCTCGAAGAACTCGTCGAGATTGGTGCAGGAGATGCACAGGTACTTGAGCCGCTCCAGCAGCGGCACCCGCTCGTCCTGGGCCTGAGCCAGCACCCGGAAATTGAAGTCCAGCTGCGACAGCTCGCGGTTGAAGTACAGGGAGCCGTCGTACAACGAGGCCACGGGCGGCGTGTCGCTGGGCAGTGAGGGTTCGGTGGCGTCGTTCATTGGCTTTCCTGGCAGGGCGGGGCCGCGGGCGGTCAGCAGGTGGAGGTGGTGCGATCGTCCCGGGCCGGGTCCGCGGCGTCGTCGCGCCGGCGCACGTGCGACGGCCCGAAGCGGCAGGAGAAGACGCTGCCGCGGCCGACCTCGCTGGCGATCTCCAGGATGGCCTCGTGCAGGTTCAGCACGTGCTTGACGATCGCCAGGCCCAGGCCGGTGCCGCCGCTTTCGCGCGAGCGGCTGGTGGACACGCGATAGAAGCGTTCGGTGATGCGCGGCAGGTGGTTGGCGGGGATGCCGTAGCCGCTGTCGGCGACCTGCAGCACCGCGCCGCCATGGTCGTCGGCGCGCAGCGCGATCTGGATGCGGCCGCCGGCGGGGGTGTAGCGCACCGCGTTGCTGACCAGGTTGGAGAACGCGCTGTGCAGTTCCTTGCCGGAGCCGTACAGGTCGAGGTCGACCGCGTCGTCGACCTCGATGTCGTGGCGGCCCTGGCTCAGCGCCAGCGCCTCGCGGCGCAGGGTGTTGAGCATCGAGGCCATCGACACGACCTCCTCGCTCTGCAGCCGGTCCTGCGATTCCAGCCGCGACAGGGTCAGCAGGTCCTCGACCAGTTGGGTCATGCGCTGCGACTGCCGTTGCATCTCCGCCAGCATCGGCGCCCAGTCCGGCTGCTCCTCGGGGTCGAGCATGTCGAGATAGCCGTGGATCACGGTCAGCGGCGTGCGCAGCTCATGGGACACGTTGGCGACGAAGTCGCGGCGCATCTGCTCCAGTTGCAGCAGGCGGCTGACATCGCGCGCGACCAGCAGCCACAGGTTCTCCGAGTACGGGATCAGGCGCAGGCTGAGGGTGATCGCCGGGTTCAGCGGCGACATCGTCTCCAGCGCCTCGGCATTGCGTCCGGCGGCCATCCAGTGCGCCAGCGGCAGCGGCTGCAGGCGCTGCACCAGCGAGGTGCCGATGTCGTCGGGATAGCGCAGGCCCAGCAGGCGGGTGCCGGACTCGTTGAACCACTGGATGCGCTGGCTGTTGCGTTCCACCACCACGATCGCGTCGGGCAGGGCGGTGGCGGCGGCCCGGTAGGCGCGCAGCATCTCCATCAGCCGCCGTTTGCGGCCGCGCATCTCGGCCTGGCTGCGGTACAGCAGGCGGTCGAGTTCGTTCCACACCCCCTTGCCGTTCGAGGGGGCCAGGCGCTGGCGCGCGGTCAGCCGGGTCAGCACCTTGCGCAGGCGCCAGTAGTGCCAGGCGACGACGCCCAGCGCGGTCGCGGCCAGCACCGGGAACAGTTGGCCCACCAGCAGGCCGGCCGCGGTGGCGGCGGCCAGGATCAGGACCAGCAGGCCGAGGGTACGTAACCAGGCGGAGCGAGCGCGGGGAGGCATGGGGCAAGTCTAGTTGTTGTCGGTCCGGCGCGTGGCTTCGGTGGGGGTGGCACGGGCTGCGATCGCAGGCGCGGGTAGGGCTTGGTCGCGGCTCGCGCCGCTCCCGCGGTGTCCCCGTTCAGGCCTCGACCGAGGCCGAGAACCGGTAGCCGGAACCGCGCACGGTCTGCACCATGCCGTCCAGGCCGTGCGGTTCCAGGGTCTTGCGCAGGCGCCGGATGTGCACGTCGACGGTGCGCTCCTCGACGTAGACGCTGCCGCCCCATACGTGATCGAGCAGCTGGGTGCGCGAGTACACGCGCTCGGGGTGGGTCATGAAGAAGTGCAGCAGGCGGTATTCGGTGGGACCGATCTGGACCGGCTGATCGCTGGCGAACACCCGGTGGGCGGCGCCGTCGATGCGCAGGTTGCCGACCGCGACGCTGCCGTCCTCGTCGTCCTCGCGCGAGCGCCGCAGCACCGCGCGGATCCGCGCCAGCAGTTCGCGCGCGGAGAACGGCTTGACCACGTAGTCGTCGACGCCGGCCTCCAGGCCGCCGACACGGTCGTTTTCCTCGCCGCGGGCGGTGAGCATGATGATCGGAATCTCGCGGGTCAGCGACTCCTTGCGCCAGCGCCGGGCCAGCTCCAGTCCGCTGGTGCCCGGCAGCATCCAGTCGAGCAGGATCAGGTCGGGCACGCGATCGGCGATGGCGGACTGCGCTTCACGGGCGTCGCCGGCATGGACCGGTTCGTACTCGCCCTTGCGCAGGGCGAAGGAGACCATGTCACGGATGGCGGGTTCGTCTTCTACGATCAGGATGCGCTTCTGCACGCGGTCACCAGTGGGGGTTGATGCGAGCCATCTCGGAGGCGCGCCGGCCTGGCGGCTTTCCGAGCCGACGGAGTCCGGCCGCGGCCGGTTCCGGCTTCGTGGGGCGCATGCGGACCGGGTCCGCGGCGCGTTCACGGCTGCGGTGCCTCCGATCTCCAGCGCCGGGTCCGCCCTCCGAAGCGGCATCAGTAGACTACGGTTTTGTGACTGTCGCGTGACATCGTGAGCCGCCAAGCGGCGGTTGTCCGTACCAGAGGCCCTTGCGGGGTACGGAAATCCCCCTCCGGCGCGGCCTTTGTTCCGGATAGGGCCTTGGGAGCGCGGCGTAAGCCGCGACATGGCTTTCCCATGAAGGCCCATCGCGGCTCACGCCGCTCCTACGACACCAAGGCGCGTGACGAGAGCGCAACGGTGAGGCCCGAGGTATGCGCAGCAAATTTCGGGGATTCCTGGGCGCAGCCCGGGGATCTCGGCTTGCGCCGCTGCCATAAGAGAGGCTGGCGGCCGGTTCGCGCGTAACGGACCAGGTTACGTAGGAGCTGCGTGAGCTGCGACTCCAATCTTCCGGGCAGGGTTCCATCGCGGCTTACGCCGCTCCTACGGGGCAAAGGCTCGGGGCCCAACCTCCGGGCGCAGCCGGATATCGTTCCCCCCTCAGCGCTTGCGCAGGTCCTCGTCGCGGATGCCCTGGCGGCGCAGTTCGAGCACGGTCGGGGTGATCGCGGCGATCCGCGAGTCGATCCGGGCGCGGGCGTAGTAATCCAGGTCGTCGCGCTTCTTCAGGTTTTCCAGGCGGACCAGGGCCAGTTCCGGACGCCCGTTCAGGTAAGCCGCCTCGGCATAGGCCTCGCCGGCGCGGACCGGGTCGCCGGCGATCTCGCAGGCGCGTGCGAAGACCTGCTGGAACTCCGGATCCTCGCCCGAGCGCGCCAGCAGGGGGCGCAGCACCGCCTGGGCGCGCTGGCCGGCCTCGCGGGTGTCGCGCTCGGCCAGGGTGCGGGCATAGGTGAGGGCGATCGCGCGGTCGCCCGGCGCACGTCGCAACAGCGATTCGAAGCGGCTGTCGGCGGATGCGTGCTTGCCGCTGCGCGCCTCGGCTTCGGCCAATGCCAGGGTCACCCAGGTGTCGCCAGGGCGCTTGGCGAGCAGGTCCGACAATGCCCGCGCGGCTTCGCCGGGGCGGCTGGCGCGCAGCAGCGCGATCGCGCGTCCGTATTGCTGCGCCTCGCTCAGCCCGCGGCTGCCGGCGATGCCGTCGTACTCGCGCAGGGCGACGCTGGGGGTGCTGGCGCTGAACACGCGCAGGCGCTCGCGGGCCAGGTCGTAGAGGCCGGTGCCGCCGGCGGCGGAAGTGGCGAGCAGGTTCGGCTTGAGATTCTGCGGCAGCAGGGGGTTGAGGCTGCCGCCGGTGTCGTAGCGGGGCT
>NZ_VICD02000207.1 GCF_006546735.2 Marilutibacter maris | reverse complement strand
TCGGTGGCGGCCGCGGCGCGCAGGACGGCGGTCAGACCGGCGCGATCGCCGGGTTCGAACAGCCAACCGTTCTCGCCGTGGCGGACGAAATCCTCGTTGCCGCTGATCCGGCTCGCGATCATCGGCAGGCGTGCGGCCATGCACTCCAGCAGCGAGTTGGACAGGCCCTCGAAGCGCGACGGCAGCACGCCGATGTCGGCGTTGGCGAGCACGGGCCGGACCTCGTCCAGGTGACCGGTGAAGCTCACCCGCGCGCCCAGCGCAAGCTCGTCGGCGAGCGTGATGAGTGCGTCCTCCAGCGGCCCGCTGCCGACGATGGTCAGTTGCAGCCGCGGCGCGGTGGCGACCGCGTCGGAGAAGGCGCGAAGCAGGGTCGGCAGATCCTTTTCTTCGACCAGGCGGCCGACGAAGACCAGTCGGATCCGGTCGTCGTCGCGGACGTGGCGGGGACCGGCCCCGGTCGCGTCGCTGTCCACGGCGTTGGGAATCTCGGCGATGCGCTCGCCGGGCATGCCGCGCCGGGCCAGGGTCGCCGCGATGCGCCGGCTGATCGCCTGCCACGCGTCGGCGCGCCGCAGGCAGCGGCGGACGATACGTCCGGACAGCGAGGGATCGGCCGCGAGCGCGCCCTGTTCCAGATCCCAGGAGCCGGATACCTTGATCACCACGCGCTTGCCGAGCAGCGGACCGAGCAGGGCGCAGACGGTGGCCAGGCTGCGCGCGACATGCACGTGCCACACGTCGTAGTGACGGCGTCGGGCATGCAGGAACATGGCCAGGACCAGCCACAGGCAGGGGCCGCCCAGCCATCTGATCCTCGGGTAGCGGAGACGGCAGACCGGCACGCCCGCGACCCGCGACACCGGTGCCATCGGGCCGCCGCTGGCCATCGGTGTCACCACGGTCACGCCCTGTCCGCGCGTGCGCATCGCTGCCGAGAGCAGGCCGACCTGGGCTTCGGCGCCACCGCCACGGTCTGACGGGTAGGGGCCGTCCAGTACCATCAGCACGCGGGCGGCGCGATCGCGGACCTGGCGGCGCGCCGTCATGCGTCCCCCTCGACGGTGGAACCGGACGCGTTGCCGGCCGATGCCGGCGCCAGCCGGATACCGCGCTCGTAGATCTGCGCCGTCGCCGCGACCATCCGCGCCAGCGAATGGCCGTCGCGCATGCGTTCGCGAGCCGCTTCGGCCAGCCGCCGCCGCAGGCCCGGGTCGTCGGCCAGCCGCTGCATGCAGACGGCGAGCTCCTCGTCGTCGTCGCTGGCGAACAGCAGTCCGGTCCGTTCCGGATCGATCAGTTCGAGATTGCCGCCGACCGCCGAGGCGACGACCGGGCAACCGGCAGCCATGGCTTCCATCAACGCGTTGGACATGCCTTCCTGTCGCGAGGGCAGCACCAGCAGATCGGCCGCCTGCATCAGCGCCGCGGTGTCGTCGCGCTCCCCGAGCAGGCGGACGTCGTCGCCGAGGCCGGCATCCAGGATCTGCCGCTGCAGCGACGGTGCGAGCGGGCCGTCGCCGGCCAGCGCCAGCCACGGGCGCCGCTGCCGCGGCAGCCGGGCCAGGGCGCGGATCAGGCAGGGCAGGTTCTTGACCGCGACCAGACGCCCGACGAACAACGCGAACGGGCGCCCGGGAGGATGGCCGATGGCGGCGGCGAGGCGTTCGCGCTGCATCGCGGTGATCGCCGGCACGGCGGCGATGGCATTGGGCACGACGTCGAAGCGCTCGCGTCCCAGTCCGGTGCCCGAGGCCGCGGCGTCGGCGCAGGCGCGCGCGTTGGCGATGACCGCGTCGCTGTGACGGACGATGAGGCGCTTGATCCGCCAGAACGTGCGCGACGCGTCCAGGTACAGGCCGCGCACCGAGGCGACCAGCGCCGGTCGTCGCGCGAACGGAAACGCCAGCGTGGTCGCGATCAGGGTCCACAGTTCGGCGGTCAGCGAGAACGCATGCACCAGCGCGAAGCGACGCCTGCGCAGGAACGCGACGTAGGCGCACAGGAAGCGGATGTCGACCCGGCCGCGCTTGGGCAGATGATGGACGGCGACGCCGTGCGCGCGGATCGCGTCGACCAGGTGCGAGGGGTTCCTGAAATACAGCAGTTCCGGTTGCCAGCGCGCGCGGTCCAGTCCGCCCAGCAGGTGGGTGATCTGGCGCTGACTGCCGCCGACCTCCATCTCGTCGATGACGATGAGTATCCGTTCAGGCGGCATCGGCGGCCTCCTGCATCAGCGCGTGCAGTCGACCGGCCTCCTTGCGCGCGTCGAACTGCGCTTCGATGTGGCGGCGCGCCTGCAGCGCGAGCCGCGAGCGCAGCGCCGGGTCCGCCATCAGCGACCGGATCGCGTCGGCGAGGGCGGCCGGATCGCGCGGCTCGACCAGCAGGCCGTTGCGATCGTGCTCGATCAGCTCGGGAATGCCCGATACCCGGGTGCTGATCACCGGGCAGCCGCTGGCCATGGCCTCCATCAGCGCGACCGGGATGCCGTCGCGGTTGCCGTCGGCGGCGACCTGGGACGGCAGCGCGAACATGGTCGCGGAGCGCATCCAGTCGCGGATGCGCTCCTGCGGCTGGGCACCGGTGAACTCGATCCGGTCGGCGACACCGCGTTCGCCGGCCCTTTGCCGCAGGGCCTGTTCCAGCGGGCCGGTGCCGACCAGGCGGCAATCGACGTCGATGCCCTGTTGCGCCAGCAAGGCGATCGCATCGACCAGGGTTTCGAAACCCTTGACCGGATCCAGGCGGCCGACCGCGAGGATGGAGCGGGCATCGCGGGTTCCGGCCTGCCAGGGCGAGTTCTCCATGTCGACGCCGCAATGGACGATCCTGAGCTTGTCGCGCGCCGCCGGCGTCGCGCGCGCGCTCAGCCAGTCGACATTGAAGCGCGATATCGTCACCGCCAGCGCCGCGTCGGTGATCTTGTGCGCCAGCAACTGGTTCTCCACGTAGATGTCGTGCGCGTGCGAGGTGAAGCTGAAGGGGCGGTCGGTCAGCCGTGCCAACGCCCAGGCCGCGGTGGACGGATAGGTGGCCCAGTGCGCGTGGATCACCTGTGGATCGAAGTCGCGGAGCCAGCGGGCATGCTGGAGCGCGCGGAACAGTGCCGCCAGCGACTTGAGCGCGACCATCGGCCGACGCCAGCCGTCGATCACCACCAGGCCGACCGCGCGCAGGACGGTGGCCGGCGCGCGGACGCACTCCCGGGCCACGCCGGCCACCGCGGCGGGCCAGGGCAGCGGGTGACGGACGCGGTCGAGCAGGGCCGCCGAGTCGGTCTGCACCAGATCCTTCGACGGCTTCTTCAAGGAGATGATCCTGACGTCGACGCCGCGGGCGATCAGGGCGCCGATCTCGCGCACGATGAAGGTCTCCGATACGCACGGAAACAGCGACACCACGTAGACCACACGGGTCAGAGGGCGGGTCCGGTTCATCGGCCGCTCTCCTGGTAGCGGGTGGTCCGCCACAGGTGCGGGCTCGGGTTGCGCAGGTAGTCGCCGAGGGCGAGCAGCGCACTGGCGTTCAGGCTCAGGAACGCCGCCGCCAGACGGGCCGGCGGGACGCGCCGTGCCAGCCAGCGCGAGTGTCGGCCGAGCACGGCCAGGGCGTAGGCGGCGACCTGCAGGAGGAACAGCCACAGGTAGGGCCGGCTGCCGCCGGCGGCGAGCGTCGCGCTGCAGGCGAACGCGGCGATCAGCAGCCACGGCGCCAGCAGCCGCGACCACTTGTGTCCCCACAGCCGTGCCGCCATCGGGTGCAGGCCGGGCAGCGCCAGCTTCGGAAACCGGTGCAGCAACTGGTAGTTGCCGCTCAGGGTCCTGCGCTTGCGCCGTTCCTCGGACTGCGGGTCGGGACTGGCCCGGTCGAACGCGACCGCGCCCTCGACCGCGACGATGCGGTAGCCGGCTTCGGCGATCGACAGCGGAATCCACATGTCGTCGAGGATCAGGCCCGACGGTACCGGTCCGATCAGACGCCGGCGCGCGGCGTAGATCGCGCCGGTGGCGCCGACCATCGAGCCGGTGGCGCTCTCCAGTCGGCGGATGGCCTTCTCGTAGCGCCAGTAGGCATTGATTCCGGCCGCGAATCCGGCGCCGTCCAGGACCACCAGTTCGCCGCTGGCGGCTCCGACCGACGGGTCGGCGAGTGCCGCGGTCAGCGCCTGCAGCGCGCCGGCATCGAGGGTCTGCCTGACGTCGACGAACAGCACCACTTCCGCGACCAGGGTCGGCAGCACATCGCCGATGCAGGCGGATTTTCCGCGCCGTTCGGAGAACACCACCACGCGCACGTCGTCCGCGGCCAGGCGCCCGGCAACCGCCACGGTGGCGTCGGTGCAGCCGTCGCAGACGATGCAGATGCCGAGCTGCCACGACGGGTAGTCGAGCTGGCGCAGGTTCGCGACCTTGGCCGCGAGTGCGTCGGCGGCGTTGTGCACGACCAGCAGCACCTCGACCGAGGGTTCCTGGGGGCGGGTGACCAGCGGCCGGGGGCGGATCAGGCGGCACAGGGCCAGGTAGGCCGGATAGCCGGCGTAGCCGAGCGCGACGCCCGCCACCGCGAGCCAGAACGCCAGCGCGATCATGGCGTCACCGTTGCGCGCGGCGGGACCGGAGTGCGGAGCCCGCGATCATGGCCGTGTGTCGCCCTCATCGTCCTCTCAACGCCTGTAGCTCACGCTGACCAGGACCGAGTTGCTGTCGAAGCTGCGTCGGGCGATGTTGCTGTCGCGCTCCTGGTGCAGGAAGTCGATGCGTCCGGTCCAGTGACGGGTGAAACGGTTGGCCAGGCCGACGCTGTAGGTCAGGTCGCGGTCCTCGCGATCGATGTCGACGAACTCCCGGTTTTCCCTGAGCGCGTAGAACGACGCGGTCAGGCGCGGACGCAGCCGGTAGGAGGCGGACACGATGATGCCGCGCCGGTTCTCGTCCTCCAGGGTGCTGTCCAGATAGCGCACGCGCCGTCCGTAGGGCACCGCCTGCAGGGTCAGCCGCTCGCCGCGGTAGCGATAGCGGACCCGGACCTGGCGCTCCTTGAACACGCTGGGTTCGACCAGATAGGGCACGTTGAAGTCGTTGAAGCGGATCTGCTCCAGCTCCAGCGGACGGGTCATGTCCTCGCCGCTGTCGGTGAACTGCTGTCGCGCGGATATTCCCAGCAGACTGCGCGCGGACAGGTTCCAGTCAACCGAGGCGCGCAGCAGCAGGGTCGAGTCCTTGCGGCCGCTGCCGTCGAGCTCGACCCGCGAATGGCCGAGGTCGATGTCGGTGTCCAGATGGGCATGGCGGCTGGTCAGGTTGAGGAAGCCGTCCTCGCGGCGGTAGTCGCGGCGATCGCCGGCCTGGTCGAAATCGGCTTCGACCACCGCCAGGTTGAGGGAGAGTTCCCTGTTCGGATCCAGGTCGCGGACCAGGCGGCCGGCAATGCTGTAGCGGTTGCCGTTGAAGCTCTCGGTCTCCTCGGCATGGTTGTCGGCGTAGCGCAGGTCCAGTTGGCCGCGCATGGCCGGTCCGAAGCGCGCTTTCAGGGTCGGGCCGGCGACGAAGACGTTGATCTGCTGGGTGTTGTCGGGCGCATAGGCGGCCAGCCGGTCGACCGGCTGCTGGCTCAGATAGTCGCGGAACACGAAGTCCAGGCGGTCGGGAATGGCGGTGATGTCGAGCTGCCCGTTGAAGCGCGCGCGGGTTTCGTCGGAAAAGGTGTCGTCGAGGTAGTCGTAGTATTCGAGCGCACCCTGCGCCTTGAACCTGATGCGCGGGCCGTCCTGGGTGGCCTCGAAGTACGCGCGCGGGGATACCACCGTTTCCGATACCGGGTCGCGCCCGGATGCGGTCAGGGCGATGTTGTCCTGTCGCTTGACCGCGACGCCGATCTCGTAGTCGACGTCGACCGCCTGCGCCTGCCGGGGCAGTGGCAGGCAGGCGAGCAGGGCGAGCACGAGCGCCGGACGGCAGCGGGGCCGCGGGCCTGGGCCGACGGACGCGCATGACATCGGACGATGGCGTCTGCGGTATGCGGATGATGGGTTCGCCGTCATGGTTTCCCCCTGGCGTTGACGGACCGGGTGTTCGCGGGCCCGGTACTCATGGGCCTAGACCCCTTCGTTGAACACGACGCCGGCGAACTTGGCCGGATCGAAATTGGCGGCGGCCTCGGCGATGGCCTCGGGCGTGTCGCGGCCGTATCCGGCAACCAGCACCACCACGTCGGCCAGATGCGAGAGCAGGCGCGCGTCGGGCGCGCCCAGCACCGGCGGGCTGTCCAGGAACAGATAGCGGTCCGGGTAGCGGTAGCTCAGCGAGTCGATCAGCAGCCGCATCTTGAAACGGGTGAAGTACTCGTTGTCCGGTCGCGGTGCGGTCCCCGCCGGGATCAGCCTGAAGCGGGCGATGCCGGTCTCGTAGAGGATGTCCTCGACCTCGACGGCCGGGCTGTCGAGATAATCGGTCAGTCCGCCGTTGTCGGTGTTGATGCGCATGGTGGTGTGCTGCGACGGTTCCAGCAGATCGCAATCGACCAGCAGTGCGTTGCGACCCTCCTCGAACGCCATCGCGGCGGCCAGGTTGCGGGCGATGAAGCTGCCGCCGCTGCCCTTGCTGACCGGTGCGACCACGGTGGTGATCGACTGTCCGCCGGCGATCGCCAGCAGGCGGGTGCGAAGGTTGCGGAATGCGTTGACCTGCGCCCTTGACGCGGTCGATGCGCTGATGATCGATATCTCCCGACGCTGTTCCGGGCTCAGCAGCGAGGTTTCGGCGGGATGGCCGACCGGCTTGTCCGCGAGCTGCAACTGCTCGCGAAGCTGCCGTTCCACCGATGCGATTCCTGGATCGTTCATTGCTCAGTCCTATCTGAGGATCATCGCGAGTGCGAACGCCAGCGGGACCGACGCCACCAGGGCGGCGGCGACCATCATGTGCTTGCGAATGGCGGCAACGCGTGAAGGCGTGTAGCTCGCCGGGACCGAGCCGAGCACAGGCAGGCCGGCCGAGCTCTCGATCTGGGTGGCGGTGCGGACCCTGGGGTCGAGCTTGATCCAGGCCAGCAGTGCCAATGCCGGAAATGCGACGGCTATCACAAGACCGCCCAGGGCCACGTACATCAGGCGCAGCCCGGTCGCTTGCAGCGGCAGCGCCGCCGCCTCCTGGATGCGGAAGCTCAACTCGCCGTGCTCGGCATCGAGCAGCATCGACATGCGCGCGTTCTCGCGCCGCTCGACCATGTCGTTGTACAGCGACTTGCTGGTGTCGTAGTCGCGCTGCAGCTGGGCCAGTTCGCCTTCCATCGTCGCCAGTTGCTCGTTGCGCAGGCGCTCTTCGGCGATCAGGCGTTCGGCGGTGGCGACGCGTTCGGCAGAGGCACGGCTGCGGCCGCGCGCATCGGCCAGCCTGGCGCGCAGGTCGCTGTAGGCCGGCGTCGCGGTTGCGGCGACCGCGCTCAATGCCGGGCTGGGATTGCGACGCTCGCGTTGCAGTTCGTTCCGCAGGTCGCCCATCTGGCTGCGAATGCGCCGGACGTCGGGGTGCTGCTCGGTGTAGTTCAGGCTCAGCGTGTCCAGCTCCTTCTGCAGGTTGGCCAACTGTTGCTGGATCTGGATCGCGCGGGCGCCGGTGTTGCCGATCGAGTTCTCGCGGCTGAGGTGCGACTGCAGTGCGCTGGCCTGGGCGCGCTGGTCGATCGCGTCCATGCGGGCGCGATCGGTCTCGCGTTGCAGTTCGCTGATCCGGCGGCTGGAGCTTTCGCTGGTGCCGGGAAGGGCGTCGGGATGCTCGCGATAGTAGCCGGCCAGCGCGCTCTCGGCCTCACCGAGGTCCTTTTCGTACTGGCGCGTCTGCGCGTCGATGAATTCGTAGGCGGTGCGACTTTCGGCGGCCTTGCTCTTGAGGTTGACAGCGATGATCGAGTCGGCGAACTGCTGGGCCACCCGCCGTGCGCGCTGCGGGTCGCCGTCGGCATAGCTGATCTTGATCAGGTTGTTGTTCTGGCGCGGGTTGTAGATCTCGGTGCGGGCGGCGATCTGGTCGCGCAGCCGTTCGATCTCCACCGCCGTCATCGCGTCGCGCGGCCAACCGCCGGCGCGGATGACCGAGTCCAGCACCTGCTGGCCGAACGCGATCTCGCGGGCGATGCCGGCATGATCGACGACCGTGGTCGACATCGCGCGGCCCTTCATCAGCGGCTGGATGATGCTCTCTTCCTGGACCCGCACGGAGGCGGTCGAGGTGTATTTCTTGGGCGCCGACAGACCGAGCATGAGCGCGGCGAACGCGATCGCCGCGAATGCGGCGGCCAGCAGCACCGGATGCCTGCGTCCCTCCCTGAACGCCATTCCGGCCAGCGGAATGGCGGGGGACACGCGTGCGATCGGGCGCAGGACCGGACGCGGAGAACCGCCGCCGTTCCATTCGGACAGTTCGTTGCTCACAGCGCGCGCTCGGCTACGGTGATGACGTCACCGGGGGCGACCGGGTAGTTGGTGCTCAGGTCGGAGCCGTCGAGGATCTTCTGCAGCTGCACGTCGTAGGCGCGGTAGGCGTCGTAGGCGCTGCTCTTGCCCTTCTTGCGGTGCAGGCTGCTGCGGTTGCCGGCGGCGAACTCGGTCACTCCGCCGGCGGCAAGCACCGCGTCGAGGACGGTCATGCCCGGGCGGTAGGGGATCGAGACCGGCTGGCGCACCGCCCCGGTGACCCGCACCCGCGACAGGTACTCGTGGCTGCGCAGGTCGGTCAGGATCACCGCGACCTGGGGATCGCGGACATAGGCCGACAGCTTCTGGCCGATGTCGGCGGCGACCGTGCTGGGGGTCAGCCCGCCGGCTTGGACGTCGCCGATCAGCGGCACCGAAATCATGCCGTCCGGGCGCACCGGCGCGGTGATGCCCAGGTCCGGGTTGCGCCAGACCGTGACCTGGACGATGTCGTCGACGCCGATCTGGTACTCGTCGACGGCGGTCACGGCATGGCTGGGTGGCGGCCCGTTGCCGGAGGTCGGCGCGCTGGCGCAGGCGCTCAGCAGCAGGGCGAGGGCGGCGAAGAACAGTATGGTTATCTGGCGCATGACAGCGGTCCCCTTGTTCAGCAGTAGACAACGCAGCGGGAAGTCCGGCCCGGCCAGTCGCGGCGGGGACGGCTCAGTCGCCGTAGTACTCGCGGAACCACTCGACGAAGCGGCGTATGCCGACCTCGACCGGGGTGGTCGGCGCGTAGCCGACGTCGCGACGCAGGGCTTCGACGTCGGCATGCGAATCGGGCACGTCGCCCGGTTGCAATGGCAGCAGGTTGCAGTCGGCCTCGCGGCCCAGGCACTCCTCGATCAGGCGGATGTAGGTCATCAGTTCGACCGGGCGGTCGCTGCCGATGTTGTAGAGCCGGTACGGCGCCGAGGAGGCGGCCGGGCTGCCGTTGCCGAAGTCGTAGTCCGGGTCGGCGGCCGGCACCCTGTCGAGGGCGCGGACCACGCCCTCGACGATGTCGTCGATGTAGGTGAAGTCGCGACGGTGATGGCCGTGGTTGAACACGTCGATCGGCCGGCCGGCGAGGATGTTGCGGGTGAACAGGAACAGGGCCATGTCCGGCCGGCCCCACGGACCGTATACGGTGAAGAAGCGCAGCCCCGTGGTCGGCAGGCCGTACAGATGGCTGTAGGTGTGCGCCATCAGCTCGTTGGACTTCTTGGTTGCCGCGTACAGGCTGACCGGGTGGTCGACCTCGTCGTCGACCGAGAACGGCAGCTTGGTGTTGGCGCCGTAGACCGAGCTGGACGAGGCGTAGACCAGATGCCCGATACGGTGATGGCGGCAGGCTTCGAGGATGTTGAGGAAGCCGACGATATTGCTGTCGATGTAGGCGCGCGGATTCTCGATCGAGTAACGCACGCCGGCCTGCGCGGCGAGGTTGACCACGCGGTCGGGACGGAACCTGTCGAAGGCGTCCTCGACCGCGTCGCGGTCCTCCAGCGAGGCGCGCACGAAGTCGAAGCCCGTTCGCGCGTGCAGCTGGGCCAGCCGCGCCTCCTTCAGGTGCGGGTCGTAGTAGTCGTTGACGTTGTCGAAGCCCAGCACCTCGTCGCCCCGCGCCAGCAGCGCCCGGGCGAGGTGGAAGCCGATGAATCCGGCGGTGCCGGTGACCAGGATCCGCATGCCGTGGCGCCTCCCGCTCACAACCGGCCGTCGACTTCGGCGCCGGGCAGCACGCCCTTGACGTCGAACAGCGGCGTTCCCGGCTTTCCGAATCGGCGCAGGCCGGTCGTGCCCATCTCGACGAACTGGCGATGCGCGACCGCCAGCACCACCGCGTCGTAGCGGGCCGCCTCGGGCGTCTCCACCAGCGCCAGCCCGTACGCCTCGCGCGCCTGCGCCGCGTCGACCCAGGGGTCGTGCACGTCCACCGCGATGCCGTATTCGGCGAGCTCGTCGACGATGTCGGTGACCCGGGTGTTGCGCAGGTCCGGACAGTTCTCCTTGAAGGTGAGGCCCAGCAGCAGCACCCGGCAGTTGGCAGGATGACCGTCGTGCTTCTGGATCAGCCGCACCACGCGACGGGCGACGTGCTGGCCCATGCCGTCGTTGGTGCGTCGTCCTGCCAGGATCACGTCGGTGTGGAAGCCGACCTGCTGCGCCTTGTGGGTCAGGTAGTAGGGGTCCACGCCGATGCAGTGGCCGCCGACCAGACCGGGCCGGAACGGCAGGAAGTTCCACTTGGTGCCGGCGGCGGCCAGTACCTCCTGGGTGTCGATCCCGAGCCGGTCGAACAACTGCGCGAGTTCGTTGATCAGGGCGATGTTGACGTCGCGCTGGATGTTCTCGATTACCTTGGCGCCTTCGGCGACGCGGATGCTGGAGGCGCGATGGGTGCCGGCCGAGACGATCCTCGCGTACAGCGCGTCGACGAATCGGGCCGCGTCCTCGGTGGAGCCGGAGGTGACCTTGGTGATGGTTTCCAGGCGGTGTTCCTGGTCGCCGGGGTTGATCCGCTCCGGGCTGTAGCCGACATAGAAGTCGCGGTTGAACACCAGTCCCGACTCGCGTTCCAGGATCGGCACGCAGACCTCCTCGGTCGCGCCGGGGTAGACGGTGGACTCGTAGATCACCACGTCGCCGCGCGAAAGCGCCTCGCCGACGGTGCGGCTGGCCGCTTCCAGGGGGCGCAGGTCGGGGCGCTTGTAGGCGTCGATCGGGGTCGGCACGGTGACCACGTAGACGTTGCATTCGCGCAGACGTCCGGCGTCGGCGCTGAAGCGCAGTTGCGAGGCTTCGCGCAGCGCCGCCTCGGGCACTTCCAGCGTATGGTCGTGATGGCGTTCCAGCTCGTTGATCCGGGCCAGGTTCACGTCGAAGCCGAGGGTCGGCAGGCGGCGGCCGAAGGCCACGGCCAGCGGCAGCCCGACGTATCCCAGTCCCACGACGGCCAGCCGGATCTGCTCCGGTTTCGGCAGCGGGGCGTCCATAGGTGCTTGGGGTCTCCAGAAGTTCTCAGGCGGCGGATGGTCGTGCCGGTGCCACGACGGCAGCGGCGGCGGATGTTTGCTGGCTTGCGGTTCGACCCCTTGCGGCCGGATGGCACTCGGTAATCACCGCTCTGCCCGGACTGAACGGGGAACCGGCGGATTTCCGGCAACGTTTCCGGTCACGCGCGCGTTTCGCGTTGTCCCGGACAGGCAAGCACGGCGACGAGGCCCCGATGCGAGTTCTGGTTACCGGTGGAGCGGGCTACATAGGCGCCCATGCCTGCATGGTCCTGATCGAGCGCGGCCACGAGGTCGTGGTCGTCGACAACTTCCGCAACAGTTCTCCGGAAGCGATCACCCGGCTGGAGTCGCTGCTGGGGCTTCCGATCGCGGTCGACCGGCTCGACCTGCGCGACCGCGCGCGCCTGGCCCGGGTGTTCGCGCGCCACCGCTTCGATGCCGTGGTCCATTTCGCCGCGCTCAAGGCGGTGGGCGAGTCGTGCCAGTGTCCGCTGGAGTACTTCGACAACAACATCGGAGGCTCGATCGCGCTGCTGCAGGAGATGGCGGCGGCGGGGGTCAAGCGCCTGGTGTTCAGCTCCTCGGCGACGGTGTACGGGATGCCCGAGTCGGTGCCGGTGCGCGAGGACGCCGAACTGAAGGTCACCAATCCCTACGGACGCACCAAGCTGGTGGTCGAGCAGCTGCTGGCCGACGTGGCGGCCAGCGATCCCGCGTTCCAGGTCGCCGACCTGCGCTATTTCAATCCGGTCGGCGCGCACCCGTCGGGGCTGATCGGCGAAGCCCCGGACGGCCCGCCCAACAACCTGATGCCCTACGTGTGCCAGGTCGCGGCCGGGCGCCGGGAGCGCCTGCAGGTGTTCGGCGGCGACTATCCGACCCGCGACGGCACCGGCGTGCGCGATTACCTGCACGTGGTCGACCTGGCCCGCGCGCACGCCGATGCGCTCGACTACCTGGTCCGCGATCGCGGGGGGCTGACCGTCAACCTCGGCACCGGCAGCGGGATCAGCGTGCTGGAACTGGTCCGTGCGTTCGAGGCCGCCAGCGAGCGGCCGGTGCCCTACGAGATCGTCGCCCGGCGTCCGGGCGATGTCGCCGAGGTGTTCGCCGACCCGTCGCTGGCCTACGAACGGCTGGGCTGGCGTGCCGAGTTCGGCGTCGAGGCGATGTGTCGAGATGCCTGGCGTTGGCAGGCGCTCAATCCCGACGGCTACCGCACCCGCCTGGCCGAGGCGATGCGCGCACGCGCGGTCGCCTGAGCGCGGGGATGCTGGGCTATTGGTCGGCGCCGCTCAGCGCGTCGGCCACCGCGTCGGGTCGTTTCATCCAGGCGAAGTGGTCGGCGCGGATGCCCAGCGTGTCGGCATCGAGCAGCCGGTGCCCGACCCGGGCACGATCGAACTTCGACAGCAGGAATTCGAGCGCGGACTCCGGCGCCAGCCAGTCGTGGGTGAAGGCGACGCTGCGGACCCGCGGGGTCAGGGCCGCCATCCTCGCTTCCAGATCGACGTCGAGTCCGCGCGCGCGGTAGCGCCCGCTGAGCGCGCTGCGTGCCCAGTCGCCGATCAGGCCCCGGGCCTCCTCGCCGCCGAAACCGATCCTGCGGCCGGGCAGCGCACCGCGCGCATTGGCCAGCCAGGGCAGGAACCGATAGGCCAGCGGCAGCCACCAGCGGGTCGGGGCGGGGAAGGCCCGCCAGTACGGCGAGCCGCTGGCGACCAGCCACAGCCGCTCGGCGCAGGCCGGCGTCATCCCCAGACGGCAGCAGGCCAGTTGTCCGCCGAGGCTGTGTCCGCCGAGGATCCGCTCGCTGCCGGGAAAGGCCTGCGCCACCGCCGCCTCGGTGGCCGGCAGGTCGTCGACGAGCAGTTGCGCATAACCCCAGTCGGTGTTCCGGTCCGGTCGCAGCGAACTGCTGCCGTAGCCGCGCCACTCGTGGATCACCGTGGCGATGCCGCGCGCGGCCAGCGCTTCGGCGAACGGCAGGTAGTGGCGTGCGGCCACGCCCAGCGCCGGCAGCCAGGTCACAACCGCCGCCGGTGCCGGCGGACGCCGGACCAGCAGCGACCAGCGATGCCCGTCGCCGCTTTCGCAAGGCAGCTCGGAGGCGTCCGCCCCAGCCCCGGTCGCCGCGTTCATGCCGCCCCCGCCGCGCCGAAGTGGTCCAGCACCAGCACCTCGCCGCGCCCGGGACGATAGCCCCCGAGCAGGGCCTGGTTCACGTAGTGGGCAGCCCGTTCGCAGGCCTCCGGCAGCGGGTGCCCGAGCGCCAGCCGCGCGGCAATCGCCGAGGCCAGCGTGCAGCCGGTGCCGTGCGCCTCCAGATCCAGTCTGGGGTGGCCGTACTGGGCGACACAGTCGCCGTCCCAGTAGCGGTCGATCACCCACTCGTCGCGGCCCAGGTGCCCGCCCTTGAGCAGCACCGCGCGCGCACCGAGGTCCTCGACGAACTCGGCCAGCGCCGATTCGGCCGTGGCCGCGTCGACGACCGGATGGCCGAGCAACAGTTCGGCCTCGGGAATATTGGGGGTGACCACACTGGCCAGCGGCAGCAGGCGGTCCCGCAGCGCGCCGAGGGCGTCGTCGGCCAGCAGCTTGGCGCCGGAGGTGGCGACCATCACCGGATCGAGCACGACATGGGGCGGGCGATGGGCTTGCAGGGCGTCGGCGACGGCGTGGATGACCTCGGCATTGGCCAGCATGCCGAGCTTGACTGCGCCGATGCGGAAGTCCTCGAAGCAGGCTTCGATCTGCGCGCGCAGGAACGCGGTCGGCGGCACCTCCACCGCGGTGACCCCACGGGTGTGCTGGGCGGTCAGCGCGGCGATCGCGCTCAGGCCGTGCACGCGGTGCGCGGCGAAAGTCTTCAGATCGGCCTGGATGCCGGCGCCACCGCCGGAGTCGGAACCGGCGATGGTAAGGACGGAAATGGGCTGGGACGCGCTCATGCCGACATTGTGCCCCGAACGCGCCGCTGGAACGGGGTGCGCGCGCTCAGTGGGCCTGACGTTCCAGGATCGTTTCCGCCAGCCTGACCGCACGCTCGAAGTTGGAGACGAAATGCAGTTCGCCGTCGCGCTCCTGCAACTGCATGTTCGAGATCACCCGGTTCGGCTGCTCCTGCAGTCCGGAAATCACCAGCACGATGCCGAGGCGCTGGCAGCGTCGGGCGAGGTTGCGCAGCGCATGTACGCCGCTGGCGTCGATCACCGGCACCAGCCGCATCCGCAGGATGAATACCTTCGGCGGCTCGAAGAACTGGTCGAGCAGGCTGTCGAGGCGGTTGCTGCTGCCGAAGAACAACGGGCCGCTGATCTGGAAGGCCTCCACGCCCTTCGGCAGCCGGGCGCGCTGGTTTTCATCGTCGCGAGCCTCGTCGTCCCGGACATCGCTTTGCGGTGCAAGGTCGTCGTCGGTCGGCCGGATGCCGGCGCTGATTTCCATCGATTCGGACATGCGGAACATGAAGACGAAGGCCGCGACCACGATGCCGGCCTGGATTGCCACGGTCAGGTCGACCAGCGCGGTCAGGACGAAGGTCAGCAGCAGCACGATGCGGTCGCCGATGGGCGCCGACAGGGTGTTGCGGAAGTGCTCGACCTCGCTCATGTTCCAGGCCACCACCAGCAGGACCGCGGCCAGGGCGGCCAGCGGCACATAGCCCATCAGCGGCGCCAGCAGCAGCATGAAGGCGAGCAGGAACACCGCGTGCAGCATGCCGGCGACGGGGCTGCGTCCGCCGGAGCGGATATTGGTCGCGGTGCGCGCGATCGCGCCGGTCGCCGGCAGGCCGCCGAACAGCGCCGAGCCGACGTTGGCCACGCCCTGCGCGACCAGTTCGCCGTTGGAACGGTGACGGCCGCCGGTCATGCCGTCGGCGACCACCGCCGACAGCAGCGATTCCACCCCGGCCAGGAACGCGATGGTGAACGAGCTGGGCAGCAGTTCCAGCGTGCGCTCGAACGGAATGTGCGGGATCGCGAAGTCCGGCAGGCTCAGCGGCAGCCCGCCGAACCGGCTGCCGATGGTTTCCACCGGCATCGCGAACGCGGCGGCGGCGGTCGAACAGGCCAGCAACGCGATCAGGAATCCGGGCCAGTTGGGCTTCCAGCGGCGCAGCCCGACGATCACCGCCAGCCCCAGCACGGCCAGCGCGATGGTCGCCGGCTGGGCGGTGGCGATGTGGCGGGCATAGGCGGCCCAGCGCGGGATGAACTCGGCGGGCACCGTGTCCATCTGCAGGCCCAGCGCGTCCTTGACCTGGCTGGAGAAGATGCTGACCGCGATGCCGGCGGTGAAGCCGGTGATCACCGGCTGCGGCATGTATTTCATCAGCGTGCCCAGGCGCAGCAGGCCGGCGGCGATCAGCATCAGCCCGGCCAGCAGGGTGCACAGGATCAGTCCGCCGTAGCCGAACTTCTGGATCACCATGAACACGACCGGGATGAACGCCGCGGTCGGCCCGCCGATCTGCACCCGCGAGCCGCTCAGCATCGAGATCAGGAAGCCGGCGATGATCGCCGTGTGCAGTCCCTTCTCCGGTCCGGTCCCCGACGCGATCGCCAGGGCCATCGCCAGCGGCAGTGCGACCACCGCGACGGTCAGGCCGGCGACCAGGTCGCGGCGGAAGTCGCCGAAGCGATAGCCCTCGCGCAGCACCGTCAGCAGCTTGGGTTCGAACATGCGCAGGTACCGCGCGCGGTCGGCTCGCAGGCGATCGAAGGCCATCACTCCCGCTCCTTCAGTCGCACCCCGCGTCCACGCGCCTGGCTCGGCTGCTCGGGGCCGATCAGTTCGATGCCGGCCGCGTCCAGTGCATCGATCACCTTCATCAGGGTGCCGACCACCGCCCGCACGGTGCCGTCGCTGGCCTCCATGCGCTGGATGGTCGGAAGCGAAACACCGGCCATCGCGGCCAACTGGCGCTGGTCGATGCCCAGCAGGGCGCGTGCGGCCCGCATCTGTGCGGCGGTGATCATCGAGGGATCAGGGGAGGGGGGAGTGATCCGGAGTTTCGATGCTCACTCATCTGAATGCAAGTTCCATCTATTTATTTTGATGTTTTATACATCATATCGGTGGACGCAACCGCTACCTGATGCCTTCCGCGACGGCGGCGATGGGCCGCTCCCGTTCCTCTGGCACTGGCCGGCGTCGGGTATCGCCGTCTTTGTCTTTGTTGCTGGCCGCCCGCTGGCGGCGGCGGGCTCGTCGATATCAGAATAGGGTGTTCATTGCTTTTGAAGCGGGGCCACCTGGCCGGTGATCCGCTCCTGATTTCGGTTCTGAATGCCGTCAAAATGTGATGTACATCACATAAATTACATGGGGCTTGATATCCGTCGAGGAATTTGACGCGGACCTCACGCCCCTGTGACTTTGATGAACGCAGCTTCAGGGAAGGAGGCGACCACAAGTCCGGCTCAACAGGACTCGGAGGGCGGGGAACCCTTCGCTACCCAGACATACGACGAACAGGCCCGGCCAGGGGGGCCGGGAGCAACGCGTGGGATGCGCAGTTGACGTTCGTGCTGGCGACATCTTCCAGCCGCTGTGCTCCGACGTACACAGGATCGGTCCGATGCGGCCGATGGTCCCGCATGGGGGCTCTGCAGTGCTCATGGGAAGAAAACCGCTCAACTATCAGAAGGGGTATTCGATATGGCTCGCAGAATTGCTCGGATCGCCGCAGTCGCTCTGGTTGCGACGCTTCCGTTGACCGCGGCTGGAGTCGTGTGGCTCAACCAGTACAACGACGGGCGGGCGCCCGAATCGATGCGCGACGAGCTGGCCGGCGACATCGTCACGCGCTGGTCGGTCGAAGGGGCGCGGAGCCAGAACGTGACTCCGGCGCAGTGGGAGCAACAGATCAGCTCGACCCTGCAGAGCGCGGACATGTCCAATCTGGAACGCGCCGCCAGTTCGACCAGCTACGACGGCATGAGCGCCGCGCTGCTGGGGAACCCGACGGTGATGGCCGCAGGCGGCGATGTCGGCACCATGGCACTGGGTTCGACCGACGCGGACCTGGTCTACACCCCGATCACCACCTGTCGTATCGCCGATAGCCGGATCGTCGGTGGGCCGATCGCGACCAACGGTTACCGCGACCTGCTGGGCACCACCGCCACCGACTTCACCGCGCAGGGTGGTTCCGGCACCGATTGCGGCATCCCGGCCAACGTGGCCGCGCTGTCGATGCGGGTCACCGCGGTCAACCAGGTCAACTACGGCTACTTCACCCTGTACCCGGCGGACGAGGGCAAGCCGCTGATCTCGTCGCTGAACTTCACGACCGGCAGACCGGTATCGAACCACGGCATCGTCCGCCTGTGCCGGCCCGGTTGCGCGAGCCAGATCAAGGCGTATGCCAATACCCAGGCCGATATCGTGATCGACGTCGACGGCTACTTCACCGAACCCGAGGCGACCGCGCTGGACTGCACGGTCGCGCAGCAGACCGGCAACCTGGATCTTCTGAGTGGGCTGCAGACCCGCTCGGTCAGCTGTCCGGCGGGCTACACCGCCACCGGCGGCGGGTGCGGTGGTCCCTTGGGCATCGGCATCAGCGATTCCCAGCCGCTGGTCACGTCCGGCCAGCCGACCGGATGGAGCTGCGGCCTGGTCGGTTCGCTGTTGAGCGTGATCTCCTATGAGGTCAACGCGACCTGCTGCAGAACGCCCGGCCGCTGACCGGAGTGGTGCGACGAAAGGCGGCCGTTCCGCGGCCGCCTTTCGCATGTGCGCTCAAAGCACCTCGGAGGCGTAGTCGGCCAGGCGCGAGCGCTCGCCGCGGCGCAGGGTCACGCTGGCGCTGTGTTCCCAGTGCTTGAAGCGGTCGACCGCGTAGGTCAGGCCGGACGTGGTCTCGGTCAGGTAGGGCGTGTCGATCTGCTCGACATTGCCGAGGCAGACGATCTTGGTGCCCGGGCCGGCGCGGGTGATCAGCGTCTTCATCTGCTTCGGGGTCAGGTTCTGCGCCTCGTCCAGGATCAGCCAGCGGCTGAGGAAGGTGCGGCCGCGCATGAAGTTCAGCGAGCGGATCTTGATCCTGGAAGCGAGCAGGTCGTTGGTCGCCGCGCGCCCCCAGCTGCCGCCGTCCTGGTTGTGGGTGAGTACTTCCAGGTTGTCCGTCAGCGCGCCCATCCACGGGGTCATCTTCTCCTCCTCGGTGCCGGGCAGGAAGCCGATGTCCTCGCCGACGCTGACCGTCGCGCGGGTCATGATGATCTCGCGGTAGCGCTGCTGGTCCATCGTCTGCGCCAGGCCCGCCGCCAGGGCCAGCAGGGTCTTGCCGGTGCCGGCGGTGCCGAGCAGGGTGACGAAGTCGATTTCCGGATCCATCAGCGCATTGAGGGCGAAGTTCTGTTCGCGATTGCGCGCGGTGATACCCCAGACCGCGTGCTGGCTGTGGCGGAAGTCGTCGACGATCTGCATCACCACCTTGTCGTCGGTGATGCGCACGACCTTCATCTCCGACTGGTCGTCGCCGGGCAGGTACAGGAACTGGTTCGGATACCACGCCTCCTCGCCCTCGCCGGGTTCGCCGCGGGCGATCTCGTAGAAGGTGCGGCCCTTGTCGGTCCAGGACTTCAGGTCCTTGCCGTTGCGCTGCCAGAAGTCCTCCGGCAGCGCGGTGGCGCCGGCGTAGAGCAGGCTGAAGTCGTCCAGCGCGCGGTCGTTCTCGTAGTCCTCCGACACGATGCCGGCGATCGAGGCCTTGATCCGCAGGTTGATGTCCTTGGAGACGAACACCACCGGCACCGTCGGCTCGGCTTCCTTCAGCGCCAGGATCGCGCCGAGGATCGCATTGTCCGGGACCACCGCGCCGAAGCGCTTACCGGCGTCGAAGTTGTCGGTCTGGAACAGCAGCCGCCCGCTGCTGTGCTCGCCGCGCAGCTGCAGGCCATTGGGGCGGTTGAGGACGATGCCCTCGTGGATGCTGCCCTTGCCGCCCTGGGCCTCGATCAGCTCGTTGAGGAAGCGGCTGACCTGGCGGGCGTTGCGGCTGGCCTCGGAGTTGCCTTTCTTGCCGTTGTCGAGCTCCTCGATGACCTGCATCGGCAGGAACACGTCGTGCTCCTCGAACTTGAACAGGGCGGTCGGGTCGTGCATCAGCACGTTGGTGTCGAGCACGTAGATGCGCTTGCTTCGCGTCATTCGGACTTCCTGGCGGTTGTACGGGCGGCGGCGGCCGTGCCGGGCGACGGGCAGGGCAAAGCCGCCGTGGCCCGCGGGGCGGGACGGCGTCGGATCGGGCGGGCGGGGTGGGTCACTGCGTCTGGGCAGCCTTGAGTGCGTCGAGGACGGCCTGGGCATGGCCGGGGACTTTCACCTTCCGCCATGACTGGGCGATGACGCCCTCCGGAGAGATCAGGAAGGTGCTGCGTTCCACGCCGATGTATTCGCGCCCGTACAGCTTCTTGGGCTTGATCACGTCGAAGGCCTTGCACAGCGCCTCGTCGGCGTCGCTGACCAGCGGGAAGCGGAAGCCCTGCTTGGCGCAGAAGTTGTCGTGCGAGCGCACCGAGTCGCGCGACACACCGAGCACGGCGGCGTTCAACTTCTTCAGCTTCGGCAGCAGCGCATTGAAGTCCAGGCCCTCGGTGGTGCAGCCGGGGGTGCTGTCCTTGGGATAGAAGTACAGCACCAGCCACTGGCCGGCGTAGTCGCCGAGGGTGGCGCTGTCGCCGCCGGACAGGGCCAGCGGCAGCTTGAGGGTCTTGGCGGGGAGTTTCTTTCCGTCTTCGGCCATGGGTCGGGTCGCCTCGTTCAGAACTTCATCGGATCCATGATGGCATCGAGGTTCAGGTGATCGCAGAACTCCAGGAAATCGTCGCGCAGGGCGGCGATGTGCATGTTCGCCGGCACGCCGATGGTGACCTGGGCGGAGAACATGTCGGCGCCGGTCTGCATCGCCCGGTAGCGCGAGCAGTGCAGGCTCTCGATGGTGATGCCCTGGCGGTCGAAGAAGTCGGCCAGCTGGAACAGGATGCCGGGCTTGTCCGCGGCGACCACCTCGACCACGTAGGGCAGCAGGTTCGACTGCACCTGCTTGGCGCCGGTGCGGTACCAGACCAGCTTCAGGCCTTCCTCGCGCTCCAGCCGGGTGAGCATGGCCTCGAGCTTGGCCACCGAATCCCACGAGCCCACCGCCAGCGCGGTCACCGACACGTCGCGGCCGACCGTCGCCAGGCGAGCGTCGACCAGGTTGCAGCCGCTGTCGCTGATCCGGCGCGTCACCGACAGCAGCGGCGACTCTGGATGCGTCGTGTAGGCGTTGATCAGCAGATGGTTTTCGGTCGGCGACGGCCGGGAAGCGGAATCGGTCAAGGCGGCGCCTGCACGGGAAACTGGAAGGGGTGTGGCGGATGATGCGTGTCGCGATCGGCGCGTGTTCCGGCCCGGTTAACAGCCCGGTGAACGGCGCGACCGCCTGCCGGCAGCATACTTGCCCGCGCTTTCGCGCCGCAAGTAACATCGGTGCCGTGCCCGTGTCAGCGCGCGCACCCCACCGTCAGCGACGCCGCGCCCGTCATTCCCAAAGGTTTTCCCTTGCAACTATCCGGCAGCATCACCGCACTGGCGACGCCCTTCGACGCCGCCCGCGAACTCGACCTCGACGCCTGGCACCGGCTGCTGGCCATGCAGCTGGAGCGGGGCACCCAGGGCCTCGTGGTCGCCGGTTCGACCGGCGAGGCGGCGGCCCTGTACGACGCCGAGTACGACCTGCTGCTGCGCAGCGCGATCGAGTTCGTCGCCGGGCGCGTGCCGGTGCTGGCCGGAACCGGACACTCCAACACCGCCAAGACCGTCGAGCAGACCCGCCGCGCGGCGGCGCTGGGGGCCGACGCGGCGCTGGTGGTCACGCCGCCCTACGTGCGTCCGACCCAGGCCGGACTGGTGGCCCACTACCGCGCCATCGCCGACGACGGCGCGCTGCCGGTCGTGCTCTACAACGTGCCGCCACGGACCGGTGGCGACATGCTGCCGGAGACGGTCGCCGAACTGGCCGGGCATCCGCGCATCGTCGCGATCAAGGAAGCGCGCAGCGAGCCGGAGCGGATGCAGGCGCTGCTGGAGCTGCAGGATCGCGATTTCTCGGTGCTCAGCGGCGACGACCCGACCGCCTGCCGGGCAATGCTGGCCGGCGCGCGCGGGGTGATCTCGGTCGCCTCCAACGTGGTGCCGGCGGCGTTCCGCCTGCTGTGCAACCTGGCCCTGGCCGGGAAGGCCGAGCAGGCCGGCGCCTGGGATGCGCGCCTGCACGGGCTCTATGCCTTCCTTGGCGTGGAACCCAACCCGACCCCGGTCAAGGCGCTGCTGACGCTGCAGGGGATCGGTCACGACCTGCGCCTGCCGTTGCAGGCGCTGTCCGAGCGTCACCGCGACGCGGCGACCACCATGCTGGCCACGATCCGCGCGATCGAGGACGAATGCCGCAACTCGCTCGCGGCCTGACCCGGTCGTCGCCGACGGCCTTTCCGGAGATTTCCATGACCCCAAGCCTTCCCATGATCCCCCGCGCGATCCCCCGCGCGATCCCCCGCGCCGCGTTGGCCGCGACCCTGGCCGTCGCCCTGGTCGCGACCGCCGGCTGCGGCTGGTTCCGCAAGGGCAACGACCTGTACGCTGCCGATCCGGCCGACCGTCCGCTGGAAGTGCCGCCGCCGCTTCCGGCCAGCGATGCGCCGCAGGCCACCGGCAGCGTGACCGCCAGTTCCGTGGTCGAGGCCCGCCGTACCGCGTCCGCGGCGCTGGGGTTCAACCTCCAGGGCAGCCGCGACGAGGTGTTCGCGCGGGTCGGGCAGGCGCTGGAGGCGAGCGAGGGCCTCACCATCGTCAGCCGCGCGCAGCTGCTGGGCGCCTACGACGTCAATTACCGGGACAGCAACTTCCTGGTCCGGGTCAGCGAAGTCGAGGGCGGCGCCTACGTGTCGGCGGTCGACCCGCGCGGCGTGCCGGCTTCAGGAGAGGCTCCGGCCCAACTGATCCGCGCGCTGCAGACGGCCCTGGGCGGGCAGTGAGCCGGACGCCGGGCCGGCGGCCTGGCGCATGAACGGAAAGGGGCGTCGATCGACGCCCCTTTTTCGTGCCGCGATGCGCGCGATGCGGTCGCGCGGATGGGGCGATGCGCTCAGCGTTCCAGCAGCGGCAGCTTGTCGGTCTTGCCTTCCCAGTCCTTGGCGTCCGGCAGCGGGTCCTTGCGCGCGGTGATCACCGGCCAGGCCTGCGAGAGTTCGGCATTGAGGGCGACGAAAGCCTCCTGTCCTGCCGGTACGTCGTCCTCGGGATAGATCGCGTTGATCGGGCATTCTGGCTCGCACAGGGTGCAGTCGATGCACTCGTCCGGGTCGATCACCAGGAAGTTCGGGCCCTCGTGGAAACAGTCGACCGGGCACACCTCGACGCAGTCGGTGTACTTGCACTTGATGCAGTTCTCGGTGACGACGAAGGGCATGGCGGATTCCTTGAAGGTGCGCCGGTTATTCTATCGGCCGGGGCGGAGGAAGCCCATAGCGGCGGGGCGGGAGGCCGGAAGCTCGGGTGCCGCGATCATGCCGGTCGGGCGGCGCCCACGGCGTCGCATGCGCCACAAAAGGAAAGGGCTCGTGCCTTGCGACACGGGCCCTCGGAACTGGCGCTCCCTGGAGGATCGACGCGGCGCATCCCGGTGCCGCGCCCTGCGGGCAGCCTGCGGCTGTCCGGATTCGTTCCCGACGAATCCGTCGAACCGTTCAAGTCCCCCCGGGAGCGACGGATATGAGAAAGCCCGTGCCTTGCGGCACGGGCTTTCGGGATATGGCGCTCCCTAGGGGATTCGAACCCCTGTTTTAGCCTTGAGAGGGCCACGTCCTAGGCCTCTAGACGAAGGGAGCTGGGATCCGCCGTGGCGCTCAGCACCAGGGCGGCCTGCTAGTATAGTGGGCTGTTGCCGCCATTGGCAACGATTTTCTGCGCCTCTTTTACATTCCATTGAGCTGCGGCAAAGTCCGCCCGAATGCCAGCCGATCACCACACCGAAAATTCCACGCCCGCCGTCTCGCTGCGGACCGTTCCCCGTGACCAGCACTGCGTCTCGCGCAAGGAGATCAGCTCCAACGCGTTGCGGGTGCTGTATCGCCTGCGCGATGCCGGCTTTGCCGGCTATCTGGTCGGCGGAGCGGTACGCGACCTGCTGGTCGGCGGACATCCCAAGGACTTCGACGTCGCCACCGATGCGACCCCGGAGCAGGTCAAGCAGTTGTTCCGCAACTGTCGCCTGATCGGGCGTCGCTTCCGTCTGGCCCACGTCGTGTTCGGCCGCGAGATCATCGAGGTCGCCACCTTCCGTGCCAACAGCGACGACGGCAGCGGCGACCGCGAGGTCGACGGCGGCCGCCTGGTCCGCGACAACGTCTACGGCACCATCGAGGAAGACGCGATCCGTCGCGACTTCACCGCCAACGCGCTGTACTACTCGATCGAGGACTTCTCGGTTCGCGACTACGTCGGCGGCTTCGACGACGTGCGCAACCGGGTGATGCGCCTGATCGGCGACCCGGAGACGCGCTATCGCGAGGACCCGGTGCGGATGCTGCGGGCGATCCGGCTGGCGGCCAAGCTCGGCTTCGAGATCGAGCCGGCGACCGCCGCGCCGATCCGCACCCTGGCGCCGCTGCTGGCCGAGTCGGCGCCGGCGCGGCTGTTCGAGGAATGCCTGAAGCTGTTCCTGTCCGGACATGCGGTCGAGAGCTTCCTCGGTCTGGAGCGCCACGGTCTGCTGCCGGTGCTGCTGCCGGAGAGCGCCGCGGCACTGGCCTCCAACCGCAGCGGCGCGCTGCGCCGGATGCTGCTGGAAGGTCTGCGCAACACCGATCAGCGGGTCGCCAACGAGGAGCCGGTGTCGCCCGCGTTCCTGTTCGCGCTGCTGTTGTGGCCGGCGTATTGCCGGACCCTGGCGCAGCTTCAGGCCCAGCAGGTGCATGCGGCCGAGGCGCAACGGCGCGCAGCCGATCGGGTCACCGTGCACCAGTTGGACACGGTCGCGTTGCCGCGCCGGTTCTCGCAGCCGATGCAGGAGATCTGGCTGCTGCAGTCGCGCTTCGGCGGCCGCCAGCGCAAGCGGGTGTTCCGTCTGCTCGCGCATCCGCGTTTCCGCGCCGCCTTCGATTTCCTCAGCCTGCGCCTGACCGCCTCGCCCGAGCATGCCGACGACGTGGCCTTCTGGCGCGAAGCCCAGGCCAAGCCTGGCGACGTGCTCGCCGCGCAGTTGGAGGCGGCACGGCACGCCGAGGACGACATCGAGACGGCGTCGCCGCCGCGCCGCCGTCGTCGCCGCCGTCGCAAACCCGTATCGGGGTGAGCCGGCGGCAATCGGCGGGCGACGGCAATGGGCGATGAAGCGAAGCGGCCGGTGGTCGCCTACCTCGGCCTCGGCGGCAACCTGGGCGACGTGCCGGCGACCCTGCGCGCCGCGGTCGATGCGCTTGCCGCGCTGCCGGGCTCGCGCCTGCGCGCGGTCTCCCGTTTCTACCGGACCCCGGCTTGGGGGATGACCGCGCAGCCGGACTTCATCAATGCGGTGGCGGCGCTGGAGACCACGCTGGCGCCCGAGGCGCTGCTGGCGGCGATGCTGGAGATCGAGCGCGACGCCGGTCGCGACCGCGGCGACGATGCGCCGCGCTGGGGCCCGCGCACGCTCGACCTGGATCTGCTGCTGTACGGCGACGCGGCGATCGACCTGCCGGGTCTGCAGGTCCCGCATCCGCGCCTGCACGAGCGCGCGTTCGCGCTGCTGCCGCTGGTCGAGATCGCGCCCGAGGCGGTCATTCCCGGCGTCGGTCCGGCGCGCGCGCAACTGGAATCGATGGCGATCACCGGCATCGAGGCGCTACGCTAGGGCAGATCCGTGCAAACAGGCTCCAGGCACATGTACGCCCCCACTTCCAAACAGACCCGCGCCGCAGGCGCCAAGCCGTGGACCGTGCCGGAGCTGCGCCAGGCCAAGCGCGACGGCAACAAGCTGGTGATGCTGACCTGCTACGACGCCGGATTCGCGCGCACGATGGACGCCGCCGGCGTCGACCTGGTGCTGGTCGGCGACTCGCTGGGCATGGTCGTGCAGGGGCACGACAGCACCCTGCCGGTCAGCGTCGACGACATCGCCTACCACACCGCCTGCGTCGCCCGCGGGCTGTCCCGTGCGCTGCTGGTCGCCGATCTGCCGTTCGCCGCCGACGCCGATCCGGCGCGCGCACTGGAGGCTTCGGTGGCGCTGCTGCGGGCCGGGGCGGGGATGGTCAAGCTGGAGGGCGCCGGCCACAAGCTGGAGGTGATCCGCTACCTGGTCGAACGCGAGATTCCGGTCTGCGCCCACCTCGGTCTGACTCCGCAGTCGGTGCTGCGGCTGGGCGGTTACAAGGTGCAGGGACGCGACGAGGCCGCGGCGGCGCGATTGCGCGAGGACGCGCGCGCGGTCGAGGCGGCCGGCGCCAGCCTGCTGGTGCTGGAATGCGTGCCGACCCCGGTCGCCACCGCGATCAGCGGCGAGCTGGAGATCCCGACCGTCGGCATCGGCGCCGGCCCCGGCTGCGACGGCCAGGTGCTGGTCCTGCACGACATGCTCGGTCTCAACAGCGGTCATCGCCGGCCGCGCTTCGTCAAGGACTTCCTCGCCGAGGGCGGCTCGGTCGCCGGCGCCTGCGCGGCCTTCGCCGACGCGGTGCGCGAAGGCCGCTTCCCCGACGCGGACCATTCCTACGCCTGAGCGTCGCCGCCGCGACCGCCTCCCACCGAAAGATCCCGACGACATGCTCGAAACCCTTACCGATCCGGGTGCGCTGCGCGCGCGCGTCGCCGACTGGAAGCGCGCCGGCCTGCGCGTGGCGCTGGTGCCGACCATGGGCAACCTCCACGCCGGCCATTTCTCGCTGGTCGAGCTGGCGCTGCGCCACGCCGACCGGGTGGTCGCCAGCGTGTTCGTCAACCCGACCCAGTTCGGTCCCAGCGAAGATTTCGCCCGCTACCCGCGCACGCCCGAGGCCGACGCGGCCGGGCTGGAGGCGGCCGGCTGCCACGCGCTATGGCTGCCGTCGGTGGAGACGATGTACCCGTACGGGGTCGACGCCAGCGTGCAGGTGCGCGTGCCCGGCGTCACCGGCGTGCTCGAAGGGGCGCATCGTCCGGGCCATTTCGACGGCGTCGCCACCGTCGTCGCACGGCTGTTCAACCAGGTCCAGCCCGATGTCGCGCTGTTCGGCCGCAAGGACTACCAGCAACTGGCGGTGATCCGCTATCTGGTCCGCGAGCTGTCGTTCCCGCTGGAGATCGCCGCCGCGCCGATCCTGCGCGAGCCCGACGGCCTGGCGATGAGTTCGCGCAACCAGTACCTGTCGGCCGCCGAGCGCCCGCTTGCCGCCCGTATCCACGCCACCTTGCTGGAGATGCGCGACGGCGTGCGTGCCGGGCGGCCCTGGGCGCAGGTCGAGGCCGATGCGGCCGAGCGCCTGGGGGCGGAGGGCTTCGCGGTCGACTACGCCGCGATCCGGCGCCCGGACCTGTCCGAGCCGGCGCTGGCCGATGCCGACGGCGCCTGGGTGGCGCTGATCGCGGCCCGGCTCGGCCGCACCCGGCTGATCGACAACCTCGAATTCGAGCGCTGAGCGCAACGCAGTGTTGCGCGGCCGGGCAGGGTCGGATGCGGTCGCGTCAGGCGCGGTTATGTTGCATCGCGCCATCGACTGCTAAACTCGGGAGCCCAGGCAGGAGGACCCGGCGGACTGCCCGCCGCGCCGCCCGCCATCTTCCACGCTCCAGTCCCCGCCGAGCCGTCCCGCGACGGAGAACCGACATGCTGTTGAACCTGCTCAAGGCCAAGATCCACCGCGCCACCGTCACCCACGCCGAGCTGCACTACGAGGGCTCGTGCGCGATCGACGGCCGCCTGCTCGACATCTCGGGCATCCGCGAATACGAGCAGGTGCACATCTTCAACATCAACAACGGCCAGCGCTTCGTGACCTACGCGATCCGCGGCGAGGAAGGCAGCGGGGTGATCTCGGTCAACGGCGCCGCCGCGCATCTGGCCCAGCCCGGCGACCTGGTCATCATCTGCGCCTATGGCCAGTGCGACGAAGCCGAGGCGGCCAAGTTCAAGCCGACCCTGGTCTATGTCGACCGCGAGAACCGGTTGACCCATACCAACCATTCCATTCCCGCCCAGGCCGCCTGACGGTCCGCGCCAAAGGCCCTCGATGACCGCCACGGACAGGATCGACGCCGCTCTCCAGCCCCATGTGGCGCGCCTGAAGGACCGGCGCACCTCCGACCTGGTCGGTGCCGACCCCGGCCGCGCCCGCGAGCTGGCGCTGCGGGTCGGTCCCGTCTACGCCAACTTCGCCCGCCAGGGCTACGACCGCGATGCGCTCGAGGCGCTGTTCGCGGTCCTGCGCGAGGCCGACGCCTCCGGCCGCATCCGCGCCCAGTTCGATGGCGAGAAGATCAACCTGACCGAGGACCGCGCGGTGCTGCATACCGCGTTGCGCGGCGACCTGTCCGAGGCGCCGGTGGCGAAGGCCGCCCACGCCCAGGCGCTGCAGGCGCGCGCGCGGATGCGCGAGCTGGTCGCGGCGCTGGAGGCGGAGGCGGTCACCGACGTGGTCAGCGTCGGCATCGGCGGTTCCGACCTCGGTCCGCGGCTCGCGGTCGATGCGCTGGCCGACCCGGCCGCGCGTGGCCTGCGTGTGCACTTCCTTTCCAACGTCGACGGCCACGCGGCCCAGCGCGTGCTGGCCGGCCTGGACCCGGCGCGGACCGCCGGCATCCTGATCTCCAAGACCTTCGGCACCCAGGAGACCCTGCTCAACGGCCGGGTGCTGGGCGACTGGCTGGGCGAGGGCGCGGCACGGCGGCTGTACGCGGTGTCGGCCAACGTCGAACGGCCGGCCGAGGCCTTCGGCATTCCGGCCGAGCGCATCCTGCCGATGTGGGACTGGGTCGGCGGCCGCTATTCGCTGTGGTCGGCGGTCGGTTTCCCGATTGCGCTGGCGATCGGCATGGACGCGTTCGAGGCCTTCCTCGCCGGCGCCGCCGAGATGGACGCGCACGTGCTGGGCTCGCCGCTGGAGCGCAATCTGGCGGCCTGGCATGCGGCGACCGCGCTGTGGAACCGCAACGCGCTCGGTCATGCGACCCACGCGGTGCTGCCCTACGACGAGCGCCTGAGGCTGCTGTCGAACTACCTGCAACAACTGGTGATGGAGAGCCTCGGCAAGTCGGTGCGCCGCGACGGTTCGCCGGTGGCCGGCGACACCGTGCCGGTGTGGTGGGGCGGGGTCGGCACCGATACCCAGCACAGCTTCTTCCAGGCCCTGCACCAGGGCACGTCGATCGTGCCGGCGGACTTCATCGGCGTGGTCCGCGCCGACGCGCCGTACGCCGACAACCATCGCGCGCTGCATGCGAACCTGCTGGCCCAGACCGAGGCGTTCGCCAACGGCCAGGGCAGCGACGATCCGCACCGCGCCTACGCCGGCGGACGTCCGACCACCACGATCCTGCTCGATGCGCTGACCCCGCGCGCGCTCGGCGCGCTGCTGGCGCTGTACGAGCACAGCGTCTACCTGCAATCGGTGGCCTGGGGCATCAACGCCTTCGACCAGTTCGGCGTCGAGCTCGGCAAGCAGGTCGCCAGTCGCCTGCTGCCGGCGCTGGCCGGCGAGGCCGAGGCCGACGACCCGGTGACCCGGGTCCTGCTCGAAGAGCTGCGACGGAGCTGACATGATCCGCCTCGATCACTTCGTGCTCACCGTCCGATCGATCGAGGCCAGCTGCGCGTTCTACCGCGACGTGCTCGGAATGGAGATCGTGGTGTTCGGCGAGGGCCGTCACGCGCTGCGTTTCGGCGCGCACAAGATCAACCTGCACCAGGCCGGCCGCGAGCTGCGGCCGCATGCCGCCGCCCCGACCCGCGGCAGCGGCGACTTCTGTCTGCTGACCACCGAACCGCTGGATGCGGTGATCGCGCGCCTGCGCCGGCTCGAGGTCGCGATCGAGGCCGGCCCGGTGCCGCGCACCGGCGCCACCGGGCCGATCACGTCGGTGTATTTCCGCGACCCCGACGGCAACCTGATCGAGATCGCCAACCCGGCCTGAGTCTTCACGACCTTTGCCCCGTAGGAGCGGCGTTCCCATGAATGCTTCATCGCGGCTCACGCCGCTCCTACAGGAAATCCTTGCCCCAAGGACATCACCAGCCCCCTGAGTCAGGGGGGGCGATATCCGGCTGCGCCCGGATATCTCCCAAGGTTTGCTGCGCAAACCTTGGGCCCCGCCGTTGCGCTGCCACACCCCCATTCGCATCTGCGATGCGAATCGCTCCCTGACTCAGGGGGCTGGGCTCATGAGGTAGACGGACGCTCCTACGGCCGCCCCTGCGGGAGATCGGCTTCCTTCGCGTGCCGGGCCAGCGCCCATTCGACGTGTTCGCGGACCAGGGCGCTGGGGTGGTCGCGACGCGACGCCAGCGCGGCCAGCACTTCCGGCGTGGTCGGTGCGTTGCCCAGGGCGACGGCGATGTTGCGCAGCCAGCGCTCGTGGCCGCTGCGGCGGATCGCCGAGCCCTCGGTGCGGCGCAGGAACTCGTCCTCGTCCCAGGCGAACAGTTCGGCCAGGCTCGCGCGGTCGAGGTCGTTGCGGGCGCGGAAGTCGGGTTCGTCGGTGCGGCGCGCGAACTTGTTCCAGGGGCAGACCAGCTGGCAATCGTCGCAACCGAAGATGCGGTTGCCGATCGGCTCGCGCAGCGGCTCGGGGATCGCGCCTTCGTGCTCGATCGTCAGGTAGGCGATGCAGCGGCGCGCGTCGAGCCGGTTCGGGGCGACGATCGCGCGGGTCGGACAGATGTCGATGCAGCGGGTGCAGGTGCCGCAGTGCGCGCTGGCCGGCGGATCGATCGGCAACGGCAGGTCGACATAGATCTCGCCGAGGAAGAACCACGAGCCGCCGTCCTTGTCGATCAGGCAGGTGTGCTTGCCGATCCAGCCCAGACCGGCGTTGCGTGCGAGTGCGCGTTCCAGCACCGGCGCGGAATCGACGAACACGCGATGGCCGAACGCGCCGACCTCGACCGCCAGACGCTCGGCCATCCTTTGCAGGCGCTGGCGCATCAGCTTGTGGTAGTCGCGGCCCAGCGCGTAGCGGGCGACATAGGCGCGCTCGCCGTCGGCGAGGGTGTCCCAGGCCTCCTCGCCATCGTTGCGGCCGTAGTCCAGGCCGACCGAGATCACCCGCAGCGTGCCCGGGATCAGCGCCGACGGGCGCGAGCGCTTGTCGCCGTGGCGGGCCATCCAGTCCATCGAGCCGTACAGGCCCTCGGCCAGCCAACTGCGCAGATGCGTCTCGTCCTCGCCCAGCTCGATGCCGGCGATGCCGCAGCGCTGGAAGCCGAACTCGCGCGCCAGCTCGCGCACGCGCTCGGCCAGCGCGGCGTAATCGACATCCGGGGCGGCGGCGGTGTTCACGACAGTGCAAGTATAGAATCGCCCGATGCATGCCGAGTCCTTTCCGGGCGGATCGCCATCCGTTGCCGCGCCATCCGGCGTCGGCCTGTTCGATGTGGCCGCATTGCGCGCGATCGAGACGCGGGCCGCGCAGCGCCTGGGCGATGCCGCCGAACTGATGCGTCGCGCCGGCCAATCGGCGTGGCGCGAGTTGCTCGCGCACTGGCCCGATGCGCACAGGATCGCGGTGGTCTGCGGACCCGGCAACAACGGTGGCGATGGTTATGAACTGGCCCGCCATGCGTTGGGCTCGGGGCGCGAGGTGGTCGTCGTGCGGTTGCCCGCGCATGCGCCGCGCGGGGATCTGGCGGTTGCCGCGGCAGAGCGTTACCGCGCCGACGGTGGCCGCGAGCAGACGTTCGCCGGAGGACTGCCGGACTGTGAACTGATTGTCGACGCGCTGTTCGGAATCGGGCTGGCGCGGGCGCCGGAGGGCGAGGCGGCCGCGCTGATCGAGGCGATCAATGCCGCGGCGATGCCGGTGCTGGCGCTGGACGTGCCCAGCGGCGTCGATGCCGCGACCGGCTCGGTCGCAGGCGCGGCGGTGGTTGCCCAACGCACCCTGGAGTTCATCGCCGCCAAGGCCGGCCTGGTCACCGGTGCGGCACTGGACCATGTCGGCGTCCGTGCTCTGGCCGATCTCGGCCTGGCGACCGAGGACCGCGCCGGGCTCGAGCCGGTTGCGGAGCTGCTGACGTCGGCCGATCTCGGCCGCTGGTTGCGGCCACGCCGTCGCGACAGCCACAAGGGTCGCAACGGTCGGGTGCTCTGCGTCGGTGGCGACCTGGGCCACGGCGGCGCGATCCTGCTTGCCGCCGAAGCCGCGCTGCGCAGCGGCGCCGGACTGGTCGACGTGGTTACCCGCAGCGCGCACCTGGCGGCCATGCTGGCACGACGTCCGGAGGCGATGGTGCACGCTGTCGATGCGCTCGGCGACGCTTCGCTCGAGCCGATGCTGGAGGCGGCCGACGTGCTGGCGATCGGTCCCGGCCTGGGGCAGGGAGCGTGGGGACGGGGGCTGTTCGAGGCCTTGGGCGCCGCCCGCTGCGCGGTGCTGGACGCCGACGCGCTGAACCTGCTCGCGCAGGGGGCGGCGGTACCTTCCGGCCATGCCGTGCTGACGCCGCACCCGGGCGAGGCCGCACGTCTGCTCGGCCGCTCGACCGCCGATGTGCAGGGCGATCGTCTCGGCGCCGCCGCGGACCTGGTCGCGCGTCACGGCGGCGTGGT
>NZ_VICD02000206.1 GCF_006546735.2 Marilutibacter maris | reverse complement strand
GCCGACTGAACGCTTTTCCATCGCCGTTCACGGATTTGAGCATGGTCAAGTCGCGACACTCCCGAAGCCGGATATTGGATCCATCCACTGGCTACAACGAGACAAGGAGTCTTACCCATGCGCAACCCACTGATTGTCAGCACCCTCGCCCTCGCCCTGGCCGCATTCGCCAGCCCGGCCCTGGCCCAGTCCCAGGGCGAATGGACCCTCGGCTTCGGCGCCCACGTGGTCGATCCCAAGTCCGACAACGGCAGCCTCGCCGGCGGCACCCTCGACGTCGAGGTCGACGACAACGTCCGCCCGACCATCACCTTCGAGTACTTCCTGCGCGACAACCTCGGCATCGAAGTGCTGGCCTCGCTGCCGTTCCAGCACGACATCGCGATCGACGGGCTGGGCACGGTCGGCAGCACCCGCCACCTGCCGCCGACGGTTTCGCTGCAGTACCACTTCAACGGCGGCGGCAAGGTCCGTCCGTTCCTCGGCGCGGGCGTGAACTACACGACCTTCTTCAGCGAGGACACCCGCGGCGCGCTGTCGGGCAGCGACCTCAAGCTCGACGATTCCTGGGGCCTGGCCGCCCACGCCGGCATCGACTTCGACATCAGCGAGCGCAGCGCGATCCGCGTCGACGCGCGCTGGATCGACATCGACACCGACGTCAGGCTCGACGGCGCCGAGCTGGGCACGGTCGACATCGATCCGTTCATCTACGGCGTCGCCTACGTGGTCCGCTTCTGACCGGGACCGCCTGACGCCGGATCCCGTCACCCGGCAGATCCTGTCACCCGGTGAAAGTACGGCGTCGGCTAGAGTGGGCGCATGACCCTGCGAACCGCCCTGACCGCCGCCGTACTGGCCGCCACCCTCACCCTGTCACCCTCCGCCCGGGCCTGGGGCCCGCTCGGCCATCGCCTGGTCGCCGACCTGGCCTGGGACGGCATGACCCCGCAGGCGCGCGCCGCGGCGCTGGACCTGCTGGCCGGCGAAGCGGATCCGAGCCTGGCCGGCATCGCCAGCTGGGCCGACGAGCTGCGCGCCAACGACCCCGACCTGGGCCGTCGCAGCGCGCGCTGGCACTACGTCAACATCGCCGAGGACGGCTGCCACTACGACACCGCCCGCGATTGCCCCGGCGACGACTGCGTGGTCGCCGCGATCGACGCGCAGGTCGCGATCCTCGCCGACCCCGGCCAGCCACGCGCCAAGCGCCGGCAGGCGCTGAAGTTCGTCGTCCACTTCGTCGGCGACATCCACCAGCCATTGCACGCCGGACGCGCCGACGACCGCGGCGGCAACACCCACCAGATCAACATCGACGGCCGCGGCAGCAACCTGCACGCGTTGTGGGACAGCGGCCTGCTCGGCAGCGCCGGTCTGGGCGAGGCCGGCTGGCTCGCACGCCTGCGCCAGTCGACGATCGCCGCGGACGCACCGGCCCGGCCCGGCAGCCCGGCCGCCTGGGCCGAAGCCTCCTGCAGGATCGTCAACAGCCCCGGCTTCTATCCGCCCAAGGGCACCCTGGACCCGGCCTACAGCGAACGCTGGCTGCCGGTCGTCGAACGGCAGCTGCGGCTGGGCGGACGCCACCTGGCCGGGGTGCTCAACGCCGCGCTGGGCGGCTGAACCCGTCTACTCGGCCGACAATCCGAGCTGATCGCGCACCTGCGCCTCGGCGCCGCTCAATCCGGCCGCCCTGCCCAGTCGCAGCGCCTGCTCGGCCGGCTGCCCGTCCGCGGCCGCGGCCAGCGCGACCAGCCCACCGGCCCGGTTGCCGGACGCGCAGTGCACCAGCACCGTGCCGTCGACCCGTTGCAGCAGCGCAGCCAACGCCGCCGCATTGTCCGCGTCGATGCCGGCTGCGCCGGCCACCGGGATCGCGTGATAGTCCATGCCGGCGGCGGCGACCTCGGCGGCCTCGTCGCGCCCGTCCATCTCCGCGGGCGTGCGCAGGTTGATCACCGTGGTCACACCGCGCGCGGCAATCGCCCTCCAGTCGCTTTCGGCGGGCTGGCCGGCGGTGTACAGGCCCGGCCGCGGCGCATGCAGGTCGACGCCGGACACAGGCCCCGCCGGTTGCACCGGCAGCCTGGCGATCTGCGGCTGCGTCCGGCAGCCCGACAGCAGGCCGAGGGCGCAAAGCGCGGCGGACACCAGCAGGAATCGTTTCATCGTGGCGTCCTCACTGCGGCAGGTGCTGGCGGGCCCAGCGAACGATGTCGGCGGCGCCCATCGCGCCGGCCTGACGCGCGCGCTCGCGGCCGCCGACGAACAGCACCAGGGTGGGGATGCTACGGATGCCGAAGCGACCGCCCAGTCCGGGCTGTGCCTGGGTATCGACCTTGGCCAGCCTCAGCTGCGGCTCCAGCTGCGCCGCGGCGGCTTCGAACTGCGGCGCCATCGCCCGGCACGGCCCGCACCAGGGCGCCCAGAAATCCACCAGCACCGGCAGCTCGCCGCGCAGCACATGCGCGTCGAACCCGGCTTCGTCCAGCGCCAGCGGACGACCGTCGAACAGCGGCGCGCCGCACTTGCCGCAACCGGGCGCTTCGCCCAGGCGCGCGGCCGGCACGCGATTGCGCGCGTTGCAACGTGGGCAGGCAACGATGATCCCCCCGCTCATGCGGCGGCCCGACCGGGGACGAAGCGCGCGCCCGCGGCATCGACCACCTCCACATCGACCTCGACCCCATCGCGTACGCTCTGGGTGACGAGGCAGAATTGCTCGAACTGGGCCAGGGTGCGCTCGAAGTGTTCCAGCGACTCGGCGCGGTCGGACAGCAGGATGCGCACCCGTGCCTTGGGGATGCGCCAGCGGCCGGCCTCGTTGCGCGTCTTGTCCGCCTCGATTTCCACCTCGACCGGGCCGGGCGCGTTCTTGAACTTGCGCAATGCGAACAGCAGGCTGGCGCCCAGGCAGTTGGCCACCGAGGCCAGCAGCAGCGCGGCGGGGTTGGGCCCCCGCCCCTCGCCCAGCGGCGCCGGCTCATCGGTCATCAGCTCGGGGATGCCGGCGCCCTGGAAGTGGACGCGGAAGCCATAGGGCGTGTCCTGTTCCAGCCTCAGCCGGATGGTCTCTTCTCCGCTCATGCCGCGTCCGCCTCCCGGTCGGTCCTGTGGGCCAGCAACGTGTAATACAACAAGGGAATCACGACCAGCGTGAGAATGGTGCTGACGAAGATGCCGAAGATCAACGAGATCGCCAGACCGTTGAAGATCGGGTCGTCGAGGATGAAGAACGCACCCAGCATCGCCGCCACTCCGGTCAGCGCGATCGGCTTGGCGCGCACCGCGCAGGCGTCGATCACCGCCTTGGCCAGCGGCACCCCACGCCCGCTCTCCTGATTGATGAAATCCACCAGCAGGATCGAGTTGCGCACGATGATGCCGGCCAGGGCGATCATTCCAATCATGCTGGTGGCGGTGAACTGCGCGTGCAGCAGCGCATGGCCCGGCATGACGCCGATCACGGTCAGCGGGATCGGCGCCATGATCACCAGCGGCACCAGGTAGCTGCGGAACTGCGCCACCACCAGCAAGTAGATCAACACCATGCCGGCGGCATAGGCGATGCCCATGTCGCGAAAGGTTTCGTAGGTGATCTGCCACTCGCCGTCCCACTTGATCGCATAGCCGCTGGTATCGGCGGGCTGGGCGATGAAGCTCTGGTCCAGCGCCTGGCCGGCGGGCCGGGCGTCGCCGAGCTTGCCGACGATGGAAAACATGCCGTACAGCGGACTGTCGAGCGCGCCGGCCTCGTCAGCCATCACGTAGGCCACCGGCAGGCCGTCCTTGTGGTGGATGGCGCCGTCCCAATCCTCGCGCTCCACGGTCACCAGCTCGGACAGCGGCACCAGCGTGCCCTGCGCACTGCGCACCCTGACCGCCAGCAGCGACTGCAACCAGGCCTGGTCCTGCGCCGGCAACCGCAGTCGCACCGGCCGCGGGTACTTCGACCTGGCGTCCTGCACGTAGGTGGCATCGCGGCCGGAGACCGCCATCGCAATGGCTTCCGATACCGTTGTCTGGGCCACGCCCAGGCGCGCGGCGCGCGTGCGGTCCAGCACCAGGGTTTCGCGGGGGGCGTCGGCCTCCACGCTGGTATCGATGTCGACGATGCCCTCGGTCTTCGCAAACGCGTCTTCGGCCAGCGCGCGCGCGATCCGGCGCTGTCCCGCGTACTCCGGGCCATAGACCTCGGCCACCAGGGGGGCCAGCACCGGTGGGCCCGGCGGCACTTCCACCACTTTCACCGAGGCGCCATGGCGCCGCCCGATCGCGGCCAGCGCCGGCCGCATCGCCCGCGCGATCTCGTGGCTCTGGCGGTCGCGGTGGTGCTTGTCGACCAGGTTGACCTGCAGGTCGCCCACATTGCTGCCGCTGCGCAGGAAATACTGCCGCACCAGGCCGTTGAAGTTGATCGGTGCGGCGGTGCCGGCGTAGCCCTGGTAGTCCAGTACCTCCGGCACCCGATCCACCTCGGCAGCCAGCTCGCCCAGCAGCGCGTTGGTCTGTTCCAGCGTGCTGCCTTCTGGCATGTCCACCACGATCTGCACCTCCGACTTGTTGTCGAAGGGCAGCATCTTCAGCACCACCAGCTCGAACGCCGCCAGGGACGCGGCCAGCAGCACCAGGCCCACCATCGAGGCGAACAACAGGCCGCGCCTGCGCCCGGCCCGCGCGCCCAGCAGGAACGGCGACATCACCTTGTGGAACAGGCGATGCAGCCAACCCTGCTGGCGTTCCTCGTGCGCATGGTCGCTTTCCACGGAATGGCCGTGGCGGCCAAGCAGCTTCAGCGACAGCCACGGGGTGACGATCAGCGCGATCAGTAGCGACAGCAGCATGCCGACCGAGGCATTGATCGGGATCGGCCGCATGTACGGACCCATCAGCCCGGACACGAAGGCCATCGGCATCAGCGCCGCGATCACGGTGAAGGTGGCCAGGATGGTCGGGCCGCCCACTTCGTCCACCGCCGGCGGGATCACCTCGCGCAGCGTGCGCTTGCGGCCGTCCGCGCCCGGAATCGCCAGGTGGCGGTGGATGTTCTCGACCACCACGATGGCGTCGTCAACCAGGATGCCGATCGAGAAGATCAGCGCGAACAGCGATACGCGGTTGAGGGTGAAGCCCATCACATGCGAGGCGAACAGGGTGACCGCCAGGGTCAGCACCACCGCACTGCCGACCACGATGGCCTCGCGCCATCCCAGCGCGAACAGCACCAGCAGCACCACCGATGCGGTGGCGAACACCAGCTTCTGGATCAACTTCAGCGCCTTGTCGGCGGCGGTACTGCCGTAGTCGCGGGTGACCGTGGCGTGGATGCCGTCGGGGATGAGCTCGCCCCTGAGCTGGTCGAGGCGCCGCGCGACCGCGCGGGTGATGTCCGAGGCATTGCTGCCAGGCTTCTTGGCGATGGCGATCGTCACCGCTGGCGCGATTCCGGCCTCCGGGCCGGCACCGCGGCCGGCCGGCGCACCGAACCAGGCGTAGCGGCTGGCCAGATCGCCACGCGACTGCACCGTGGCCACATCGGACAGCAGCAGCGGCTTGCCGCCATTGCTGCCGATCACCAGCGAGGCCACCTCCTCGGCCGATGCCAGGAACCGTCCGGCGGTCACCGGTACCGCAGCGTCGGCGGCCACGCGCTCGCCGGCCTGGCGCACCACGTTCGCCGCCTGCAGCGCCTGCGCCAGCTCGCCGGGCGAAAGATCGTAGGCGGCCAGCTTCGTGGCGTCGAGGGTCACCAGCACGGCGCGCTCGGGAGCGCCTATGGTGTAGATGTCACGAGTCCCGGAGATGCGCTTGAGATCGCTCTCCAGCGTGTGCGCGACCTCCGCCAGCCGCGTCGCATCGACATCGGGATCGTCGCTCCACAGGGTCACCGCCATCACCGGAACGTCGTCGATGCCCTTGGGCTTGACCACCGGCACGCCCACGCCGACGCCCTGCGGCAACCAGTCCTGGTTGGAGAACACCTGGTTGTACAGGCGCACCAGCGCCGGCTGGCGCTGCACGCCGACCTCGTATTCCACCGTCAGCACGGCCAGGCCCGGCCGGCTGATCGAGTACACATGCTTGATGCCTTCGATCTCGGAGAGCTTCTGCTCCAGCGGCGTGGCGACCATCTGTTCGACGTCACGCGCGCCGGCGCCATCGAACGGGACGAAGACGTTGGCCATGGTCACGTCGATCTGCGGTTCTTCCTCGCGCGGGGTGATCATCACCGCCAGCAAGCCCAACAGCAGGCCCATCACCGCCAGGATCGGGGTCATGGGGTTCTGCTGGAACGCGGCCGCCAGCCGCCCGGATACACCGAGCCGCGCGGATTGCCTGGACTCACTCATGTGTAGCTTCCGTCGCCCTGCGCTGCGCCGCCAGCGCCTGCATCGCCGCCACCGGATCGCGGGCGACCCTGTCGCCGGCCTGCAAGCCGCTGATCACCTCGACCTGGTCGCCGATGCGCGCGCCCAGCCGCAACTGGCGCAGCAACAAGCGATCGCCCTGCTTCACGTACGCGCCGCTCAGTTCGCCGCGTTGCGCCACCGCCGAGACGGGAATGCGCAGCGGCGCGGCCCCGTCGCCCGCTTCCGTATCCGCGTCGAACCGCACTTTCGCGGTGCTGCCCGGCGCGGGCGCAGGATCGAGATCGGGCAGGCGTACACGCACGTTGACACTATGGCTGGTCGAGTCCGCGGCCGGGAACACGATCACCTCGGCCGGCTCCACCTCGCGTCCGCCGGGCAGCACGACCGTAGCCTGCGGGTCGCGACGGATCGCATCGGCGCGGGTCTGCGGTACCGCGACCTCGATCCTCAGTTCACGCGGCTCGTACACGCTGACCAGCAGCTGCCCCGGGGCGACGGTTTCGCCCGGCTCCACGTCGCGCGTGGCGACCACCCCGGCAAAGGGCGCACGCACCACGGTGTAGCCGGCCTGTTGCGCGGCCTGTGCCAGGTTGGCACGGGCGGCATCCCGGGCGGCGACCGCCGCGTCGCGGGCGGAACGCGCCTGGTCGAGCTGCAGCTTCGACACATATTGTCCGTCGGCCAGCGCGGCATAGCGGCGCCAGGTCTGCTCGGCTTCGGCCGCCGCGGCCTCGGTCGCACGCAGCTGTGCCCGGGCGGCGCTCGCGCCGGCGTCCTGTTCGACCGCGGTGATGCGCAGCAGCACGTCGCCCTGCCGCACCCGGTCGTTTACGTCGACCCGCATCTCCGCCACCCGGCCTGCGGTCTGCGCGCTCAGGTCGGCACGACGCACCGCCTCGACCACGCCGTCCCAGCCGTGGCCGGACAGGCCGGTGCCCGCAACGACCTCGAAGGTCGGCACGTCGGCCAGCGGCGGCAAGTCCGCCGTCTGTTGGCCACCGCAGGCGGCCAACGCCAACGCCAACAGCGATGGCAGCAGGGCCTTACTTGAACGCACAGCCGCCTCCCTTGACGCCCAGTGCCCTGAATACCAGCGCAGCAGGACAGAAGCCGCTGAAGCTGGCCTGCAACAGGTTCAGTCCAATGAAGGCAGTGAACAGCAGCCACCATGGCGAGACGAAGTGCACCAACAGCACACTGATCAGGATCATCACGCCAGCGAAGGCGATCACGGCACGATCGAGGTTCATCGCATTGTCTCCGGAAGGGGAATCTTGTTGAGCCGGCTCATGCCGACGGTTTGCGCTTGACGTCCTTCAACCGCTCGATGCCGAGCGCGCCGAGAATGTATTTCTCGTAGATCGGCTCGGAGGTGCCGTTGCGCATCTTGTGCAGGAAGTACTTCTCGAAACCGATCTTGGCCAGGTGCACCCACTTGCCGACCTTGGTCCAGGTCACGTTGCGCGGCGGAATCTGCGGCAGCGCAACGAAGGCCGCGCCGGTGTCGCCCATGTCGGCCAGACAGACCGCATTCCAGGTGCCTTCGTAGTCCGGCGTCTGGCCGTTCAGTTCGGCATGGATGTTGCGCACGATGGTGGTGACCATCGACTCGATCATGAAGCCGGTCTTCGGCGCGCCGGTCGGCACCGGCGTGACTTCCACCGGCGGGATCGCCACGCACACCCCGGCCGAGAAGATCTTCGGGTACTTCGGGCTGCGCTGGTGACTGTCGACGATCACGAAGCCGCGCGGATTGCACAGCCCTTCGACCGCGGCCACCGCGTCCACGCCCTTGAACGCCGGCAGCAGCATCGCGAACCTGAACGGCAGTGCATGCGCTTCGCCGGGTTGGCCGCCGGCGTCGTGCTCGACCACCGTCATTTCCCCGTCGCGCACCTCGGCCACCTTGCTGTTGACCAGCCACTTGATGTGGCGCTGACGCAGCTCCGACTCCATCAACCCCTTGGAATCGCCAACGCCGCCCAGGCCCATGTGGCCGACGTAGGGTTCGCTGGATACGAAGGTCATCGGCACCTTGTCGCGCAACTTGCGCTTGCGCAGGTCGGCATCGACGATCATCGCGAATTCGTAGGCCGGGCCGAAGCAACTGGCGCCCTGCACCGCACCGATCACCACCGGACCGGGGTTTTCCAGGAACGCCTGGTAGGCCTGCCATGCATGCTGCGCATGCGACGTGGTGCATACGGACTGCGTATGGCCAGCGTCGGGCCCGCTGCCCGGGACTTCGTCAAAGGCCAGTTTCGGGCCGGTGCAGACTATCAGGTAGTCGTAGGGGATACGCTCGCCGGCGCCCGTGATCACGGCGTCGCCTTCGGCGTCGATGCGCTCCACGCCGTTGCCGTCGAAAACCACCCCGTGCCTGCCGACATGGTCGGCCACCTTCAGGGTGATGTCCTCGGGCTTGCGCCAGCCCACGGCCAGCCACGGATTGGACGGGGTGAAGCCGAACAGTTCGCCCTGTCCCACCAGCGTGATCTGGTGTCCCTTGCCGAGCGTCTCACGCAGCTCATAGGCGGCGCTCATTCCGCCCAGACCCGCACCCATCACCACAATCCTGGACATCGCTTCACCCATCCCGCCCGCACACGGGGGCGGACGCTGGACTTAATATTAGATATCTCTTATATTAGTGTCAACTGATATTTGAGGGCACAGCATGAGCACGTACATCACCGCCTCCGAACTGGTCGGCGAGGCGCGCGCCAGGATCCGCGAGGTGGCGCCGTCGGCGTTCGCCGCCGACCGTGGCGATGAGGTCCTGATCGACGTCCGTGAGCCGGCCGAATTCGAGACCGGCCACATCCCCGGCGCGATCAACATCCCGCGTGGCGTGCTGGAGTTCCAGGTCGACGCCCATCCGGCGGTGGCCAACGTCAGCGACCCCGCCCTGTCGCACAAGCAACGGCCGGTGGTCGTGGTCTGCAGGACGGGAGGGCGGGCCGCGCTGTCGGCCGTCAACCTGCAGCGGCTGGGATTCGCCGATGTGCGCTCCATTGCCGGCGGCGTCGTCGCCTGGAGCGAGGCCGGACTGCCGCTGGTGGTACGGTAAGCCCATGCCCGCGACCCGTTCCGCTCCACCTCTTTCCAGCATCGACCCGCAGGCAATGCGCGCGCACGCCCATGACGCGGCGCGGCTGCTGAAGGCGCTGGCCAACGAGAAGCGGCTGATGCTGCTGTGCCTGCTGGTGGAAGGCGAGCGTTCGGTGAGCGAGCTCAACGCACACGTCGCGCTGAGCCAGTCGGCCTTGTCGCAACACCTGGCGGTGCTGCGCGAGGACGGACTGGTCGCCACCCGGCGCGAAGCGCAGACCATCTATTACATGCTGGCGCCAGGCCCCGCCGAACGCATCATCGGAACCCTGCACAGCATCTATTGCGGCGCCGAGCCGCCGTGCGAGTGAGACCATGCCCGCGCCGACCCTGCACATCGAGCCCTTCTTCCACGCCGGCACCGGCACCTGGACCTACGTGGTCCATCGCGGCACCGATGCGGCGGTGATCGACCCGGTACTGGACTACGACCCCAAGTCCGGGCGGGTCGGCACCGAAAGCCTGCAAGCGGTTCAGGACTACATCGCCGGCACGGGACTGACGGTGCATCGCATCCTGGAGACCCATGCGCACGCCGACCACCTGACCTCGGCACGGGTATTGCGCGCGGCGACCGGCGCCGTGGTCGGCATCGGCGCGGGCATCGGCAAGGTACAGGCGCACTTCGCCGACGTGTTCGACATCCCCCCCGGCGACCCCATGCTTGCCGACGCCTTCGACGCCACCTTCCGGGATGGCGACATCATCGATGCGGGTACGCTGCGCTTCGAGGCGATGGCGACGCCGGGACATACCTCGGACAGCCTCAGCTACGCCATCGAAGGCCATGTCTTCATCGGAGACACCCTGTTCGCGCCCGACGTGGGCGCAGCCCGCTGCGACTTCCCCGGCGGCGATGCCGACACCTTGTACGCCAGCATCCAGCGCCTGTACGCGCTAGCTGACGAGACCGTGCTGTGGCTCTGCCACGATTACCCACCGGCCGGACGTGAGCGCCGCTGCAGCGTGACCGTGTCCGAAAGCAAGCGCGACAACGTGATGCTGAGTGGCGACACCACTCGCGAGGAGTTCGTGCAACGCCGCCACGCGCGCGATGCGCAGCTGCCCGCCCCTGTCCTGCTGTATCCCTCGCTGCAGGTGAACATCCGCGGCGGCCGGCTGCCGCCCAGCCGGCCCAACGGTCGGCGCTACCTCTGCACGCCGGTGCAGGGCGATATCCCGGCTTCACTGGACTGATCCGGCACGCGAGCTCATCGCGGCGGTTGTGCTCGTGGCCGCAATGCTGGCAGGCTCGCAGCTGGCCCGCCTCCTGGCGTCACGGACTTGATCGAAACCGGACCGAATCCCGTTCTGCCGTCGCCCGCCACCGCGATGCGACGCTTCCCGGTCGCGCTCGCCACCGTCGCGCTGGCCATGCTCCTGCTGGCCGCGCCGCTGTTGAGCGCCACCCTGGCGCGCGCGGCGCCGCCGCTGACGGTGTTCGCCGCCGCCAGCCTCAAGGAAGCGATGGACGAAGCCGCCGCCACCTACTCAAGCGAGCGCGGCGTGCCGGTGCGGGTGTCGTATGCGGCCAGCTCGGCGCTGGCCCGCCAGATCGACAACGGCGCACCGGCCCACGTGTTCGTGTCCGCCGACCTGGACTGGATGGACTACCTGCAGTCGCGCGGGCGGGTTCGAGCGAGCGATCGCGACGAACTGCTCGGCAACCGCCTGGTGCTGGTCGCGCCGGCGGATCCGGCGACCGCGACGGTCGACCTCGCCGTACCCGGCGCCCTGGAACGGGCGCTCGGCAACGGCCGGCTGGCGATCGGCCAGACCCGCAGCGTGCCGGCCGGCAAGTACGCACGCGCCGCGCTCGAACACCTCGGGGCGTGGCCGTCGCTGGCCCCGCGCCTGGCCGAGTCCGACAACGTGCGCGCGGCACTGATGCTGGTCGCCCGCGGCGAAGCGCCACTGGGCATCGTCTATCGCACCGACGCGATCGCCGAGCCGCGGGTACGGGTGGTCGCGGCCTTCCCCGCCGGCAGTCACCCGCCGATCGTCTACCCGGCCGCGGCCCTCGACGGGCCGCGCCGCGAGGACGGCCGCGCCTTCGTCGACTGGCTGGCCTCGCCGGCGGCCGCGGCGATCTTCCGGCGCCATGGCTTCGAGCTGCGCGCGCGGGACTGACGGATGACCGCGACCGCCACCATCGCCTTCACTCCCGAGGAGCTGACCGCGATCGCGCTGAGCCTGAAGGTCGCCACCGCGGCGGCGCTGTGCAGCCTGCCGCCCGGCATCGCGATCGGCTGGTTGCTGGCGCGCAAGCGCTTTCCCGGCAAGGCCCTGCTCGATGCGCTGGTGCACCTGCCACTGGTGCTGCCGCCGGTGGTGCTCGGCTACGCGCTGCTGGTCGGTTTCGGCACCCGCGGCGCGATCGGCGGCTGGCTGCACGAGTACCTGGGCGTGACTTTGGCGTTCCGCTGGACCGGCGCCGCACTGGCCTGCGCGGTGATGGGCTTCCCGCTGATGGTGCGCTCGATACGGTTGTCGATCGAAGCCACCGACCGGCGCCTGGAACAGGCCGCCGCGACCCTGGGCGCGACGCCGTGGCGGGTGTTCCTCGGCATCACCCTGCCGCTGGCCTGGCCGGGCATCGTCGCCGGCGCGGTGCTGGCCTTCGCCAAGGCCCTGGGCGAGTTCGGCGCCACCATCACCTTCGTTTCCAACATCCCAGGCGAGACCCAGACGATCTCCTCGGCGATCTACGGCCTGCTGCAGGTCCCCGGCGGCGAGGCCGGCATCTGGCGCCTGGCGGCGGTCGCGATCGCGATCTCGCTGGCCGCGCTGCTGGCCTCGGAATGGCTGGTGCGCCGCCAGCAGGGAGGCGACGAGGCATGAGCCTGCGGATCGACGTCGCGCTGCGCCGGGGCGGGTTCCAGCGCCGGATACGGATCGAATCCGAGGCGCGGGTGACCGCCCTGCTCGGGCCGTCCGGCGCCGGCAAGACCACCCTGCTCAATGCGATCGCCGGGCTGGTCCGCCCCGTGCGCGGTCGCATCCAGGTCGAGGGACGGGTGTTGTTCGACGATGCCGCGCGCATCGACCTGCCGCCGCACCTGCGCCGGATCGGCTATGTGTTCCAGGACGCGCGCCTGTTCCCGCACCTCGACGTGCGCCACAACCTGCGCTACGGCCGTCATGGCCGCGACGGCGATGCGCGCTTCGGCTTCGATGCGATCACCGCCCTGCTAGGCATCGGCCATCTGCTCGACCGCCGCACCCGCAACCTGTCCGGCGGCGAGGCGCAGCGCGTGGCGCTGGGTCGCGCGCTGCTGTCGCAACCGGACCTGCTGCTGATGGACGAACCACTGGCCGCGCTCGACGAGGCCCGCCGCGGCGAGCTGATTCCCTACCTGCAACGGGTGCGCGACGAGGTCCGCCTGCCGATCGTCTATGTCAGCCACCAGCGCGACGAGGTCGAGCGTCTGGCCGACGAGGTGCACGTGCTGGAGTGAGCGGGGCGATGGCGGCATCATCACCCCTCGCCACCGACGCAGGCGCTAGGCTTGGCCGATGACGACCCACGACGCGCGCTCCGCGCCACTCGAACTTTCCGACCTCGACGCCGTCGCCGCGCTGATCCTGGAGCGCACCGAAGGCCCGCTGCGGGTCGGCGCGCCGCTGGGCCTGGGCAAGCCCCATCGCCTGCTCAATGCGCTGTACGCACGCGTGCAGCGCACTCCCGAGCGGCCGCTGCATCTGTACACCGCACTGTCGCTGGAGCCGCCGCCGGCCGGCGGCGAAGGGCTGGAAGGGCGCTTCCTCGGACCGTTCGTGAAGCGCCACTTCGGCGAGGACTTCCCGCGCCTGGCCTACGTGCAGGCGCTCAAGCGCAACGCGCTGCCGGCGCACATCGAGGTCGAGGAGTTCTACATGCAGTCCGGCGCGATGCTGGGCGCGCGCCAGGCGCAGCGCCGCTACGCCAGCCTCAACTACACCCACGTCGCCCGCGCGCTCGCCGACCGCGCGATCAACGTGGTCGTGCAGAAGGTCGCGCGCGAACCGGGCGGCAGCCGACTCTCGCTGTCGTGCAACACCGATCTGACCTTCGATACCCTCGCCGCGATCCGGGCGCGCGACCTGCCGCGCCCGCTGCTGGTCGCCGAGGTCGATCCGGAGCTGCCATGGCTGGGCGGCAGCGCGGCGGTCGATGCCGACTTCTTCGACGTCGTCGCCGAACCGCCGGGGCCGCATCCGAAACTGTTCGGGCTGCCGCGCCAGCCGGTCGGCGAGGTCGACTACGCGATCGGTTTCCACGCCAGCACCCTGGTCGTCGACGGCGGCACCCTGCAGATCGGCATCGGTGCGCTTGCCGACGCGCTGTGCCATGCGCTGGCGCTGCGCCATACCGACAACGCCGGCTACCGGCGGGTCCTGCGCGCGCTCGGCTCGGCCGCGGCCGACGACCCGGCGCTGGGGCCGTTCGAGCAGGGTCTGTACGGCTGCAGCGAAATGATCAACGAAGGCTTCCGCCGCCTGGTCGAGGTCGGGGTGATCCGGCGCCGGGTCGTCGACGATGTCGAACTGATGCGGCGCGATGCCGAAGACCGGCTGTCCGACGCCGATCGCCAGCGCCTGCGGCACGACGGCGAATACCTGCACGGCGCGTTCTATCTCGGCTCGCCGGATTTCTACCGGTGGTTGCGGGAGCTGGACGACGATGCGCGGCGCGGCATCGGCATGCGCCCGGTCAGCGCGGTCAACGAGCTGTACGGCGGCAACGAGACCCTGGAGCGGCTGCAGCGTCGCGATGCGCGTTTCTTCAACAGCTGCATGATGGCGACCGCGCTCGGCGCGGCAGTGTCCGACGCGCTGGAGGACGGCCGCGTGGTCTCCGGCGTCGGCGGCCAGTACAACTTCGTCGCGATGGCGCACGCGCTGCCGGACGCGCGCTCGGTGCTGATGTTCCGCGCGGCCCGTGGCGGCCGCCGGGCGACCTCGAACGTGGTCTGGAACTACGGCCACACCACCATCCCGCGGCACCTGCGCGACGTCTACATCACCGAGTACGGCATCGCCGACATCCGCGGTGCGACCGACGAGGACTGCGTCGCCGCGATGGCCGCGATCGCCGATGCGCGCTTCCAGCAGGCCTTGCTGGACAGCGCGCGCGATGCCGGCAAGCTGTCCGCGGATTTCGCATTGCCCGCGCATGCGCGCGACAACACTCCCGAACGGCTGCGCGAGCGACTGGCGGCGCTGCGCCACGACGGCACCCTGCCCGACTTCCCGCTGGGCAGCGATTTCACCGAGATCGAACAGCGTCTGGTGCGCGCGCTGGCCTGGCTGAAGGCCGCCACCGACGGCACCACCGGCAAGCTGCGCACCGTGCTCGCCGCGATCGCCGGCGCGATCTCGGGCACTGCACCCGCGGATGCCGCCGGGCCGCTGCAACGGATGGGACTGGAGCGGCCGCGCGGCCTGTCCCAATGGTTGCAGGCGCGGCTGCTGGCGCTGGCGCTGCGACGCAGCGGGCACTGATCCGGAGCCGGTACCGCGGGTACCGGTCAGTCGTGGCGCAACGCGGCGATCGGATCCAGTTGCGCCGCCTGGCGCGCCGGATATACGCCAAAGCCCAGGCCCACCAGCGCGCAGAACGCCACCGAGACCAGGATCGGCAGCGGCGCCCATGCCACCTGCCAACCGGCGAACAGGGCGATCGCGTAGGCCAGCCCGGTACCGAACAACAAGCCCAGCAGCGCTCCGGCGATGCAGATGACCGTCGCTTCGCGCAGGAACTGGGCGACCACGTCGCCGCGGCGCGCGCCCAACGCGCGCAGCAGGCCGATCTCGCGGCGCCGCTCCAGCACGTTGGCCAGCATGATGTTCATGATGCCGATGCCGCCGACAAGCAGGCTGACGCCGGCGATCGCGCCCATCACCACCCGGAAGATGCGCTGGGTCTTCTGGTGCTGCTGGAACAGCTTCTGCGGCACCACCAGGCGATAGTCGGGCATGCCCGCGTGGCGCTGATCCAGCACCCCCGACAGCACCTTGGCGCCGCCGATCAATTGCGAGGGATCGCCGAGCCGCAACAGGAAGCGGTCGATCTCGTCCTCGCCGACCTGGAACTTGAAACGCTCCCGCGCGCTGCGCAGCGGAATGAAGACCCGATTGCCCTCCAGACCGAGCTGGACCCCTTCGAACCGGTCCTCGCCCAGGTCGCGCTCGGCCAGCACGCCGACCACCTCCAGCCACACATGGTTGACCTTCAGGTGGCGACCCACCGCATCGCCCTGCGGGAACAGCGCCTGCGCGGCCTGGCGTCCCAATACCGCGACCGCGGCCAGGCGCGCCTCGTCGGCGGCGTCGAACAGGCGCCCCTGTTCCACTTCCAATGAAGACAGCGAGAAATAATCGGCACTGACGCCGCTGGCCTGGGCGTCGCTCTGGCCGTCATCGCTGAACACCGCGTGCGTGCGCACCGCCTTCTCCGCGGCGAAGCGCTCGGCGCCGGGCACCACCCGCAATGCGGCACGCGCGTCGTCGACGCTCAGGCCCAGGCTGCGGGCCCGGGTTTCCTTCAGCGCCTGCTCGTCTTGGGCCACCGCCTCCACGATCAGGTTGTGCAGCCCCAGGCTCTCGACCATCCGCAATGCCTCGCGGCGGCTGCCCTCGCCGACCGCCTGCATCGCGACGATCGCACCGACGCCGAAGATCAGTCCAAGCAGGGTCAACAGGGTGCGCAGGCGTCGCCGCCACAGCTCCTCGACGGCCTCGCGCCAGATCAACGGCAAGCGCTGCAGCAAAGCGTTCACGAGGCCTCCCCGGCATCGTCACCGGCAGGATCCGGCGGCGTCGACGCGGGCGCGTCTTCGGCGATGGCGGGCTCGCCACCGACGGCCGTATCGGCGAGCACCACCCGATCACCGTCCTCCAGACCCTCGATCACCTGCGACCGCGCCGGCCCGCGGACCCCGAGCGTCACCGTGCGCTGGACGATGCCGCCGCCGTCCATGACCGCGACGCGACTGCGGCCGTCCTGGCTGGACAACGCGACGTTCGGCACGCTGATCGCCTCCTCCGCCTCCAGCATCACCACCCTCGCCTGCATCCGCTGCCCCGGGACCCATCCGAAACGACGCACCGACGCCGCGTCCAGCGGCGCCTTCATCGACACGTACTTGACCGGGTTGTTGCGCGACACCGTCTTGGCGCTGCTGGCGACCCAGGACAGGGCGGTGACGACCTCCTGGTCGGGCCGGCCCAGCGGGTGCACGACGACCGCCTGCCCGGCCGCCAGTCCCTGCGCCAGCAACTGCGGCAGGCTCAGCTCCACCTCCAGCGCGGCGGTATCGGGCAGGCTGCCGAACTCGTTGCCCGCCCACATCGCGCTGCCGATCGCCGGCTTCTCGCCGGTCCAGTTGGCGGTGAGCATGAACACTCCCGCGTGCGGCGCACGCAGTTCCAGCGCATCCAGGTCGCCCTGGCGGTTCTTCTCGTTCAGCGCATGGGTCGCACGCTGGGCGTCCAGGACCGCCAGCTCGGCACTGCCGCGCTGCTCGGACTGACCCTGCTTCCATTCGAGCACGCCCTGCTTCACCCCCAGGAACTCGGTGTCCTGGACCGCATCCAGCAGTTCGTTGCGCGAGAGCGTCGACAGATCGGCGCTGGCGTAGCGTTCGGCGATGCCCAGATCGGTGCGGACCTGCGAGAGGTCCACGCCCACCCGGCCCTGCGCCGCCTCCAGCTCGGCCTGCTTGGCCATGCGCGCCAGCGCGTTGCGTTGCAGGTCGACGCGCGCCTGTTCCAGATCCAGCTCGGCGGAGGGCGCGGTGAAGCGGGCGACCAGTTCGCCCTTGTCGACGTGACTGCCGTCGGCGACCATCCACGCCAGCTGCCGTTGCGACCATTGCGCCCCCGGCACCAGCAAAGGCGTGGCCTCGCGGGCCTTCAGCTCGCCTTCGACCTCCACCTGCAGCCGCAACGGACCGGCCTGCACGCGTTCGACGACCGGCCCCTGCGCATCGCCGGTACAGGCGGACAGGACCAGCGCGGTCGACAGCAGCAGGGGCGCGACAATGGATACCGGCCTCATGAGCCGGCCTCCTGGGCGACGCGCCCCCGCCCGCCGGCGTCCGTCGCCAGCTCGACCCGCACCACCTGACCGGGCTTGAGACCCGCGGGCACGGTGTCGAGGGTGATGTCCAGATCGATCACCGGTACCGGCTGCAGGCGCGACTTGCTGCGCACCGCTCGGCCGACGCCGACCACCCGGCCGCCCAGGGTGCTGCCGGCGCCGCCTTCGATCATCACCCGCACGCGCGTGCCATTGGCGACGTGCAGGAGGTCGCGCTCGGGCAGCGTCGCCCGGACCGCCAGGGTGTTGCCATCCGGGATCTCGGCCACGGCCTGGCCGCGCCAGACCTGCGAGCCGACATCGAATTTCTCGCCGTTCCAGCTGCTCCTGTGCATCATCAGGCCATCGCGCGGGGCGACCAGTTGCAGCGACCCGATGTCCTGCCGCAGCTGCGCGATCTCCGCCTGCAGACGCTCGACCTCGGCGGTCAGCACACGCATCTCCTGGTGCCGCTGTTCCGCCGCCAGCCGCTCGCGTTCGCGCGCCAGGGCTTCCTTGCGCTCCGCCGCCTCGCGCTCGATCACCAGCTTGCGGTACTGGACCCCGGCAATGAGCGCCTCTGGTTGCTCGGTCTTGCGCTGCGCCTTCTCCCGGTTCGCGCGCGCTTCGGCCGTGCTCACCTGCTGGTTGCGCTGACGCTCGGCGTGATCGAGCACCAGGGTGTCGAGACGGGTCTGCTTCTCGTTGAGTTCGCTCTGCTTCGAGACCAGCCGCTTGCTCAGCTCGGCACCGTCGAAGGCCAGCACCGGTTGACCCTGCGTCACCCGCGTGCCGTCCGGCGCCAGTTGGGTGATGTTGTACTGCCACATGTTGTCCACCGACGGCGGCATCAACGGCGTGGTGCTGCGCGCGTAGACCTCCCCGTCCATGCGGATCGGGGCGGCTACCAGATCCGCCGGAGCGGCCACGCAGAACAGGGCCGCCAGGACCAGCGCGGCCGACACCGGGAGCATGCCGGTCCGTGTCATCGGCCACCTCCGGACGATTCCCCGCCGTCCCGCGGCACCACCCGGACGCTCATGCCCGGCAGCAGCGCGTCGACCGGCGCGGCCTCGGCGAAATCGATATCGATGGCGAAGTAGCGGCCCTCTCCCCACTCCTGCCTGGCCTCGGGCACGCCGGAAATATGCGCGATCCGGCCTTCGCCGGCCTGCTCGGGCAACGCGTCGAAACGCAGGTCCACCGACTGGCCGACCTCCAGCCCGACCCGGTCCGGCTCCAGCGCCCAGGCGCGCACCCGCTGGAGCCCGCCGTCGCTGACGATCTCGCCGACCTTGTTGCCGGGCCAGGACGTCGAGCCCTCGTCGAAACGGGTTCCGCTGCGCGGGTCGAAGCCGTGGACCAGCACACCGTCGCGGTCGGCCCGCACCTCGGCGGTGGCGACCTGGCCGGTATGGTAGTCGCGCCGCATCGCCAGTTGCCTGATTTCCAACGTGCCGTCCTCGCGACGGCGGGTCACCGCCGCGCGCGCCTCCTCCAGTTCCTCGCGCTTGAGCGCGGTTTCCCGCGAGGCGCGCTTCAACTCGCCCTGGTAGCGGTCGTGATCCAGCCCGGAGATCAGCTCGCGCGGCAGCTTCGCGTCGATGCGCGCCTTTTCCAGCGCCGCCTCGGCGGCGACCAGGGCGAGCTCGGCGTCGACGCGCTTGACCTCCAGTTCGGCGATCTCCTTGGCGACCTTGGCCTCGGCCTGCTGGATCTGCGCGCTCAGATCGCGCACCTGGGTCGCGGACTGCCCCGCATCGATGCGCAGCACCACCTGTCCCTTCTCGACCCGGGCGCCTTCCGGCGCGTAGTAGCGCAGCACCACCGGCGAGCTGTTCGACGGCGGCGTGAACACCCCCTGCGCATCGACGGCCTGGACCTCGCCGGTCAGCACCACCGCGGCCGCGGGCCATGGGCAGCACAGCACCACCGCCAGCAGCGTCACGATGCGGAGGCGGATGTCAGCGCGCATGGTCGTACTCGATCAGGCCGTCGCGCAGACGGACTTCGCGCGGCGCGCGCGCGGCAATGTCGTTGTCGTGGGTCACCATCACCACGGTCTGCCCGTCGCCATGGACCTCGTCGATCAGCGCGAGCACGTCCGCGGCGGACCTGGAGTCCAGATTGCCGGTCGGCTCGTCGGCCAGCAGCACGGTCGGCCGCATCAACAGCGCGCGGGCGATCGCGGCGCGCTGCATCTGCCCGCCCGACAGCTCATTGGGCCGATGGTCGCGGCGGCCGGCCAACCCGACCCGCTCGAGCAGGTGCAGCGCATGCTCCTGCGACCGCTCCGGCGGCACCCGGCAGAACCGCAGCGGCAACAGCACGTTCTCCAGCACGGTCAGTCGCGGCAGCAGGTGGAAACTCTGGAACACGAAGCCGATGCGGCGATTGCGGATGTCGCTGGTGGCCTCATCGTCCAGCCCGGCGACGTCCTGGCCGTCGATGCGGTAGCAACCGGCGTCGGGCCGGTCGAGGCAGCCCAGAATATTGAGCAGGCTGGACTTGCCCGAGCCCGACGGACCGGTCAGGGCCACGTAGGCGCCCGCGCCGATGGCCAGGTCGATACCCGCCAGCGCGTGCACCGATTGGCCGTTCATGTCGTAGCGGCGATGGATTCCGGACAGCTCGATCAAGCGCCGTCTCCCCGGCAGCCAGGAAGCACGCAGCGCGATGCGGCGCACCGAAACGGATCAGCGGGTATTGGCGGAAACGGCCCCATCTTGTCTTCCCTTCCTCTCCTTGTTCCTGACCACTGCCACGCGCGGTCGCTACAGCGCGCGCCGCCAAGGCCCATGCTACGGCCGGAACCGCGCCGGGCCCAGAAGGGCATGAACGGCCCCGGCACGAACGCGTCCGACCGGTTCCATGACAATGATGCTGAAGGGACCGCGAACGTCGCAGGAAGTTCAGGCGCGCGCGAATCCGCCCCTTCCCGGTAGCTTGGCCACCGGGGGTGAGCGGCGGCGACGGCAGGGATGGAAACGAAGATGGCGCCCGAAGGCGCCATCTTTCCGGAGCGATGACAGGGCGACTCAGCCCAGCGACTTCGCGACCTCGACCACGTTGTCGACGGTGAAGCCGAACTGCTGCATCAGCGGCTTGATCGGCGCCGACGCGCCAAAGGTGTCGATACCGACCACGGCACCGTCCAGGCCGACGTACTTGCGCCAGAAGTCGGACACCCCGGCCTCGATCGCGACCCGCTTGCGGCAGGCCTTCGGCAGCACCGTCTCCTTGTAGGCCGCATCCTGGCGCTCGAACACGTCGGTCGAGGGCATCGACACCACGCGCACGCCGTCGCCGAGCCGCTCGGCCGCCTGCATCGCCAGGCCGACCTCGGAGCCGGTCGCGATCAGGATCAGCTGCGGCGCGCCGGCGGGGTCCTTCAGTGTCGCTTCCTTCAGTACGTAACCGCCGCGCGCGATGTCGGCCAACTGCGCATCGCTGCGCGGCTGGTGGTCGAGGTTCTGGCGCGAGAACACCAGGCAGCTCGGGCCATCGGTGCGGACGATCGCCGCCTTCCACGAAACCGCCGACTCGACCGCGTCGCACGGGCGCCAGACGTCGTTGTCGGGGATGTAGCGCAGCGAGGCCAGGTGCTCGACCGGCTGGTGGGTCGGGCCGTCCTCGCCCAGACCGATCGAATCATGGGTGTAGACGTGGATCGCGTGCGCGCCCATCAGCGCGCTCATCCGCACCGCGTTGCGGGCGTAGTCGCTGAACACCAGGAAGGTGGCGTCGTAGGGAATGAAGCCACCGTGCAGGTTCAGACCGTTGCTGATCGCGGTCATGCCGAACTCGCGCACGCCGTAGTACACGTAGTTGGCGTCGGCGTCATCGCTGGCGACCGACTTGCTGCCCTTCCACAGGGTCAGGTTGGAATGGGCCAGGTCGGCCGAGCCGCCGACCAGCTCCGGCAGCAGCGGCGCGAACGCCTCGATCGCCATCTGCGAAGCCTTGCGCGAGGCGACCACCGGGCCCTCGGCCTGCAGCTTCGCGATCCAGGCGTCGGCCTGGACGAGGAAGTCGGACGGCAGTTCGGCGCGCATGCGGCGCTGGAACTCGGCGGCGGCTTGCGGATGCGCCTCGGCATAGGCGGCGAACAGCGCGTTCCAGTCGTTCTCGCGGGCCTGGCCGGCCGCATGCGCATTCCAGGCCTGGCCGATCGCCTGCGGAATCGCGAAGGCATCGTGGTTCCAGCCCAGCGCCTCGCGGGTCGCCTGGACCTCGTCGACGCCGAGCGCGGCGCCATGGCTGGACTCCTTGCCGGCCTTGTTCGGCGAACCGAAGCCGATCGTGGTGCGGCAGCAGATCAGGGTCGGCTTGCCGGTCGAGGCCAGCGCCGCCTCGATCGCCGCCTTGATCGCGGCGGCATCGTGGCCGTCGACGCCGCGGATCACGTTCCAGCCGTAGGCCTCGAAACGCGCCGGGGTGTCGTCGGTGAACCAGCCGTCGATATTGCCGTCGATGCTGATGTGGTTGTCGTCCCAGAACGCGACCAGCTTGTTCAGCCCCCAGGTACCGGCCAGCGAGGCGACCTCGTGGCTGATGCCTTCCATCAGGCAGCCGTCGCCGAGGAACACCCAGGTGCGGTGGTCGACGACGTCGAAACCGGGGCGGTTGAAGCGCTGCGCCAGCAGCTTCTCGGCCAGCGCCATGCCGACCGCGTTGGCGATGCCCTGGCCGAGCGGACCGGTGGTGGTCTCGATGCCCTCGGTGACGAAGTTCTCCGGATGGCCCGGAGTGCGGCTGCCGAGCTGGCGGAAGTTCTTCAGCTCCTCGATCGGCAGGTCGTAACCGGCCAGGTGCAGCAGCGCGTACTGCAGCATCGAGCCATGGCCGTTGGAGAGCACGAAGCGGTCGCGGTTGGACCACTTCGGATTGCCGGGGTTGTGGCTGTAGAAGTCGTTCCACAGCACCTCGGCGATATCGGCCATGCCCATCGGCATGCCGGGGTGGCCGGAGTTGGCGGCCTGGACCGCGTCGATGGCAAGGAATCGGATGGCGTTCGCGAGATCGCGGCGGCTGGGCGTCGTCATGGGTTCGGGGCAGTATTGGGAAGCGGGCGGGCGGAGGCGCCCGCGACGCGGACCGGCGGCCTGGACACGGGCGTCCGGGGCCGGGCCAGGGGGCAGCGGGCGCGCTATTGTCCCATCCGGCGGCGCCGATGTCGCCCCGGGACGCCGCCAACGGGACCGGAACCCGGGGACATCGCCCGGGAAGCCCCGCCCCGCCGCGTTCAGCCCGCCTGGCGGGCGGCTTCGCGGGCCTCGGCAGCCGCCTCGCTGCGGCCGATCACCACCGAGCCGGCCATGTCGCCGCCGACGTTGACCACGGTCCGGCACATGTCGAGGAAGCGGTCGACGCCGAGGATCAGGCCGATGCCCTCGGGCGGGATCTTGAACATCACCAGGATCATCGCGATCACCGGCAGCGAACCGCCGGGGACGCCGGCCGCGCCGACCGAGCCGAGGATGCACAGCACCAGCACCATCACCTGCTGGACCAGGGTCAGCTCGACGCCGAAGAACTGGGCCAGGAACAACACGGTGATGCCCTCGAACAGGGCGGTGCCGTTCATGTTGGCGGTGGCGCCGAGGGTGCAGACGAAGCGCACCACCCGCCGCGGTACGCCCAGGCTCTCTTCGGTGACCTTGAGCGTGGTCGGCAGGGTCGCGCTGGAGGAGGAGGTCGAGAACGCGGTCAACAGCGCCGGCTCGGCGCCGCGGAAGAACGCCAGCGGCGACATCCGGCCGAAGGTCCGCAGCAGCAGCGGGAACACCACGAAGAAATGGATCGCCAGCGCCAGCACCACGGTGCCGACGTAGCGTGCGAGCTGCACCAGCACGTCGAAGCCGAGCTTGGCGGTGATCGAGAACAGCAGCGCGGCGACCGCGTACGGGGCCAGTTCGATCACCCAGCCGATCAGCTTCAGGCAGATGTCGTACACGCCCTGCACGGTGGAGACGAAGCTGCGGGTGCCCTCGCTCTGGATCACGGTCGCGGCGATGCCGAACATCAGGGCGAAGAACATCACCGCGATCAGGTCGCCATTGGCGGCAGCGGCGACCGGGTTGCGCGGCACGATGTTGAGCAGGATCTGCAGCCCGGACACGCCCTCGCGCTTGCTGGCGACCTCGGTGGCGCGGTCGGAGGCGGCGGCCAGCAGCTCCTGACCGACTTCCTGCGGCAGTCCTCGGCCGGGCTCGAGCACGTTCACGCAGACCAGGCCGATGGTGACCGCGATCGCGGTCACCACCAGGATCCACAACAGCGTCTTGCCGCCGATGCGGCCCAGCGACTTGGCGTCGCCGATCTCGACCACGCCCAGCACCAGCGCCGAGAACACCAGCGGCATCACCAGCATGAACAGCAGGCGCAGGAACAGCTGACCGACCGGGTCGGTGACGTAGTGGATCAGGCCGTCGAGCCAACCGGCCTGACCGACGAAGACATTGGCGGCGATGCCGGCGCCGGCGCCGACGATGAAGCCGATCAGCATGCGGGTGTGCAGCGACAGGCCGGACGTGTTGCTGTTTTCGGTCATGGGCTCGCTTCCGTCGGAACCCGGCGAGCTTAGCAAACCGGCTCAGCGGCCCGCCGGGAGGGTGTGGGAGGAGCGACGCCGGTCGCGAGCGGCGGCACGGTCAGGGAAGCCGCCAGCTCCCGGCGTGGCCGGGAAACGCCCGGGCGGTTCCCGCCGCGCGGGGGTGTGCGCGACGGGGCCGGACGGCACCGCGACGGACGCCGCTCCTGCTGGCCAGTTCGATTGGCGGGGCGATTCGGGTACGCCCGTGGCTCAGGCGCGCCGATCGTCCGGATACAGCGGTGGCAGGGTGGCGTCGGCCGGCGCGGCGATCGCTGCCCAGCGCGGGCCGTCGGCAAATGC
>NZ_VICD02000205.1 GCF_006546735.2 Marilutibacter maris | reverse complement strand
CAGCGGCAGCGGCAGCGGCTCCGGTTCGGGCAACGGTTCGGGCAGTGGCGCCACGCCGCCGCGATCGACCCTGGGCCAGATGACCGACCGCCTGCTCAGCCAGGCGTCGACCCCGGCGACCACGGCACTGAATCCCCAGATCGTGCAGGCCGTGCAGTTGAGCAATGCCGAGACCACGTCCTATGCGCCTTCGCAGATCGCGATCGGCCCGGACATGATGATCAGTCAGGCGGCGGGCCTGGTCGCGCAGTCGGCGGCCGCGTATTTCGACGGGGTCAGCAAGCTGGCCCTGGCCAGTCAGGGCGTGCTGTTGAAGGACATGACCGAGGCCCTGGTCAGTCAGCAACTGGAGAAGGCGGCCGAGGACGCGGTAGGCGTGCTCGCGACCGACGTGATGATGGGGGCCGCCGCCGCGGTGGCGGCGGCCGCGGGTGCAATGGAGGCGGAATCGGCGAGCTTCGCGATCGACAGGATCGATCAGAGCATCGCCAAGTACGCCGACCTGCTGGCGAATCGTCGTGACAAGGGCTGAGCGCAGCGGGGCGCCGCCACCGACGCACGATGAGGGAGGGTCGCCGCCGCCCGCGGCCGCCGCCGGCCCGCTGCGAAACGCGGTGCTGGAGTTCTCCGAGCGCTATCTCAAGCGCGCGCTGACCGAGGCCGAGCGCGAGACGCTCGACAGCCTGGTCGCAAGCGGCATGAGCATCGCACCACCGGACCCGGGCGACACCGATCCGGTCAGGCTGGTCGTCGATGCGGTGAAGTCGGGGCAGCAGACGATCGACGAGACCCTGTCCCGGGTCCGCGAGGAAGCGGCCAACCACCTCGCGCGCGCCGGCGCGGGAGCCGACAGCGAGACCCATGCGTTGTTGCAGGTGCTGGAGAAGGCCGAGGACCTGGGGGCGCTGCGACCGTCGCGGCTGCAGCCGGGCCAGGCGTCCTCGAACAGCCACGTGCTGATGACGCAGATCGCGGACCGACTGGCCAACCTGGTCAAGAAGGAAGTCGAGTCGCTGTTCCAGTCGCGTTTCGGCGCGCTGGCGCAGCAACTCGAGCAGGCGCTCGCGGCGTTGCCGGGCGCGTCCGCCGAGCCTGTGCAGGCGACCCCCGAAACGCCTGCCGCCGAGCCTGTGCCCGAGCCCGCCCCGCAGGCCGGGAAGTCGTCCGCAAAGGGCCGCAAGGGCGGCTCGGGCACGGGCCGCGGGTCCTGACTCCCAGGGCCGCGGCGGCACCGGAGAAATGCGTCGAGTGTGTTTCACAAAGCTCCGGTGACGACGTTTTTTGAAACGTACGGCAACGGCCGTGCATAACCCCAAGAGGAGTCGAAGCAATGGCATTCCCTACCGCGGTCAACGACCAGATCACCGATGCAGTCACCCAGTCGAACGTCAAGGTCGTGGGCGAGGCCCCGGCCATCGCAATGAGTTCGATCTACCAGACCATGGCGCACTCGACCGGCATCCTGTTCGAGAACGCCGTGTCGGCGCAGCAGCAGCAGAACACGCTGTCGCAGGCCGCCTCCAACCAGGGCGTGATGCAGATCTACACCCTCGACACCACCGCCGCCGCCGGCGCCACCGAGAAGGTCGCGCAGACCGGCGTGGCGGACAACCTGACCAGTCTCTTGACCGTGCTCAACGCATTCCGCTGACCGGTCAGGTCTGATCAGCCGAGGCTGAGCGACCCGGGCAGGAGGGTGATGGCCTGACTGCCCGAGTTTGAGCGTCATTCCCATGGCCGGCATGGCCATACACATGGAGAAGTCAAATGGCATATCCCACCTCCGTCAACAACCAGATCACCGATGCGGTGACCCAGTCGAACGTCAAGATCGTCGGCGAAGCGCCGGCGATGGCGATCGCGTCGATGTACCAGACCATGGCGCACTCGACCGGCATCCTGTTCGAGAACTCGGTGTCGGCGCAGCAGCAGCAGAACTCGCTGTCGCAGGCCGCCACCAACCAGGGCGTGATGCAGATCTACAGCGTCGACACCACCGCCGCGGCGGGCGCTTCCGAGAAGGTCGCCCAGACCGGCGTGTCCGACAACCTGACCAGCCTGCTGACGGTGCTCAAGTCGTTCAGCCCGCAGCAGTCGAAGGGCCTGTAGCCCGGGCGCCCGAAGCGGCGGGCATCACAGTCCACCGGCCGGTTGCGGCCGGGGCCTGAACTGCGCGATGCCGGAACGCTCCGGTATCGCGCAGTCCTTTGCGAAGGAGTCGGAGCGTGGGCCGCGACAGGGCCTGCGCGGATTGCGGCTCCGACGGTCACGGCGCACCGGAGCGCCACTTGCGTGACCGCGATGAGGCCCGCCCCGGGCGGGCCGGAACAGGGGCATCGAGAAGCACTGGGGAAGGAGACATGGACGCGACGACAGAGGCGGCGCAACCGTCGAGGAGTGTGCGGGCGAGGTTCGGAACGGTCGGGGTCGATCCCAGGGCAGGCGGAGCGCGCTCGGGCGCGTTGTCGTCCGCAAGATCGGCAGGCGGCCGTCTCCATGGGTAGTGGCCGCTCACGGGTGCGGGTGGCCGATGACGGAGAGGCGGAGGCACTGCGCGGGCGGCAACTGGCCGCGAGCGCCTTCTTCGAGGGCGTTCCCGAGCGTGTCGTCAGGCACGTCGCGCGGCATGCGGTCGAACGCCGGGTCGAGGATGGCGACACCTTGTTCTTCAAGGGCGATCCCGGCGACTTCATCGCGGTGGTGACCGCCGGCCATCTCTACAAGATCCTGTACGGGCCCGAAGGGCAGGAGCTGATCGTCGACAGCATCGGCCCCGGCGAGAGCGTCGGCGAGACCGCCCTGCTCGACCAGGGGCGGCGCAGCTTCACCACCGTCGCCTACGGTCCTGCCACCGTGCTGGTGCTGGCGCGGCGCCACTTCGGCGCGCTGGTGGCCGAGCCGGCGATGATCGAGCGGGCCTACGCGGTGTTGTGCGCCAGGCTCAGGCGCGCGGTCGACAGCCTCGAGACCATGTGCCTGCATCGACTGGAGTCGCGCTTGGCGCGGCATCTTCTCAATCGCATGGACGATGCCTCGCCGGCGGCGCCCGATCGTTTCGAGGTGACCCTGCCGCCGACCCAGAGCATCCTCGCGGCGATGATCAACGCCAGCCGTCCCAAGCTCAACGCCCAGCTCCAGCGCTGGCACCGGGCCGGGCTGGTGAGCCGGCGCCGCAACACCCTGAGGATCAACGACATCGACCTGTTCCGCTGCAAGGCGCAGCTGGGCTGCCGTTGCGCGGGAACGGTGGTGGCCAGAGGCGGCGACCGTGCCTGAACCGCGCCGGCCCGGTCGGCCGCGCCGTGCGGCCGGATCGCTGCGGCAGGGTCAGTCCAGCAGCGGCTTCAGCGCCGGCCACACGTGGTCGCGCAGGCGGGGCTGGGCCTCGGCGACCGGGTGCAGGTTGTCGTCCTGGAACGCGGAACGGTCCAGCGCGATCGGCTCCAGCAGGAACGGCACGAAGGCCAGTCCGTCGGCCCTGGCCAGCTCCGCATAGTTGCGGGCGAAGCCCTCGGTATAGGCGCGGCCGAGGTTGGGCGGCATCCGCATGCCGATCAGCAGCACGCGCGCGCCGGCCGCCGTCGAAGCCTCGATCATGCGCTCGAGGTTGGCGCGGCTCTGCGTCAGCGGCAGGCCGCGCAGGCCGTCGTTGGCGCCCAGCTCGATCACCACCACCGACGGGCGGTGCCGCCGCAGCTCGCCGGCGATCCGCGAGGCGCCGCCGGCGGTGGTCTCGCCGCTGATGCTGGCATTGACCAGCTTCCAGCCCGGGTGGGTGGTGGCGATCCGGGCCGAGGTCAGCGCGACCCAGCCCTGCGAGGCGGCAAGGCCGTGCGCGGCCGACAGCGAGTCGCCCATCACCAGCACGGTCCGGGTGGGCGCGGGCGCGGCGCGGGCGGCGCCCTGCGCGGCCGCGGCCAGGGGCAGGGCGAGCAGCATCGACAGCATCGCCACCCAGCCGATGGCACATTGAACCCGGCGTGCCGATGCCGCATATCGGGAGGCAGCCACGCGCGTCGTCTTAAAGAACATTTAATCCATGCTCCCGATGATCGAGGTCGGATGATCACGGACACCAGCATAAGGAAGATCATGGCCGATTCCATCGCCCCCCGGACCCCAGCCTCATTCGCGCTTCAGGTCGCCGGGCTGGGCAAGCATGTCGCGTTGCCCTCCGGCGAGCTGACCATCCTCGACGATGTCGGTTTCGACGTCGCCCACGGCGACACGGTCGCGATCGTCGGCGCGTCGGGCTCGGGCAAGAGCACCCTGCTGTCGCTGATGGCGGGACTCGACGTGCCCAGCAACGGCCAGGTCAGCCTCGATGGTGCGCCGCTGTCCGCGCTCGACGAGGACGGCCGCGCCCGGGTCCGCGGCGAGAAGGTCGGCTTCGTGTTCCAGAGTTTCCAGCTGCTGCCCTCGCTGACCGCGCTGGAGAATGTGATGCTGCCGCTGGAGCTGCGCGGCGACCGCGAGGTCGAGGCGCCGGCGCGCGCGATCCTGGAGAAGGTCGGGCTCGGCCAGCGGCTCGGGCACTATCCGCGCCAGCTGTCCGGTGGCGAGCAGCAGCGCGTCGCGCTGGCCCGCGCCTTCGTGACCCGGCCGTCGCTGCTGTTCGCCGACGAGCCGACCGGCAACCTCGACACCCATACCGGCCAGGCGGTGATCGAGCTGCTGTTCGAGCTCAATGCCGATGCCGGCACCACCCTGGTGCTGGTCACCCACGACGACCATCTGGCGCTGCGTTGCCGGCGGCGGCTGCGCCTGGACAGCGGGCGCCTGGTTGCCGACGACATCGTTGCCGACGACCTCCGCGTGAGCGCATGAGGACGTTCGCGCTTGCCTGGCGCCAACTGCGCCGCGACCTGCGCGCGGGCGACGTGCGGATCCTGTTCGCGGCGATGGTGCTGGCCGTGCTGGCGGTCACTTCGGTCGGTTTCGTCACCGACCGCGCCGAGCGCGCGCTGGCGATCGAGGCCAACCGCCTGCTCGGCGGCGACGCGGTGGTGCGCGCCGATGCCCCGATCGGCGAGGAGATCCGCGACGCGGTCGGCCGCAACGGCCTGCGCGGTGCCGAGACGCTGGAGCTCAACAGCATGGTCAGCGTCGGCGAGGGCGAGGCCATGCGGCTGCAGTTGAGCGAGCTGCACGCCCTCGGCGAGGGCTATCCGCTGCGTGGCGCGTTCGTCGTGCGCGACGCCGACGGCGTCGAACGCAGCGCCTCCGGCGGTCCCGCGCCGGGCACCCTGTGGCTGAGCCGCAACGGCGCCGATCGCTTGGATGCCCGCCCCGGCGACATGCTCGGGGTCGGCGACAGCCGGCTGCGGCTGGAAGCGCTGGTGGTGCAGGAGCCGGACGCGTCGATCGACTACTTCAACATCGCGCCGAAGGTGTTCATGAACCTGGCCGACCTGCCGGCGACCGGCCTGGTCCAGGAAGGCAGCCGGATCCGCTACCGGTTGGCGGTGGCCGGCGCGCCAGGCGCGGTCGAGGCGTTCTCCGATGCGGTGCGTCCGGCGTTGGGGCGCGGCCAGCGCCTGCAGACGATCCAGGACGCGCGTCCGGAGGTGCGTTCCTCGCTCGACCGCGCCGGCCGCTTCCTCGGCCTGGCGGCGCTGGTGTCGGTGGTGCTGGCGGCGGTCGCGGTGGCGATGGCCGCGCGCCGCCACAGCGAGCGCCATCTGTCCGGCAGCGCGGTGATGCGCTGTCTGGGGGCGCAGCAACGGACCCTGGCCGCGGTCCACATCGGCGAACTGCTGATGCTCGGCCTGGCCGCCTGCGCGACCGGTGCGCTGCTGGCGTTCGCGTTGCAGGCTGGCGTCGCCCACTGGCTGGCGCGCGCGCTGGAGGTCGACATTCCGCCGGCGACGGTGTGGCCGGTGCTGCGCGGTTTCGCGGTCGGTCTGGTGGTCCTGCTCGCGTTCGGCGCGCCGCCGGTGCTGGCGTTGCGGCGGGTGTCGGCGCTGCGGGTGCTGCGGCGCGATCTCGACCGGGTCGAACCGGCGGCCTGGCTGGTCGCGCTGTCGGGCCTGCTCGGCCTGGCGGCGCTGCTGTGGTGGCAGGCCGGTTCGGCGACGCTGGCGCTGGCGATGCTGGGCGGCCTGCTGGCCGCGTTCGCGGCGCTGGCGCTGCTGGCCTGGGCGTTGATCGTCGTGGTCCGGCGCCTGCGCGGTCGCCTGCGCGGCAGCCTGCGCTACGGGCTGGCCAATGTCAGCCGCCATGCCGGCACCAGCATCGCCCAGGTCGCCGCGCTCGGGCTGGGGCTGATGGCCCTGCTGCTGTTGACCTTCGTCCGTACCGACCTGCTCGACCGCTGGCAGCTCGCGCTGCAGGCGGAGGCGCCGAACCGCTTCATCATCAATGTGCAGGACGACCAGCTCGATGCGGTGCGCGCCTTCATCGCCGAACGCGGCGTCGACGCGCCGACCCTGTATCCGATGGTGCGCGCGCGGCTGGTGTCGCACAACGGCGAGGCGGTCACCGGCGAGGACTACGCCGAGCGCGGCGGGCGCGCCGAGCGCATGGCCGAGCGCACCTTCAACCTGTCGACCGCGGCGGCCCTTCGCGACGACAACAAGGTCACCGACGGCCGTTTCTGGTCGGGCGAGGTCGCCGCGCCGGAGCTTTCGGTCGAAGAGGACTTCGCCCGCGACCTGGGCTGGGAGGTCAGCGACAGGATCGGTTTCGACATCGCCGGGCAGCCGTTCGAGGCGACCATCAGCAGCCTGCGCAGCGTCGACTGGGAGAGCTTCCGCCCGAACTTCTTCGTGATCGCCTCGCCGGGCGCGCTGGACGGCTACCCGGCCAGCCACATCACCGCGGTCAGCGTGCCGCCGGAGCGGACCCGCTTCACCGCCGAGCTGGTGCGTGCGTTCCCGAACCTGTCGGTGATCGACGTCGACGCGGTGCTCGACCAGGTCCGCAGCACCGCCGACCAGGTCTCCACCGTGGTCCGGGTGGTGTTCTATTTCTCGCTCGCCGCCGGCGTGCTGGTGCTGATGGCGGCGGTCACCGCCAGCCAGGACGAGCGCATGCAGGAAGGCGCGGTGATGCGCGCGTTGGGCGGCAGCCGGCGCCAGCTGCGCCTGGCCCAGGCCTCGGAGTTTGCCGCGATCGGCCTGCTGTCGGGCGCGGTCGCGGCGATCGCGGCATCGCTGCTGTCGGGGGTGATCGCGGTCCGGGTGTTCGACCTGCCGTGGCAACCCGACTGGCGGATGGCGGCGGTCGGCGCGGGTATCGGCGTCGCCGCGGCGGTGCTGGCCGGGCTGTTCGCGACCCGCCGGGTGCTGGATGCGCCACCGTCGGTGACCCTGCGCGAGCTGGACAACTGAGGCACGGGGGCCCTCGGCGTCGCGGCGCTCGGGGTCGCGGCGATTTAGAATCGCCGCTCCCCCGCCTTTCTTCCTGCCCATGCGCGACGCCGCCGCGGACGATGCCCTTGCCACCCTGATGTTGCCGTTCGAGGCGGGCCCGTTGTCGTGGCCGGCCGAGGGCGGCGCACTGTTCCTGCGCGCGCGCGACGGCTATCCGCTGCACCGGCAGCCGCGCCCGGGACTGGTCTGCGAGCAGAGCTTCCGCCCCGAGGCCGAGCGCCTGGAGCGCTCCGGGCTGACGCTGCGCGAGGCCGACGGGGACGGCGCCGAGCGCT
>NZ_VICD02000020.1 GCF_006546735.2 Marilutibacter maris | reverse complement strand
CGACGCCCTGCGCGGGCGCGCGCCGGACGCGCCTCAAGGGCTCTACCTGTGGGGCGGGGTCGGGCGCGGCAAGACCTTCCTGATCGACCTGTTCTACGACGGCCTGCCGATCCGCGAGAAGCGGCGCACCCACTTCCACCGCTTCATGCGCGAGATCCACACGCGCCTGCGCGAGCACGCCGGCCAGTCCGATCCGCTCAAGGCGATCGCCCGCGAATGGCGCCGCGACCTGCGGGTGCTGGTGCTGGACGAGTTCTTCGTCAACGACATCGGCGACGCGATGCTGCTGGGGCGTCTGCTCGAGCGCCTGTTTGCCGAGGGCGTGGCGCTGGTGACGACCTCCAACATCGAGCTGTCGGGACTGTTCAAGGACGGCCTGCAGCGCGAGCGCTTCCTGCCGGCGATCGCGCAGTTGGAAGCGCACTGCCACGTCATGTACATGGACAGCGCCACCGACTACCGTCTGCGCGCGCTGACCCAGTCGCCGGTCTACCGCACGCCACTGGATGCGGGTTCGGACGCCTGGCTGGACGAGCGCTGGCACACCCTCACCGACGCCTGCCCGCACGACAGCCGCCGGCTGGTGATCGACGACCGCGAGATCCCGGTGCGCGGGCTCGCCGAGGGGCACGCCTGGTTCGATTTCGCCGCGCTGTGCGAAGGCCCGCGCGCGGCCAGCGACTACATCGAGATCGCGACCGAGCACCACACCGTGCTGGTCGGCGGCATCCCGCTGTTCGACGGCGGCAACGACGACCCGGCGCGCCGCTTCGTGCACCTGGTCGACGAGCTATACGACCGTCACGTCAACCTGGTCTGCACCGCCGCCGCCGATCCGCTGGCGCTGTATCGCGGCAACCGGCTCGTGCATGCCTTCGAGCGCACCGCCTCGCGCCTGATCGAGATGCAGAGCGCCGAGTATCTGGCGCTCGGGCACCGCGGCTGACGCGCCGCGACCGCGCCGTTCGTCGCCCCCATCGGCCCCGCTGCCCGAACGTACAGTGGTCCGGGGCCGCCCTCCTGCCTAGCGTCGATGCCGCGCGCACGCGTCCGCGGCGCGTCCATCGGCTTCCAGGAGGAACATGATGAAGGTTCACGCATATCCCGTGGTGCTCGCGCTGCTGGCGCTGGCCGGCGTGCCGGCGCTCGCTTCGGCGCAGTGCCGCGACTCCGTGGTGCTGATCCACGGCAATACCGGCGGTCCCGACGATTTCGACAACACCGTCGACGAGCTGCACGCGCGCGGCTACGACGACACGCAGATCTTCGCCCCCGACTGGGGCAGCAAGAGCTGCGCGGCCTGCAACGACCACAACGGCAGCGAAGAGACCCCGGTCGAGAACGCATTGATCGACGCGATCGCCAGCTCGTGCACCGGCAAGGTCGACGTGATCACCCACTCGATGGGCGGCACCCTCGGCGCGCGGGTGATCAAGCGGGTCGGACTGCGGTCGTACATCGACAGCTATGTCGCGATCGCCGGCGGCTTCCGCGGCCTGTGGTCGTGCGGCACCTATCCCTACAACGTCTGGAACAGCACCTGCGGCAGTTGGGGACTGTCGGTGTCCAGCCCGTTCCTCGACGACCTGTACGGCTTCCGCTTCGCCGACAAGGTGTATTCGATCAAGTCCTGGACCGACCAGATCGTCTGCAGCACCGGCTACTGCACCGTCGGCGGCATCCACTCCTCGTCGATCTGGGGCGAGGACGGCAGCTACACCTACAACGGTTTCGGCCACTTCGGCCTGCTCAGCTACACCGCGACCACCCAGGTCGATCTGATCCAGTAGCGCGGACGCGCGGGATCGCTATGCTTGTCGCCTCAAGGAGGAGGGACGCATGGACAATCCGTACGCGCCGGCGCGCGGCAAGCAGGTGACGTGGGAGCGTGTCGAGGACCTGAGGTTCGACCTCGGCCGCTCCCGGGTCAGTGAAGGGCCCGAGGGCCTGGGCGGCTGGCTGATCCTGGTGATGCTCGGCCTGTTGTCCACCCTGCTGTCGGCGCTTCCCGCGATGCGGATTCAGTTGGCCGCGATCGCCGGCGGGCACGTCGCCGCCCGTTTCGATTCCGGCTCCCCGGTGTACGATCCGCTCGAAGGCGCGCTCGTTTGCGGGGAATTGCTGGCCACCGCGGGCATCGTCGTCGGAATCCTTGTGCTTGTGGGGCTCTATGTCGCGAAGTCGCGTTGGTTCCCGCGCGGATACATCGGCCTGATGATCTACGTGTTCGCCGCCCAGGTGCTCGACCACACCGTGGCGTTGGGCATGGGCGCCATCGGTAGCGATGAGTTCTCCGAGCGGCTGCGGGGTATGGTTCCGAGGGCCGTGACGGCCGCGATCTGGATCTGCTACATGCTGCTGTCGAAGCGGGTGAGGAACACCTTCCGGCACTGATCACGGCGATTGCCGCGCCTGCGCGGAAGCCGGCGCCGACAGGTGGCGGTCGAGGAAGTCGAGCACGCGGGTGTAGTACTCCTTGCGCGACTGGTCGGCGAAGAAGCCGTGCGCCTCGTTGTGCGGCAGGTAGGTCTCGTAGTGCACGTGGGCCTTGTCCAGCGCCGCGCGCATCTCGCGCAGGTGCTGCGGGGGCACGCGGCGGTCGCGACCGCCCTGCACCAGCAGGATCGCGGCCAGGATTTCGCCGGCGTGGCCGGTCGGCGAGCGCTCCATCAGGACCTTCATGTCGGTGCCCAGCACGCGTTCGAGGTAGGCCTCTCCGTAGTCCGAGCGCTGGGTGTCGCCCCACTTGAACATCGTCGGCAGGTCGTAGGGGCCGGCCATGCCGATCACGCAGCGGTACAGCGCCGGTTCGCGGACCGCGCCCATCAATGCGGCATAGCCGCCGTAGCTGGCGCCCCAGGCGCAGATACGATCGCCGTCGACGCCGGCCTGGGCGGCGGCCCAGCGGGTCGCCTCGGTCAGATCGTCCTGCATCTTCGCGCCCCATTCGCGGTGACCGCTCTCGACGTAGGCGCGGCCGCGGCCGCCGGAGCCGCGGAAGTTGACCCGCAGTACCGCGTAGCCGTGTGCGGCGAGGATCTGGGTCTCGTCGTCGTAGAACCAGCTGTCGCGGATGCCGTACGGGCCGCCGTGCGGCATCACCACCAGGGGCGCGGCGCGGCCGCCGGCCCGCCTGGGCAGGGTCAGGTAGCCCGAAAGCGGGGTGCCGTCGCTGGCCTGGATCTCGAACGGAGTCGCCGGGCTCAGCGTCGCCGGGTCCAGCCACGGGCGGCTGCGTCCGAGCAGCCGGGTGTCGCCGCTGCGGGTATCGAGCAGGTAGTAGCGCCCGGGCTCGACGTCGCTGGTGACGGTCACCAGCACCTTGCTGCCGTCGCGACTGGAACTGGTGACGCGGGCGAACTCGCCGGGGAACGCCGCCGCCAGTTCCTTCGACAGCTTCACGTGCGGGTGGGCCTCGTCGAAATAGCGCACCTCCGGTGCCGCGGTACCGAACGCGGCGCCGATCGGTTCGCTGGCGTCGAAGGAGTGCACCACCGAGATCGGGTCCAGGAGCGGGTCGCTGGCGACGATGCGGCTGTCGCCGCCGGCCAGGTCGAAGCGTTCGATCACGTCCGGCCCCTGCTTGCGCTCGGACCACAGCAACGCCGCGTCGCCGGCATAGTTCAGGCCCATCGGTATCCGCTCCACGCCGCTTTCGGCCTCGTCGTTGAGCAGTTCCCAGTCGCCGTCCCGGTAGCGGTACAGGTGCTGGATGTCGTCGTCGTCGTAGACCCAGCTGAGCTGCGGGGTGCCGTTGCGATCGGTCATGAAGCGGGCGTTGCGCTCGGGGCCGTCGACGATCTTCTCGTCCTTGCCCTTGCCGTCGATGCGCACCCGTTCGATCCGGGTATCGCAGCCGTCGCTGAAGGATCGCACGCACACCGCGATGAGCACGTGCTCGGGCTCGGCCTGCAGCGGATTGACGATGGCGCCGTAGAAGTGCCGGCGGTTGCTGCCGTCGACATCGGTGGCATACAGCGAGTAGCCGCCAAAGGGCTGGGCATGGCCGGAAACCCGCTTCGACCATTCCGCCAGCAGGCGCCGTTCGCCCACCCATATCGCGTCGTCGATGAAGCCCTCTTCGCCGGGATTGATCTGGGTGGTGATGGCCATGTCCGACAGGCGGATCACCGCCAGCGCGGTGCGGTCGTCCAGCGGCACCGTCGAGGCGATGTGGTCGCCTGCCGGCGACAGCAGCATCAGGCCGTACTGCGGCTTGCGCAACAGCGCGTCGAGCGAGGGCGGAGCCGCCGCCGCCGATGCGGCCGCGGCCAGCAATGCCGCCGTCAGGATGATGCCTGTGATCCGTGTCGGGCCCGCCATTGCCAATCCCCCCTTGCTCGCCTTGCCTCCAGCATAGCGGCTCGGTGTGTGCCGGCGCCGGCCGCGGCCGGGGTGCGCGGTGGCGCCAACGCCGCTAGCATCGGCCGGCCCGGGGCGCGCCGCCCGGAGCCATGACCGGAGTCCGTGATGTGCCTGCCATCGTCCGTTCCCGTGCCCCCGCGTGCCGCGACGGCGCCGGAGCCACAGGGTTGAGCGCCGCGCGTTCGAGCCGGGATGGCGCTGTGGCCGTGTCCTTCAGCGCCGACGAGCGTGCCGCGGTCTACAAGGCCATTCGCGAGCGCCGCGACATGCGCCACTTCCTGCCCGACCCGGTGGCGCCGGAGCTGCTCTCGCGCCTGCTGCAGGCCGCCCACCAGGCGCCCAGCGTCGGCTACATGCAGCCGTGGCGTGTCGTGCGCATCACCGATGCCGGCGTGCGCCAGGGGTTGCGCGAGATCGTCGAGCGCGAGCGCGTCGCCACCGCCGAGGCGCTGGGCGAGCGTGGCGACGCTTTCATGCGGCTCAAGGTCGAGGGCATGGCCGAGTGCGGCGAGCTGCTGGTGATGGCGCTGATGGACGGCCGCGAGGCGCATGTGTTCGGTCGCCGCACCCTGCCGGAGATGGACCTGGCCTCGGTGGCCTGCGCGATCCAGAACATGTGGCTGGCGGCGCGCGCCGAAGGACTCGGCATGGGCTGGGTGTCGCTGTTCGAGGTCGAGGCGGTGCGCGTCCTGCTGGGCATGCCCGCCGGCGCCAGACCGGTGGCGATCCTGTGCCTGGGCCACGTCGAGGCGTTCTATCCCAGGCCGATGCTGGAAAGCGAGGGCTGGGCGCCGCGCGAGGAGATGCAGGTGTACGAGAACCGCTGGCTGGCGGCGGAAGCGGGCGGCGCGGAAGAAGCTCGGTAGGACGGCGCGCATTCGCCCGCGCGTCGGTGTCGGGCTTGCATGGAAAGGCGCGTTCCTTGATCGATGCGGGCCACCGGGTGTTCGCTTCCGGACGCCAGGTGTGATCGGATGCCCGCCGCTGCGTGCGGCGGTCCCGGTGCGGCCATGCCGTTGCCGCACGCCGGCGCTCCACCAAGGTCGGGGTGCGCGATCGCGGCAACGTCGCTAGGATCGGTCGCTCCAGAACGAGCCGTCCAGAACGAGCCATCTAGAAACCGGAGCCCGCCATGCGTGTAGCGTCGTTTGTCCCCCTGCCCCTGTCCGCCGCGATGGCGGCGGTCCTGGCCTTGATGGCACCGGTCGCGGCGCAGGCCCAGGCCGACGGCCAGCGGCCGGAGGTCGCCGCGGCCGCGCAGGCGGTCGGCGACAAGGTGGTCGCATGGCGGCGCGACATCCACGCCAACCCCGAGCTCGGCAACCGTGAGACCCGCACCGCCGCCCTGGTCGCCGAGCACCTGCGCGCGCTCGGTCTGGACCCGAAGACCGGGATCGCCACCACCGGCGTCACCGCCGTGCTCAAGGGCGGACGCCCGGGGCCGCGGATCGCGCTGCGCGCCGACATGGACGCGCTGCCGGTGACCGAGCGCGCGGAGGTGCCGTTCGCGTCGAAGGTCACCACCACCTTCCGCGGCCAGCAGACCGGGGTGATGCACGCCTGCGGCCACGACGCCCACACCAGCGTGCTGATGGGCGTGGTCGAGGCGCTGGTGGCGATGAAGGAGGAGTTGCCGGGCGAGGTGATGTTCATCTTCCAGCCGGCCGAGGAAGGCCCGCCCGACGGCGAGGAGGGCGGCGCCGAGGAGATGCTGGCGCAGGGCATCTTCAAGGACTTCAAGCCCGAGGCGGTGTTCGGCCTGCATGTGTTCAGCACCCTCAACGCCGGCCAGATCGGTGTCCACGCCGGCCCGACCATGGCCGCGTCGGACCGCTTCAACATCGTCGTCAAGGGCCGCCAGACCCACGGCTCGCGGCCCTGGGGCGGAATCGATCCGATCGTCGCCGCGGCCGACGTGATCGGCACCGCGCAGACCGTGGTCAGCCGCCGCCAGGACATCTCCAAGCAGCCGGTGGTGCTGAGCTTCGGCGCGATCGAGGGCGGCATCCGCTACAACATCATTCCCGACCAGGTCGAAATGGTCGGCACCATCCGCACCTTCGACGAGGGCATGCGCCAGCAGGTGTTCGCCGATCTGATCAACGTTGCCGAGAAGGTCGCCCAGGCGCACGGCGCGACCGCGGTCGCGCAGGTGCCCGACACCAAGGGCAATCCGGTGACCGTCAACGATGCGGCGCTGACCGAGCGCATGCTGCCGAGCCTGCGCAAGGTGGTCGGCGCCGACAACGTGGTCGACCCGGGCCTGACCATGGGCGCGGAGGACTTCTCCTTCTATGCCCGCGAGGTGCCGGGGCTGTTCTTCTTCGTCGGCTCCACCCCGCAGGGGCAGGATCCGAAGACCGCGCCGAGCAACCACTCGCCGGAGTTCTTCCTCGACGAGTCGGCGCTCGACATCGGCGTGCGCGCACTGCTGCAGGTCTCGCTGGACTACCTGAACGACCCGCCGCGGGGCTGAGCAGCCGGTACCTTTCCCGGTCGGGCTTGCTCGGGCGGGAGTGATACTTTAGTGTCACCGAATGCGTACCGAGCTCGTCACCACCCTGAAGCGACAGGCCACTGAACTGCTGGCCGATGTCGAGCGCGATCGTGAGCCGATCCTGATTACCCAGCACGGCCTACCGGGCGCGTATCTGGTCGATGTCGGCAGTTTCGAGCGGATGCAGCAGCGAATGGCCCTGCTGGAAGGCATCGCGCGTGGCGAGATGGCAGTGGCCGATGGCCGTATCGTCAGCCATGAAGATGCAAGGAAACGCCTGTCACGATGGCTGAAATAGTCTGGACCGAGCCTGCCCTGGCCGACCTGGATGCCATCGCCGATCACATCGCGATCGAAGACCCTGCCGCGGCAGCGGGGCTGGTGGGGCGTGTGCTGGATCATGTCGGTCAGCTGGCCGACCATCCGCAAAGCGGCAGCCGCCCTGGCGAGCTGGGCCGGTCGCGCTATCGCCAGATCGTCGAGCCGCCGTGCCGGGTGTTCTACCGGTTCGACGGTAAGCGGGTGTTGGTGCTCCATGTGATGCGTTCGGAGCGCCGCCTGCGCCGCAGCCGGCTTCTGCGGTGACTTGCGCGGAGATTCGGCAGCCGGTTCATTGCCGGCGCCGTAAAATACGCGGATGAACGATTCCGCCCGCAACGCCGGCCTGCCGCTCGGCCGCCATGTCGACTATCCGCGCCACTACGACGCCGGCCTGCTGTTCCCGATCGCGCGCTCGCTGGGCCGCCACGAGATCGGCGTCGACGACGCCGCGCTGCCGTTCGTGGGCGTCGACCGCTGGCATGCCTACGAGCTGAGTTGGCTGGATGCGCGCGGCAAGCCGGCGATGGCGACCGCGACCGTGCAGGTGCCGGCGGACTCGCCGTTCCTGATCGAGTCCAAGTCGCTGAAGCTGTACCTGAACTCGTTCAACGCGACCGCGTTCGACGATGCGGAGGCGGTGCGGCTGCGCATCGCGACCGACCTGTCGGCCGCCGCCGGCGCGCCGGTGCAGGTCGCGTTCGGGCTGCCGCCGGCGACCCCGGAGCACGAGGGCGAGTCGATCGACGGTCTCGATGTCGCGATCGAGCACTACGGCCCGCCGCGCGCCGCGTTGCTGGCCGCCGACGCCGGCCGCATCGTCGAGGAAGTGCTGTGCAGCGGCCTGTTGAAGTCGAACTGTCCGGTCACCGGGCAGCCGGACTGGGCGACCGTGGTGATCGGCTATACCGGTCCACAGCTGGACCGTGCCGCGCTGCTGCGCTACCTGGTGTCGTTCCGCGATCACGCCGAGTTCCACGAACAATGCGTGGAGCGCATCTTCACCGACCTGCTCGCACGGGCGGCGCCGACCGCCTTGTCGGTGGAGGCGCGCTACACCCGCCGCGGTGGCCTCGACATCAATCCCTGGCGGGCCACTCCCGGTCACCCGCGACCGATCGAGACGCGCGACACGCGGCAATAGCGCGCTGCGTTCAGTCTTCCAGCGCTGCCTTCACCCGGGCGCAATGATTCCTTAACAGGGCGCGTGCCAGTGTGGTCGCAACGATCCAAACCGGCGAGGACCGTCCTGGATGAGTACCGAGAAAAAACCCGATTTCTCCAACGTGCAGAGCACGGTGAAGAGCACCGAGGAGATCATCGAGAAGCCCGACTTCAGCAATGTGCAGACGTCGGTGCAGTCGACCGAGGAGATCCTCGATCCGGATCCGGTCGAGCAGGCCTATACGGTCGAGAAGGGCGACACCCTGTCGGCGATCGCCAAGCAGTTCTATGGCAGTGCCGGCAAGTGGCCGCTGATCTTCGAGGCCAACCGCGACCAGCTCGACAATCCGGACCGGATCTTCCCCGGCCAGGTGCTGCGCATTCCGGCCGATCCGTCCGCGAGCGAAGAGACCGCGACCGACGCCTGAGCGGCCTTCGTCCGCATCCACGCCCACTGCATTCGCAATCCGCATACGCATTCCAAGGAGAACCGCATGATGCGTCACCGCTCGACCTACGCCGTTGCCGCGGCCCTGGTGGCCACCCTGGCCGTTGCCGGCTGCAAGAAGGATGAACAACCGGCGCCGGAGGCCTCCGCGCCGCCGCCGGCCCCGACCCTGGAGCCCGCGGCTCCGGCCGCGCCGGCCGCCGCGACCGCGTCGGTCACCGGCGTCGAACTGGGCACCGCCGTCGGTGCCGACATGAACGTCACTTCGCCGACGACCACGTTCGCGCCGGGCGACACCATCATCGCCGCGGTGTCGACCGCGACCAGCGACCCCAACGCGACCGTCAACGGCAGCCTCGGCGCCAGCCTTGCCTTCGGCGGCGAGACCGTGGTGACCCAGGAGCCCAAGACCGTCGCCTTTGCCGGCAAGGGCGTGACCAACTTCGAGTTCAACAAGGCCGACGGTTGGCCGGCCGGCAGCTACACGCTGGACGTGACGCTGGACGGCGCGAGCGTCGCCAGCCGCGATTTCGAGGTCAAGTAAGCCGGCACGACCGGCACGCGATACACACCGTGCGGCGGCCGCCGAAGGCGCCGCACAGCGATTTCTTCTCTCTCCCCCCGATTGGGTGGGCAAGCCAAGGCGCGATGCGAATCGCGCCTCTTTTTTATGCGGTCGTTCTTGTCCTGGAATTGAGGTAGGGGCAAGCGCCTTCATCTCGTTATTTTCCAGTAGTACCCGCAAGGGGCGTCGCTTCACGTGTGTGAGGGGCGCCTCGATGTAGGGTGATTTCCTGGATTTTCTGTTGCGAGCGTGGTGATGCACCGATCGATGTATGGCGTTTGGATCGTGGCGGCGGCGTTGGCCGTTACCGCCTGTGTCCAGGACCGCGAAGAAATTCGACCGGGTACTGACGCCAGTGATGGTCGGGTTGCTGAAGTTGCGGCGGGCTCATCCGGTTCCACTGCGGATCATGAGGATTCGGATGTTCAGGGTTCGGGGGGCGCAGCCGGATCAAGACCGGCTGCGGTCGATCCGTTCGCCGATGTTCCGACGACGCGGGATGGAATGTCCCTGCGGGATGATCCATTCCTTGCGGAGAGCAGAGAAGAGCAGAAATGGCTGGACAGGAATGGATATCCGAACCGGATACAGCTTGAGAGGTACAACCAGGCATCGGACTACATGCTTGAACAGGCCGCCAATGGCGGAGACACCGTCGCTGATGTAGTGCTTCAGGGACGGCGATTGAGCGGCAGCCAGATCGATCTGGCTGCCGAGCGTTTGATGGAGCTGGCGAGAGACGGCTCCGGATTCGCGCTTTCGACACTTTCCGCATTCATGGCCGGGTCGTCCAAAGGCAGTCCCGAGATCGGTTATGCCCTTAGCAGGGTGGCCGAGATGCGGGGAGATTCCAGGATGGCGCTCGGTCGTGACGCGATGTTCAGAAGACCTCTGACGCCCGAGCAGAAGCTGCAGGGAGAGGCTGAGGCGTTGAGACTATTCAACGAGATGCGGTCATCTTCAAAGGTTGGAAAGGCCTTCGTCGATCCTAGGCCCGTTGTGTTCAATGAGAGGGAAGGTGGCATCTGATGACTCGTCGCTCGACGCTTGCTCTTTGCTTGATGACGTCTGGTGTTGTTATTGCATGTGGAGACACGCTCCCGCTGCCTACGCCGCCCACGCCTGTCAAAGTCAGTTGGACCGATGTTGGGAAAGCGATACAGGCGGGGTACAAGGACAATTCCTTGTACGCGGCGGCGATGACAAAGCTGGACGCATTGGGAGCCAAGGCGGTGGGGCACTCGACCTGGAAAGCGAACAACTACGCTGGATATTTCAGCTACGCAGGTCCACTTGGTGGTGCTGCTCAGGTGTTCGTGGAGAAGCCGTGCAATCAGAACGCTATCGATATGGCCGAGAAAGATGAGGGTGATGGCTCCGTCGATAGCGGTGGCGGCGGTGAGGGCGCGGGCGGTACTCAAGGCGGTGGCGGTTACACCGGCCCCATTGGAGGTGGTTGCTATGGGAATTGTGGTGGTAGTGGTAGCGGGACCGTAGTCGTAGGTGACCCGGACAAGGTGGTGACCAATCCCGAGTGAGATGCTGAAGCCGTACCCGGACATACGACCGGTACGCGACCACCACATGCGGCGGCCATCGAAGGCGCCGCACAGCGATTTCTTCTCTCTCCCCCCGATTGGGTGGGCAAGCCAAGGCGCGATGCGAATCGCGCCTCTTTTTTGCCCGTCTCCGGCGCGGACTCAGCCAGTCCGGTCGCCGCCGGGGAATGTTCCGTCGAGGTAGTACCAGCGGCCGTCGATGCGACGGAAGCGGCTGATCTCGTGCAGGCGCGTGGCGGAGCCGCCGCCGACCCGGTAGCGGGCGATGAACTCGACCGTCGCCGCATCGCCCTCGCCGCGGTGTCCGCGCACGTCCAGCCCGAGCCAGCGCACCGTCCCAGGCGGGTCCAGCGCCAGCGTGGCCGGGCGGGTGTCGGGGTGCCAGCTCGCGCGCAGGTAGTCGGCGTCGCCGCGGACATAGGCGCTGTAGCGCGAGCGCATCAGCGCCTCGGCGGTCGCGGCGGCGGCGCCTGCGTGCAGCGAGCCGCAGCAGTCGGAATAGGTGTCGCCGCTGCCGCAGGGGCAGGGCTCGGAAGCGGGCGAAGTCTTGCGCATGGCCGTCATTGTCGCCGGTTCCCGGCGGTATCCGGACCCCAGTCGTACTACCATGCGCATCCCGACCGCCTGGCCCGCCCGCATGAAAGCTCCCGCCTACCTCAATGACGACCAGATCGAACGCCTCGCCGACCTGCTCGAGCAGCGGGCGGTGCCCTTCAAGGGCTTCAACCTGGAAGCGCTGGACGGCTACCTGACCGCGCTGGTGGTCGGGCCCGAGGAAGTGCCGGCGGCCGAGTGGATGCCCCCGGTGTGGGGCACGCCGCCGCGCTGGGCCGACGAGGCCGAGCGCGCCGAGGTCGAGGCGCTGCTGCAGGGCCACCACAACATGGCCGCCGCCCGCGTCCGTCACGGCGAGGACGACCTGCCCGATCATCTGGCGCCGCTGCTGTGGCTGCCGGAGGACCCGGAGCAGGAGTTGCCCGAGGACGTCGCCGAGGAGGACCTCGACGTCGGCCGCGACTGGGCGCTGGGCTTCTTTACCGGCGTGTCGCTGCGCGAGGCGGCCTGGGACGCCTGGCTCGACGACAACGACTGGATGGAGGAGATCTTCGGCCTGTTCGACCAGCTCGCCAGCGGCGAGGTGCTCGGCGATGACCCGTCGGCGCCGCCGACCGCGGTCGGCTACCGCGAGCGGCTGGAGATCATCGCCAGCCTGCCGGGAATGCTGGCCGACCTGCATCACCACCGGATCGATGCGCTGACCCCGCGCGAGCCGATCCGCCGCGGCGAGGCGCCCGCGCGCAATGCGCCGTGCCCCTGCGGCAGCGGTCGCAAGTACAAGAAGTGCTGCGGCGCGGCCGATGGCGAGGCCTGAGCGCGGCGGGCCCCGGCCCGGCTCCGGCCCGGCCGGCGCCGATGGCGTCGACCGGCGCTAGGGACGGGTCAGCAGTTCCAGCGCGTTGAGCATCGTCAACGCGTCCTCGCGCGAGCTGCCGCACATCTCCTGCGACGGTCGCAGCGATACGCAGAACGCCGGCCGCTCGGGCTTGCCGAAGATGCGGCAGCGCATGCGGTCGTCCAGTTGTACGCAGGGAACCCCGGCGGGCTTGCCGTGCGGCATGCCCGGAATCGGGGACTGGATGGAGGGGGCGATGCAGCAGGCCCCGCAGGCGCTTCGGCATTCCATTGCCGCATTCTCCCGGATCGGATGTCAATCGCCCGTCGACAGTAGCGCGTAGGACGCGCGCAGCTCGTTGTACACCGCGCTGGTGTCGGGGCGCACCCCGTGCCAGCGCAGGAACGCCTCGGCGGCCTGTTCGACCAGCATGCCCAGTCCGTCGACCACGATGTCGGCGCCGGCCGCGCGGGCCCAGGCCATGAACGGGATCGCGACCTCGCCGTAGCTCAGATCGACCGCGTCCGCGCGCGGTGCCACCAGCGAGCTGGGCAGGAACGGCAGCGCCGCCTCGCGCGCGGCCGAGGTCGCGTTGACGATCAGGTCGAAACCGCCGAGGTTGCCCAGGTCCTCGAAGTTGCGCGGGTGCACCCGCGCCGGCTCGCCGAGCGCGTCGGCCAGCGCGTCGGTGCGCGAGGGCGTGCGGTTGACGATGAACAACGACTTGATGCCGGCGTCCAGCAGCGCGGGAGCGACCCCGCGGGCGGCGCCGCCGGCGCCGATCAGCAGCACCTTGCGACCGCGCAGGTCTTGGCCGTGACGCTCGGTCAGGTCGCGGACCAGGCCCAGGCCGTCGGTGTTGTCGCCGAGCCAGCCGTCGGCGCCGCGGGTCAGGGTGTTGGCGGCGCCGCAGCGGCGCGCGCGCTCGGTCAGCTCGCTGCACAGTTCGGCGGCGCGCTGCTTGTGCGGCAGGGTGATGTTGACGCCGCTGCCGCCACCGGCGGCGAAGGCCTCCAGCGTCGCTTCCAGCTGCTCGGGCGCGGCGTCGATGGTGGTGTATTCCAGCGAGATGCCCCGCTGCTTTCCGAAGGTCGCGTGGATGCGTGGCGACAGGGAATGCGCCACGGGGTGGCCGATCACGGCAAAGCGCTTGGTCACGGACTCGGTCATTGGGGCCTCGCTTAGACTAGGGAGAAAACATCGGCTCGGACATCCTGGGGATCATCATGCGGATCATCGTCGCCTGCGCATTCAGTCTACTCCCGGGACTGTGCGTGGCCATGTCAACGCCGCTGGCCATGGCCGGCGCGTCCGGGCTGTCCGAGTACGGGATCGAGGGCATGGGGGTGGTGTCGACGCCGGCCGCCGAGGGCCATGCCAGCGTCAGCGCCGACGGCCGGCGCATCGTCTGGGGCGCGATCGACCGCGAAGGCGGAGCCGGCGGCATGGACCTGTGGCAGGCGACCCTGCGCGACGGCCGCTGGCAGGATCCGGCGCCGCTGGCGCTGAACTCCGCCGCCAACGAGTTCGACCCGATGCTCAGTCCGGACGGCCGCTGGCTGTACTTCTACTCCAACCGCGACGGCGGCTTCGGTGGCGACGACCTGTACCGTGCCGAGGTGATGGCCGATGGCGGCTTCGGGCCGGCCGAGAACCTCGGCGACGGCGTCAACAGCGCCGGCGACGAATGGGCGCCGATGCCCGGTCCGCACGCGGGTCAGCTGCTGTTCGCCAGCGACGGCCACGGCGGCGCCGGCCGTCACGACCTGTTCGTCGCGTCGTGGCGCGACGGCCGCTTCGCCGATCCGCGGCCGCTGCCGGGAGCGGTCAACACCGCCGCCGACGAGTTCGACGCGGCCTGGATCGGCGACGGCGGCGCGCTGGTGTTCGCGCGCAGCCGCGAGGCCAACGCCGCCCCGGTGCGGGTGTTCGTCAGCCGTTGCGAGGACGACGGCTACACGGTGGGCGAGCCGCTGTCGCTGTCGTTCAACACCGCCGAGGCGGTCACCTTCGCCCCGGCCCCGGACTGGCACAAGCCCGGCGAACTGCTGGTCAGCGGCGTCGCCCGCGCGCCGCGCGCCGGCAAGCTGGACATCTACCGCACGGTGACGCCGCGGACCGAGGGCGACGGCGGCTGCCTCAATCCAGCGCGCTGAGGTCCGCCGCGGCGGGCCACGCTCAGGCGCCTGCCCGGCACTCCAGCTCGAAGGCGGCCCTGAGATGGCCGCGCGCATCGGCGCCGGTCATCGCGGTCGCGCCTGAGATCAACAGACCGGCCAGGCCATCGTAGAGCGCGCCCAGGCGCAGCGCGGTCGCCTGCGCGTCGACCAGCGTCCAGGCGCCTTCGCGGCAACCGGCGGCCAGCACCCGGGTCAGGTCCGCCTGCGCGCGCTGCTGGGTCGCGGCCAGCGCCCGCGCCATCTCGGCATCGCTGCGGGCCAGGTCCACCGCCTCGCTCCATAGCCGCCAGAACACGTGCTCGTCGGCCGAGAACGCCTGTTCCAGGTAGTGCGACATCGCCGCGCGCGGGTCGTCGTGGCCGCCGAATTGCAGCGGCAGGACCTGATCGAAGATCGCCGTCCATGCGGTGGCGCGCAGCTCCGGCCAGCGGAAGTAGTGGTTGAGCAGGCCCGCGCCGACGCCGGCGAGCCCGGTCACCGCGCGCGTGGTGGCGGCCAGCAGGCCCTGTTCCATCAGCACCTGGGTGGCGGCCTCGAGGATGCGCTCGCGGCCGCGGGCACCGGCGCTCATCGTCGCCTCCATGGTCCATTGACTGGAATTGAGCGATTGCTCAATAATGTTGAGCATGTGCTCAATCGGTGTCGCGACATGGTGAACGGTGACCGCAACGATCTGGTCGACACCCTGCGGCTGCTGGCGTTGTTCGGCATCTGCATCGTGAACATCGTATTCCTGGGGTTGCCGTCGGAAGCGGCGCTGGGCACGCCGGCGGCGGGGCCGGATCGTATCGCGGCGTTCCTGATCGAGGCCCTGTTCCAGGCCAAGTTCTTCCTGCTGTTCTCGTTCCTGTTCGGCTGGGGCATCCATGTCCAGGCGCGGGCGGCACGGCGCGTGGACGCTTGCTTCGGCTGCCGGTACTTCCGGCGCACCGGCGCGCTGGCGCTGCTGGGCGTGCTGCACGCGCTACTGGTTTTCACCGGCGACATCCTGCTGCTGTACGCGCTTCTGGCGGTGTTGTTCTGGCCCCTGCGCGATCTGCCGCCCGGACGCCTGCTGGCGATCGCGGCGGCGATGCTGCCGCTCGCACTGGCGATGACGATAGCACTGGGCGTGAGCCTGCCCGATGGCAGCCCGCCCGAGGCGACCTCCGCCGGACCGGGCCTGGGCGGCGACTTCGCCGACACCGTGCGCGCCCGCCTCGCCGACTGGCCGGCCACCTTCGCCTTCCTGCTCGCCTTCCAGGGGCCGCTGGCGTTCGCCGCGTACGCCGCCGGACTGGCCGCGGCAAAGAGCGGTTGGCTGGAGCGCAAGGCCGGCCCGGATGGCGCCTGGCGGCAACCGCAGCCGCTGCTGCCGTGGCTGTTGGCGATCGGGCTGCCGTTGAACCTGGCCTATGCCGCGGCCGCCGGCGGCTGGCTCGATGACGCCGATCCGCTGCTGCAACTGCTGGGATTCGCCGCCATCGTGCCGGGAGCCCCGGTATTGTCGGCCGCCTACCTGCTGCTGGCGATCCGCCTGTCCGGTGGCCTGCGCCTGCCGCGATGGTGGCGGCAGGCCGGACGCAATTCGCTGTCGTCCTATGTGCTGCAGGGGGTGCTCGCAGGGCTGGTGTTCGGCGGCTACGGGCTGGGCCTGTTCGGCGAGCTGGGTCACGCCCGGCTGCTGGCCGTGGGCCTGCTGGTCGCGCTGGCCGCGGTCACGGCGGTCGGGGCGATCGCCGATCGCGTCGGGCGCGGCCCGCTGGAGGCGGTGCTGCGCCGGATCACCTACGGCCGCACCTGACACGGCCCGTGAGCGGCTCAGCCCTCGCGCAGCCAGCGTGCGGCGTCGAGCGCGAAATAGGTCAGGATGCCGTCGGCGCCGGCACGCTTGAACGCCAGCAGCGCCTCCAGCGCGGTCGCGCGCTCGTCCAGCCAGCCGTTGGCGGCGGCGGCCTTCAGCATCGCGTACTCGCCGCTGACCTGGTAGACGAAGGTCGGCATGCCGAACGCGTCCTTCACCCGCCGCAGGATGTCGAGATAGGGCAGGCCGGGCTTGACCATCACCATGTCGGCGCCCTCGTCGATGTCCAGCCCGGTCTCGCGCAACGCCTCGTCGGAGTTGGCCGGGTCCATCTGGTAGGTGAACTTGTTGCCCTTGCCCAGCGCCGCGGCCGAGCCGACCGCGCTGCGGAACGGACCGTAGAACGCACTGGCGTACTTGGCGCTGTAGGCGAGGATGCGGGTGTTGGGCAGCCCGGCGTCCTCCAGCGCGACCCGGATCGCGCCGATGCGGCCGTCCATCATGTCGCTGGGCGCGACCACGTCGGCGCCGGCCTGCGCGTGCGACAGCGCCTGCCGGGTCAGTACCTCGACGGTGGCATCGTTGAGGATGTAGCCGTCCTCGTCGAGCAGGCCGTCCTGGCCGTGGGTGGTGTAGGGGTCGAGGGCGACGTCGGTGATCACGCCCAGCTCGGGGAAGCGCTGCTTCAGCGCCCGCACCGCGCGCTGGACGATGCCGTCCTCGGCCCAGGCGACGGTACCGTCGGCGGTCTTCTTGTCGACGTCCGGCACCCCGAACAGGGTCAGCGCGGGCACGCGCAGCTCGCTGGCCTGCTCGGCCACGCGCAGCAACTCCTCGATCGACAGGCGATCGACGCCGGGCATCGACGGTACCGCTTCGCGACCGTCGCGCTCGTGGACGAAGACCGGGTAGATCAGGTCGTCGGTGGTGAGGGTGTGCTCGCGCATCAGCCTGCGCGAGAACTCGTCGCGGCGCATCCGCCGCATGCGGTTGTCTGGAAAGGCCATGCGCGGATTTTACGCGCTTGCGCTGTGCCCCGGGTGGCGGCTCGGGACGCCGGCGCCGGGCGCGGGAATCAGAACATGCCCGATCAGAGCACGCCGCCGCCCATGCTCAGGCGGACGATGCCGACCACGATGACGATGCCGTTGAGCAGCAGGCCGGTCTTGGCGCGGCCGTTGTGCTCGCTGCGGGTGAACATCACGCCGATCGCACCGATGACCGCGCCGATCGCCGCGAACGGGATCAGCAGCCAGTTGGCCCAGCCGATCAGCGGAATCAGCGCGATCACCATCCAGGCCATCGCGACAATGCCCCAGAGCAGACTGATCAGTCCCATCGTGCGGTTCTCCTTTGCCGGGCGGGCGCCCCTGTACCCGATATGGTGGTCGAGAAGGGGCGATCAAGCCTGTCTCGGAAGTCACCCTGCCGTGGCGGCGCTTGGTGCGGCGAAAGGGACGGGCGTTCGCCAGGGCGCGAGGCAGTGCCTCGGGTTGCTGCGCTCGTGGAGATGGCTGTTGCCATCCATGGCGGGACTGTTCGGGCTTCGGGTTGTCCGGCCCGGCCATCGGTGGCCGGGCGTTCGCCAAGGCGCGAGGCAGTGCCTCGAGGTGTTGTGTTTGTGGGGATGGCTGTTGCCATCCATGGCGGGACTATTCGGGCTTCGGGTTGTCCGGCCCGGCCATCGGTGGCCGGGCGTTCGCCCGCGCGCGAGGCAGTGCCTCGCTAGCGCGCGGGCTCACCCATGTGCTCCGTCGATTTCCATTCGCAGGTCGCGGCGGCAGATCGCCGCGTGCAGGACGATCCTCGGCACCTCGGGGCCGAGCCGTTCGGCGACCAGGCGTTCGACCTCGGCGATCGCGTCGCGGTCGCGCACGTAGACCTTGAGCCGGCTGCTGGCGTCGAAGCGCGCCGGCAACGCCGGCTGGCGCGCGCAGGCCGCCGCCAGCAGGCTGTCGAAGTTGGCGAAGGTCTCGGCGACCTGGTCGGCGACCGATTCGGCATGGCGGGTCTGGTGGCCGACCACCGCGGCGGTGCCCGACAGCATCAGCGGCATCGTCGCGCCGGCCGGGGGCAGCATCGCGCGGGCGAAGCTCGGCGGCTGCGGGCCGTACTGGCGCGGGTAGCGCCAGGCGCTGACCTGGCGCGGATTCTCCAGCGGGGTGCCGGGACGGCGCGCGGCCAGCCAGTAGACCTGCAGCCGGCGCACGCCGTCGCTGCGGCCGATCGCGGTGGCGGCGGGCAGGGTGCCGGGGCGGATCTCGCCGACGGTGGCGGTGATGCCGCGCGCGCGTCCGCTGCAGAAGCGGCGGTAGCGTTCGTCGTCGCCGTGGCCGGCGGTGATGTCGGCGATGTAGTTCCAGGTCCGCAGCAGGTGCGGGAAGCCGTGGGCGTGGATGCAGGCTTCCAGCCGGCGATAGGCCGCGTCGGCTGCCGCGTCGATATCGGTATCGCCATCGGCGAGGACGGGTTCGTCGACCTCGACCGCACCGAACAGCAGGGTCCCGTCGCGGGCCCAGGCGACATCGCCGTCGCGGCCATGGACGACCGGGCCGGTCGCGCGCCAGACCTCCAACGGCGCCGGGCCGTGCGGCTGCAGGCCCAGGCGCAGATAGCGCGGGTCGTCGCTGGCCGGGGCCTCGCTGCCGAACCCCAGCACCGCGAGCACGGACGGTTCGTCGAGCAGGTCCGGCAACGGCGCGTGCACGTAGTCGATCGCCAACCGCGGCGGCAGCTCGAAGGCGGGGCGCGCGCTCATCGGCCGGCCCCGGTTTCGGCACCCAGTGCCGGTTCCGCCGGTGTCGCCGCCGGCGTCGCTTCGCCGGTCAGCGGCGCGGCCCGGTGCAGGGTTTCGTCGCCGTCGTAGCGGACCCGCGCCTGACGCCGCCGATGGCGCCAGCCGCGCAGCGCGGCCGGGGCCAGCTGCAGGGCGGTCAGCGCGTAGATCCAGCGGAACACGCGCAGGCGCTTGAGCACCGCGGGGTTGTCGAACACGTCGCCGGCCAGCATCGAGATCACCGCCTGCTCGACCTGCCAGGTGTTGCGCGGATGATTGAACAGGTGGCGCATCACCGGTGTGTTGAAGCGGTAGATGAACCACTGGAAGTGGCGCAGGCCGCGCTTGAGCCGCGTCTGCATCGCCCGCTGCAGGGCCGCTTCGCGCGCCGGCTCGCGCAGGCTGCCGTCGACCACGTCGGCGGCCTGCTCGGCGCTGTTCATGCCCAGGTAGACGCCGGAGGAGAACACCGGGTCGACGAAGGCGTAGGCGTCGCCGACCATCACCCAGCCCGGGCCGGTCATGCGCTCGCAGGTATAGGAATAATTGCCGGTGACGTGGACATCGCCGACCCGCTCGGCGCCATGCATGCGGGCGGCGACCTGCGGTTGCGACAGCAGGGTCTTCATCAGGAACGCCCCGGCGTCGCCGCGGCGCTGTTTCAGGTATTCCGGGAAACACACCGCGCCGACGCTCATCACATCGCCGGGCAGCGGGATCAGCCACATCCAGCCATGTTCGAAACGCTGTACGGTGATGTTGCCGGCGTCGTCGCCGTCGCGGCGCTGGACCCCGCGGAAATGGCTGAAGATCGCCGCCGACTGGTGCTTCTCGTTCTTGCGCTTGAGCCTGAGCTGGCGGCCGAGCACGGTGTCGCGGCCGCTGGCGTCGATCAGGTAGCGCGGCGCGAATGTCTGCGCGTGGCCGTCGCCGTCGCGTGCGTGGACCCGCACGGGGCGGCCGTCGCTGCCGAACTCGATGCGTTCGACCCGCACCCGTTCGCGGGCGTCGACGCCGTTGTCGCGGGCATGCGCGAACAACAGCGCGTCGAAGTCCTCGCGCCGGACCTGGAACGCATAGCCGAACTTCGGGTCGAGCGCGCGTTCGAAGCGGAAGGTGTTGTAGTCGTTCGCCCGGGCCTGCGCATCGATGCCGTCGCCGCTGAGCGGGAATTCGGCACCGGGCTTATGGGTCGCGATCGCGCGGACCTGCTCCAGCACGCCGAGACGTTCCAGGATCGGCAGGTTCATCGGCAACAGCGATTCGCCGATGTGGAAGCGCGGGTGGGCGTCCTTTTCCAGCTGCACGACCCGCCAGCCGCGCCGGGCCAACAGGGTGGCGGCGGTACTGCCGGCCGGGCCGCCGCCGATCACCAGCACGTCGCAGTGCCCGGCGGTGCCGGCATCCGCCGTCCGCGGGCGGGGTTCGGGGGCGGTGGCGGAGCCCTGGGGGGCGTCCACGGTGGCGTCGTTGCTCATCGCGCCATGATAGCGGTCGGCGCGCGTCGCGGTCGTGCCCGCGAGGCCGCGCCGGCGGCCCGGCCGGCCCATGCCGAATGGGGTGCGGCTTGCGCGGGGCGTCCCGATCGCGGATCGTTGCGGGCCTTGTCTTACCGTTTCGATGGACCTGCGATGTCTGAACAAACCGCCGCCGAGCGCGAACTGGCCGAGCTGCTGGTCGAGAGCCTGAATCTGGAAGGTGTTGCCGCCGAAGGCATCGATCCGGAGGCGCCGCTGTTCGGCGAGGGGCTGGGACTGGACTCGATCGACGCGCTGGAGCTGGCGCTGGCGATCACCAAGCGTCATGGCATCCAACTGCGTTCGGACGGCGACGAGAACCGCCGGATCTTCGCGTCCCTGCGCTCGCTGGCGGCGCACATCGAGCAGCGCAAGGCGGCCTGAGGGCGCCCGGCGCCCGCACGCGGTCGCGGAACCGGTCCCGGTGATTCACTGGCTGCCCCGACTGCTGCTGGCGCTGGCCTATCCATGGCTGGCGCACTGGGCCAGTCACGGCGGCGGGGACACGCTGGCGGTGGTGGCCCTGCTCGATCTGGTGCTGGTGGTGCTGGTCGACGCCCTGCTGCGACGGCGCCCCGGCGCCTGGCTGGCGCTGGGGGTGGCGGTCGCGGCGCTGGCGCTGCTGCACGGCGGCGTGTGGCCGCGGGTGCTGCTGCTGACCCCGCCGATGTTGTTCACCGGGCTGGCGGCCTGGTGGTTCGCGCGCAGCCTGTCCGATCCGCGCGGCGCGCTGATCTCGCGGATCGTCGCCGGCCTGGAGCGGACCACGCCGGCGGCGCTGGCCCCGCCCCTGCGGCGCTATACCCGCCGACTGACCCTGGCCTGGGCGCTGGTGCTGGCGACGCTGTGCCTGGTCAACGGTGCGCTGGCCCTGGTCGCGGTGCCGGATGGCGCGCTGGCACTGCTGGGGTGGCCGGCGCCGTTCTCCGTTACCCGGGCGCAATGGTCATTGTTCGCCAACCTGCTCAACTACGGGTTCGTCGGCCTGTTCTTCTTCGCCGAATACCGCCTGCGCCGGCACCTGTTCCCGCAGCGCCCGTACCGCGATTTCATCGACTTCCTGCGGATGATGGCGCGGCTTGGTCCGGCGTTCTGGCGCGGGTTGTTCGCCAGGCGCTGAACCGGCGAGCGCAGCGGCGGGCCCTGGGTATCGCCGCGAGCCCGTATCCTTCCGCCCATGAGCCTTTCGTCCATGGAGTTTCGCATCGCACCGGACCATCCCTGCCTGCCGGGCCATTTCCCGGGCCGGCCGCTGGTGCCCGGCGTGGTCCTGCTCGAGCATGTGATCGAGGCGGCGCAGGCCGCCGGTGCTCCGGCGCAGGCGTGCTGGCGCTGGCCGCAGGTGAAATTCCTGGCCCCGCTGGCGCCGGGCGAGCGGGCGCGGATCGAACTGCAGCCGCTGCCGGAGGTCGTCGCCGGCTGGCGCTTCCGGATCCTGCGCGGGACGCAGCTGCTGGCCAGCGGCGAACTGAGGGCGGCATGAGCGCGGACCGTTCACTGCCGGGCGGCGACTGGACCCGGCGTCCGGAGGGCGGCGGCCGCATCGCGCTGCGCCTGATCGCCTTCGTCGCCCGCCGCGGCGGGCGCGGGCTGGCTCGCGTGCTGCTGTATCCGATCACCGCCTATTTCCTGGCCATGCGTGGACCGGAGCGACGCGCCTCGCGCGCCTATCTGCGGCGCGTGCTCGGCCGGCCGGCGCGGCTGCGCGATGTCGCACGCCATATCCACACGTTCGCCAGCACGATCCTCGACCGGGTGTTCCTGCTGGGCGGCGATCTGCGCCGCTACCAGATCAGGGTCGAGGGGCTGGAGGTGCTGGAAGGCCATCTGGCGCGCGGCCGCGGCGCGCTGCTGTTCGGTTCCCACCTGGGCAGTTTCGACGCGCTGCGCGCACTGGCCGCGTCGCGCCCGGACGTGCAGGTCCGGGTGGTGCTCGACAAGCGCCACAATCCGGCGATCGTCGAGGTGCTCGACGCGCTCAATCCGGAGCTGGCCCGACGGGTGATCGACGCCAGCCAGGACGGTCCGTCGATCGTCCTGGCGATGCAGCAGGCGCTGGACGACAACGCCCTGGTCGCGGTGCTGGTCGACCGCGCCCGGCCCGGCGAGCCGGTCCAGTCGATGCCCTTCCTCGGCAGTCCGGCCGCGTTCCCGACCGCGCCGTGGGCGATCGCCGCGGTGCTCGGCCGGCCGGTGGTGCTGGCATTCGGGCTGTTCCGTGGCGGCAACCGCTATGACCTGGTGTTCGAGCGCTTCGACGACGGCGGCACGGTCCCGCGCGGCGAACGCGCGCGGCGGCTGCAAGCTTCGGTACAGCGCTACGCGCAGAGACTGCAGGCGCGGGTGCTCGACGCCCCGTACAACTGGTTCAACTTCTACGATTTCTGGCAGGACCGATGATGAGCGATCCGTTGCGCCCCGAATCCGGACGATCGATGGCGATCGCGGCGATGCTGCTGGCCACGACCGTGGCGATGGCGCCGCTGCCTGCGGCGGAGACGCGGCGTGACGCCGCATCCGCGGGGCTTGTCGGCGCGGACGCCGACGTCGACTGGGTGCTGGCGCGGATCGCGCGTCCGGCGCCGGCGCGCACGCCGTTCCTGGAGTTGCGCGACTCGCCGCTGCTGAAGGCGCCGTTGCGGGTCCAGGGCGAGTACCGCCGCGAGGCCGACGATGCCCTGGTGCGGGAGGTGAGCTCGCCTTATCCGGAAACCACCACCATCGCCGAGGGCACGGTGCGGATCGAGCGGGCCGGGCGTTCGCCGCGGAGCTTCGCGATGTCGCGGGCGCCCGAGCTGGCCGCGTTGCAGGCCAGCTTCGGCGCGCTGCTGGCCGGCGATCGCGCGCGCCTGGAGCGGCACTACCGGGTCGAGGTCGACGGCAGCCGCCGCGCCTGGACGCTGGTGCTGACGCCGCGCGACGCGAGTCTGGCCGCGCAGGTGGCGTCGGTGACCCTGTACGGACGCGGCGCCGAACTGCGTTGCATCGAGAGCGCTCCGGCGGATGGCCGCGTGCAGCGCAGCCTGCTCGCCGGTGCGGTGGTCGACGCCGACGGGGTCGACGACCCGGTCGCGCTGGCGGCGCTGTGCCGGGGCGCGGACGTCGCCGCAGACGCTCGATGAGGGCGGTCTCGCGCCTGCTGCTGACCCTGCTGTGGCTGGCGGTCCTGGTCGCCGCGATCGCATGGATCGGACGCCACCTGGAACTCAGCGGCGATCTGCGCCGGTTCATGCCGAGCCCGCGCACGCCGGCGCAGAAACTGTTGATCGACGAGCTCGGCGAGGGGCCGGGGGCGCGCCTGCTGTTGGTCGCGCTGGGCGGCGATTCGCCGGAAGCGCTGGCGCAGCGGTCCGGGCGGATGCAGGCGCGGCTGCGCGACAGCGGCCTGTTCGCGGTGGTCGCCAATGGCGACGAGCGGGGACTGGACGCGGTGCCCGAGCGACTGCGGCCGTACCGCTACCTGCTGTCGGATACCGTCGACGGCCACGGTTTCGATCGCCACCTGCTGGCCGATGCGCTCGACCAGCGCGTGCAGGACCTGGGCTCGCCCGCGGCCGAACTGGTCGAGCCGCTGCTGGCCAGCGACCCGACCCTGGAGGCGCTCAAACTCGTCGAGGCCTGGCAGCCGGCCAACGCACCGCACAAGCGCGGCGGGGTCTGGTTCGACCGCGACGGCCGCGAAGCGCTGATGCTGCTGGAAACCCATGCCGCCGGTTTCGATCCCAGCGGGCAGCAGGCGGCGATGGCGGCGATCCGAGACGCCTTCGCCCATAGCCGCGAGGCCGGCGACGGCGATGCCCGGCTCACGGTGACCGGGCCGGGCGCGTTCTCCGAGCAGATCGGCGGCCGCACCCGCCGCGAGGCCAGCCTGTTCGGCAGCCTCGGTGGCGCCGGCTTCGCGCTGATGCTGCTGCTGGCCTATCGCCGCTGGCAGGCGCCGCTGCTGGCGGCGTTGCCGGTCGCCAGCGCCGGCGTGCTCGGCCTGGCCGCGGTGGCGGTCTTGTTCGCGGACGATGGCGTGCACGGGATCACCCTCGCCTTCGGCTTCACCCTGATCGGAATCGCCGCCGACTATCCGATCCATCTGTTCAGCCATCTGCGGCCCGGCGTGTCGCCGGGCGAGAGCGCCCGGCTGATGTGGCGCACCCTGGCAACCGGGGTCGCCTCGACCTGCCTGGCCTACCTGACCTTCTTCGTGTCCGGCGTCGATGGCCTGCGCCAGCTGGCGGTGTTCACCGTGGTCGGCCTGGCGACGGCCGCGCTGACCACCCGTTTCCTGCTGCCGTCCCTGCTTGCGCCGGCCCGCGACGACATCGCCGGGCGCGCATCGATGCGGCGCCTGCACGCGGCGATCGAGCGGTTGCCGCGGCTGGCGGCGCCGGTCGTGCTGGGGATCGCCGCGGCGGCGGTGGCGGTGGTGGTGTTCGTGCCGGGCACGTTCTGGCAGAACGACCTGGCCCGGCTGACCCCGGTGCCGGCGGACGCGCTGGCCCGCGACACGCAGCTGCGCGAAGCGCTGGGCGCGCCGGACGTGCGTTACCTGATCGTGATCGAGGGCGATGGCCTGGAGGACGTGCTGGCGCGCTCCGAGCGGCTGCGTCCGCTGCTCGATGCGCTGCGCGCCAGCCATGTGCTGGCCGGCTACGACATGGCCGCGCGCTACCTGCCGAGCGCGGCGACCCAGCGCGCACGCCAGG
>NZ_VICD02000204.1 GCF_006546735.2 Marilutibacter maris | reverse complement strand
CTCACGATTGAGCCTTGTCGGGACGGCCCTTTCTTTTGGTGACTTTTCTTTGGGCCAGCAAAGAAAAGTTACCCGCCGCCCTGGGTGGCGGAAGCTTTTTGAGCTTGATCTGGCCGGTCCAGGCCGACCGCTGAGCGGCCTGCCCCCTACTTCGCCAGCCAGCGGATCATCCGATCGATCCGCCCCTTGTATGGCGGCTTGATCAGGTCGCTGCCCGCCCAGCGCGCCTGCCGGAACACCGGCAGCAGCTTGCTGAAGGTCTCGAAGCCGTAGCGGCCATGGATCGCGCCGATGCCGCTGGGACCGATGCCGCCGAACGGCAGGCCGTGCACGCCGAAGTGCACCAGGGTGTCGTTCACGGTGACCCCGCCGGGCAGGATGCCGTCGAGGATCCGGTTCACGTTGGCGTCGTCGTGACTGAACGGGTACAGCGACAGCGGGCGCGGCAGCCGCTGGATCGTCGCGATCGCCTCGTCGAGCGAGCGGTACGACAGGATCGGCAGGATCGGCCCGAAGATCTCGTGGCGCATCACCTCGGCCTCGGCGTCGGGCTCGATCACCAGGGTCGGCGGCAGCAACCGCCCGCTCTGCTCCGCACCGGTCGAGGCCGCCTCGCCCAGCGGGGTCAGCACGCGCAGTCCGCGGGCGTGGGCGTCGTCGATGTACCCCTGCAGGCGGGCGTACTGGGCATCGTTGATGATGCGGGTGTAGTCCGGCGAGGCCGCGATGTCGCCGTAGCGCGCGCGCAGCTCGGCGCCGATCGCCTCGACGAAGGCATCGCGGCGCGCGGCATCGACCAGTACGTAGTCGACGCCGATGCAGGTCTGGCCGGCGTTGATCCACTTGCCGGTGGCGATACGGGCGGCGGCCTTTTCGATCGGGAAATCGGGGCAGACCACCGCCGGCGCCTTGCCGCCCAGCTCCAGGGTCACCGGGGTCAGGTTCGGCGCCGCCGCCGCCATCACCTTGCGGCCGACCGCGGTCGAACCGGTGAACAGCAGGTGGTCGAACGGCAGCGCGGCGAACGCGGCGCCGACCTCGGGGCCGCCCAGGGCGACCGCGACCCGGTCGGCCGGGAACACGTCGGCCAGCAACTGGCGCAGCCAGGCGCTGGTGCGCGGGGTGTGCTCGGAGGGCTTGAGGTAGACGTGGTTGCCGGCGGCGATCGCCGACACCAGCGGCATCAGCGCCAGATTCACCGGGTAGTTCCACGGCGACAGGATGCCGACCACGCCGACCGGCACCGGTCGCACCTGCGCCCGCGCCGGCCAGAACCGCCAGCCCACCGCCGCCCGCCGCGGCCGTGCCCAGCGCCGCAGGTGGGCCAGGGCGTGGTCGATCTCGGCGATCACTACCATCGCCTCCGAAATCAGGTTCTCGTGCTCGGAACGGTGGCCGAAATCGGCGCGGATCGCCGCATCCATCGCCGGCACCTGGGCGCGGAAGGCCTCGCGCAGCCGCTCCAGGTCGGCGCGGCGGCTGGCCAGATCGGGCTTGCGGGCCTGCCAGGCCGCGCGCAGCGCGCGATGGGTGGAGACGAGCTCGTCGGGCGTGGTGTCGGCGGTGATGTCCATGCGGTCGAGTTTAGAGCCTGGCGGGCGGCACGGAAGGGGGGATTCCGGTCGTGCCGGAATGGCCGGTTTTCCCCGTCGGCGCCGCCGCGGCCGTTCGCGCCCACATCGGGCAAGCCGCGGCCCGGTAGAATCGGCGGCATGACCCTGCGTCCCTATCTCGACACCTTTCCCGATCTCGGCGAGCGCGTCTACGTCGATCCCGCCGCGACCGTCATCGGCGCGGTCAGCCTCGGCGACGACGTCTCGATCTGGCCCGGCTGCGTGGTCCGCGGCGACGTCAACTCGATCTCGATCGGCGCGCGCACCAACATCCAGGACGGCAGCATCGTCCACGTCACCCACGAAGGTCCGTTCACCCGACCCGGCGGCTTGCCGACGGTGATCGAGAACGACGTCACCGTCGGCCATGGCGCGATCATCCACGCCTGCACGGTGCACGAGTTCGCGCTGATCGGCATGGGCGCGAAGATCCTCGACGGCGCGACGGTCTCGCGCCTGGGTTTCGTCGGCGCCGGCGCGGTGGTGCCACCGGGCAAGACCGTCGGCGAGGCCGAGCTGTGGCTTGGCAATCCGGCGCGGTTCGTGCGAAAACTGGACCCGCGCGAGATCGAACAACTGCAGTACAGTGCGCAGCATTATGTGCGGTTGAAGAACCGCTACCTCGACAGCCGGAGCTGAGCCTGGCCGGAGCCACGGGATCGGGCGGGGAGAACAGAGGCAGGGAATGGAAGGCAAGAACGCGGCGCTGGCCGCATGCATGGTGGCGCTGGCGGGCTGCACGTTCGGGGACAACAACTACCTGCGCCCGAACGAATCGATCGTCGACGATGGCGTGACCCCGGAATGCGTGGGCGACTACGACCGCGCGCCCGTGCTGGTCGCGGCCAAGGCGCCGGTATTTCCGGTCAGCATGCTCAACCCGACCCTGATCGAGGACCGCAAGACCCGCCACCTGCCGATGAGCTGGCAGGTCGACGCCCGCTTCGACGTCGGCACCGACGGCGTGCCGCTCAACGTCCGCGCCTCGGCGACCGACCCGGCCAGCTTCGGCCACCACACCGCGATCGCGATCCGCGCCTGGCGCTTCAAGCCCGCGCTCCGCGCGGGCGTGGCGGTGACCGCGGCCTGCACCTTCACGATGACCTTCGAGCTGGGATGAGCGGCTCGATCGGACCACACCGGCGGCGGCGCCGGACTCGCTGATGCGCGCGCCCATCCTCGACACCAGCCGCGACGTGATCACGCCCGAAGGCGTGGCCCTGCGCCTGCCCGCGGCGGGACCGATGCCGCGCGCACTGGCCTGGCTGATCGATTTCGCGCTGCGCCTGGCCCTGCTGTTCGCCGGCAGCCTGCCGCTGGGCGCGATCGGGCGCGGCGGGGTCGGTCCCTACCTGATCCTGCTGTTCTCGCTGTTCTGGCTGTACCCGATCGCGTTCGAGGTGCTGTGGCGTGGCCGCACCCCGGGCAAGCGCGCGCTCGGACTGCGGGTGATCTCCGCCAACGGCGCACCGGTGGGCTGGATGCCGGCGATCACGCGCAACCTGCTGCGGGTGGTCGACATGCTGCCGTTCGGCTATGCGCTGGGCCTGCTGGTCAGCTTCGGCGATCCATGGGGCCGGCGCATCGGCGACATGGTCGCCGGCACCCTGGTCGTGCACGACGGCCGCTCGCTGCCGCCGGCCTCGACCCCGCCCGCCGAAGCGATCGCCGCACCGGTGGTGCTGCTGCCGCACGAGCAGGCCGCCCTGGTCGCGTTCGCCGAGCGCGCGCCACGGCTGACCGCGGCCCGCCAGGTCGAACTGGCCGAGCTGACCAGTCCCTGGCTGGGCGTCCGCGGGCAGACCGCGGTGCAGCGCCTGTACGGGATCGCCAACGGTCTGCTGGGGCGGCGGCGATGAGGGCGACGCGATGAAGCAGGAGAATTTCGTCCGCCGGCACGAGGCCGAATGGCAGGCGCTGGAGCACTGGCTGCGATCCCGCGACGTGGCCCGCAAGGCGCGCGCCGAGCGCCGCAACTGGGACGGCATCGCCGATCACGAAATGCCGGCGCGCTACCGCCGGCTGTGCCAGCAACTGGCGCTGGCACGCCGTCGCGGCTACAGCCCGCAGCTGACCGAGCGCCTGCAGCAGATCGTGCAGCGCGGCCACAGCCAGCTGTATCGCAGCCCGCCGCCACGCTGGCAGACGGCGCTGGAATTCCTGGTCGCGGGCTTTCCCCGCCAGGTCCGCTCCGAACGCGCCTGCATGCTCGCGGCGCTGGCCCTGTTCGTCGTGCCGCTGGTTGCCATCTTCGTGGCGATCCAGATCAAGCCCGAGCTGGCCAGCAGTCTGTTCGACCCGATCCAGCTGGCCGGGTTCGAGAGCATGTACGACCCGGACGATCCCGACCGCAAGCTGGGACGCGACAGCGGAACCGACCTGGCGATGTTCGGTTACTACATCTGGAACAACGTCAGCATCGGCTTCCGCACCTTCGCCACCGGCCTGGTCGCCGGCTTCGGCTCGATCTTCGCGCTGGTGTTCAACGGGATCACCATCGGCGGCGTCGCCGGCCACCTGCAGGCGGTCGGCCACGGCGATCCGTTCTGGCGTTTCGTCGCCGGCCACTCGGCACCGGAACTGACCGCGATCGTGATCGCCGGCGGCGCCGGCCTGCGGCTGGGGCTGAACCTGGTCGCGCCGGGCCGGCGACGGCGCATCGATGCGCTGATCGACGGCGGCCGGCGCGGCGCGCGCCTGTGCCTGGGCGTATTCGCGATGCTGGTGTTCGCCGCCTTCGTCGAGGCGTTCTGGTCGTCGATCGCGTGGATGCCGGCGGTGGTCAAGTACAGCGTCGGCGCGCTGCTGTGGACGCTGGTGCTGGGCTGGCTGCTGCTGGGCGGACGCCACCAGGGTCCGACCTCGGCCGACATCGATCCGATCCGCGATCCGCAACGCGATGGCGGGGGCGACGGCGCATGAATCTGGAATCGCTGACCGTCGCACTGCGTCCGCGCACCGCCTGGGAGGCGGTCGAGCTGGGCACCGCATTGACCCGCCGCCACGCCGCCGCGATCTGGACGCCGTGGCTGCTGTTGACCGTGCCGATGCTGGCGCTGTGCAACCTGCTGACCTGGTCGCTGGACATGATGTGGCTGGCGCCGCTGCTGATGTGGTGGCTCAAGCCGGCCTACGACCGGATTCCCCTGTACGTGCTCTCGCACGCGGTGTTCGGCGACGTGCCCGGGACCGCCCGCACCCTGCGCGCGCAGCTGGGCTGGGGCCTGCGCTGGCTTCCGGCCTACCTGAGCTGGCGCCGGTTGAGCCCGGTGCGCGCGCTCAACATGCCGGTCGACCTGCTCGAGGGCGGCAGCGGTCCGGCCGCGCGCCAACGCCGCCGCGCCCTGACCGGGCCGGTGTACGGCGTGGCGCTGCTGACGACGGTGATCTGCCTGCACTTCGAGCTCGCGGTCTATCTCGGCCTCAATGCGCTGGCGGTGCTGTTCGTGCCGCCGGATCAGCTGCCCACGGCCTGGCGCGACTTCATGACCGTGGTCAACGAGCAGCCGCTGTGGCTGGACCTGCTCACCAACACCCTGGCCTGGGCGGCGACCTGCGCGATCGAGCCGTTCTACGTCGGTGCCGGCTTCGGGCTGTACCTGAACCGTCGCACCGAGATCGAGGGCTGGGACATCGAGATCGTGTTGCGCCGGCTGGGCGCGCGCCTGGCCGGCGCCGGC
>NZ_VICD02000203.1 GCF_006546735.2 Marilutibacter maris | reverse complement strand
GTCACGGCGGCCGGGGCGCGCTCGGCTACAATTCGCGGCCTCACGCGGCCCGCCCGGGCCGTTGCGGTCCGACCGGTCCCGGCGCCTCCGTGGCCGGACGGTCCGCCCCCCTGATCTGGCCACCTTCGGGACGCATCGGCATGAACGACAACACCACCTGGCACTACGAGAACTTCGAGCCGACCGGCTCGGCGATCGGCTACCGCATCACCCGCAAGCTCGACGAGGTGCAGTCGCCGTTCCAGAAGATCGAGATCTTCGAGAGCACCGACTGGGGCAACCTGATGCTCATCGACGGCGCGATGATGCTGACCACGAAGGACAATTTCTTCTACCACGAGATGATGTCGCACCCGGCGCTGTTCACCCATGCCGCGCCGAAGCGGGTGGTGATCATCGGCGGCGGCGACTGCGGCACCCTGCGCGAGGTGCTCAAGCACCCCGGCGTCGAGAGCGCGACCCAGTGCGACATCGACGAGCAGGTCACCCGCATGGCCGAGAAATGGTTCCCGGAGCTGTGCGAATCCAACGGCGATCCGCGTGCCGAGCTGCTGTTCGACGACGGCGTCGCCTACATGGCCAACTGCCCGGCCGGCAGCGTCGACATCGTCATCGTCGACTCGACCGACCCGGTCGGCCCGGCCGAGGGGCTGTTCAACAAGGCCTTCTACGAGAGCTGCTTCCGCGCGCTGAAGGACGACGGCATCCTGGTGCAGCAGTCCGAGTCGCCGCTGATGCTGCTGGACCTGATCAACGAGATGCGCGGCGAGATGGGCAAGGCCGGCTTCACCCGCTTCAGCACCCTGCCGTTCCCGCAGCCGTGCTACCCGACCGGCTGGTGGAGCTGCACGCTGGCGCGCAAGGATGGAGGCTTCGACTTCCGCACCGGCGACGCGCGCGCCAAGGACTTCGAGACGAAGTACTACAGCGCCGACATCCACACCGGCGCGCTGGCGACCCCGCCGTTCGTGGCCGCGGCACTGGCCCGGTAACCTCGCACCCGAAGCCGTCCCCAGGCCCCGCCCCGCGCGGGGCTTTTCGTTTGCACGGCGGAAACCGGCAGCGCCTCCGGCGGGACGCATTGTCCCGGGAATGAGGCTGGCGACAGTCGGGAGATGACATTATTATTTCGTTAACTGAACTGCCAGGTTCAGTTAACGAACAACCTCCCCACGCTCACGCCGGCGCCCCCTCCTCCCCCGGATCGCGCTCCGCCGGCCCGATATCCGCCATGAATACGACCCGCCTACCCGCGGTCGCGCAGCGCCCTGCGCGCCTGCCGCCGCGCTGCCGCACGCTCAAGCGCGGCGAACGCCTGCTGGAACCGGAGGTCTACCTGACCCGCTTCGACGGCCGCGAGGCCGTGG
>NZ_VICD02000202.1 GCF_006546735.2 Marilutibacter maris | reverse complement strand
CCGCCGGCGTTGCCGACCGAGGCGGTGGCGCGTTCGCCCAGACGTTGCAGCGCCGGTACCAGCAGCACCAGCCCGAACAACGTCATCAGCACGCCGGCCCCGGTACGCAGGGCCTGTCCGTCGATGCCGAGCAGGTGGCCACTTCCAGTCACCACGACGCCGATCAGGGTGAACGAGGCCGCCATGCCCGCCGCCAGCGCGACCAGGCCCCAGCGGCTGCGACCGCCGGCCGAGGCCGCGACCATCGGCAGGATCGGCAGCACGCAGGGGGACAGCGTGGTCAGCAGCCCGGCCAGGGCGGCCAGGCCGAGCGTGGCCAGGCCCAGCGCCTCCGGCGCCATTACTTCACGCCTTGCCGCAGGAAGCTGCGCAGTCGGGCCTCGTCGGTCTCGGCGACCGACATGCCCAGCTTGTTGCCGCCCTTGAACACGAACAGCGTGCTCTGGCGTGGCGCCCCGAGTTCGCGCGCGGCATCGCGCTGGTCGTCCCAGTCGAGCTTGAGCGCGGCATAGCCGGCCAGTTCGGGCTCGGCCAGCAGCCTGGCCAGGATCGGCCCCTGGCGCCGGCAGGTCGGGCACCAGTCGGCGTGCACGTCGACCAGTACCGGGCGGCCCTCGGCCTGCAAGGCGGCCAGGCGCGCGGCGCTGTAGGGCAGGAAGTCGGCGCGGTCGTCGGCGCCAGCGGAGAAGGCGGCGAACGCCGTGACCAGGGCGAGCAGCAGGGCGCCGGCGGTGAGGGACAACGAGCGGGGGGTGAACAGACGTGGCATGACGGGAGTCCGTAGATAGGTACGGCTCCTGTTCGCATGCGCGGCGGCAAAGGTTACGCCGCGTCGTCTAGGGCGGCTCGGCCTGCAGGCAAAGCGCCCGCTTGCGCGCCGGCGACAGCTTCTTGATCGCGTGCTCGGCGCGGCTGGCGGCGGCGCGGTCCGGGTAGCGGAAGCGGGCCAGCACGCGTTCCGGCGGCCACGCGCGGGTAAAGCGCGCGCCCTTGCCGGCGAGATGTTCGGCGTAGCGGCGCTCGACGTCGGTGGCGATGCCGGTATAGATCCGGCCGCCGCGGCATTCCAGCAGGTACACGAACCAGGAGGGCATCGGGCCAGTGTAGCGATGCCGGTGCCCCTTACCGTCGTCGCCGTGCTGCGGCAGACTTGGAGCCCGTCCGCGTCGCGCCAGACAGGAGCGCCGATGTCGCTTTCGCTCGACAATCCAGTGTGGGCCTCGCTGGCTTCCCTGCATGCCGGGTTCGCCAGGCGCTCGGGAGCCGCCGCCTCGTATCCGCCGCAGGTCGCGCCCTTCGTCGCCGTCGAGACCCCGGACGCCGATGCGGCGGCGCTCGACACGGTGGTCGAGCCCGGCGAGAACGTCTTGTTCGTCGGCCCCTCGCCGCAACTGCCGCCGCACTGGCAGGCCGGGGAGGCGGTGGCGATCGCGCAGATGGTCTGCGAGCGGCCGCTGCAGATGCCCGACGGACCCGCGATCACGGCGCTGGACGATGCCGACACCGCCGACGTGCTGGATCTGATCGCGCGGGTCTACCCGCACTACTTCCGTCCGCGCACGGTGGAGATGGGGCGCTATTTCGGCATTCGCATCGACGGCCGGCTGGCCGCCATCATCGGCGAGCGGATGGGATTTCCCGGCCACCGCGAGCTGAGTGCGATCTGCACCGATCCGGCCTTCCTCGGCCGCGGTCTTGCGCGCCGGCTGATGGCGCATCTGACCAACGACATCCTCGCTTCGCAGGCGCTGCCGTTCCTGCATGTCAGCCATCAGAACGCGCGCGCCAAGGCGCTGTACGAGCACGTGGGCTTCCGCTTCCGTGCCGACATACCGCTGCGCGAGGCACGGCGGACCGGCTGAACGGTCCTGCTAGTCTGGGCGCCGTTGCGCACGAGTACCGCCGATGCGAATCGCCCGATCGAATCTACGTTCCGCCCTCCTGGTCATCCTGGCCGCGCTGTTGCTGGCCGGTTGCGCGAGCGGCCCCGACAGCCGGGCCCCGTACCGCAGCCCGGCCGAGATCCGTGCCGAGATCGTCAGGCGGATGCCGGCCGGCACCCCGGATCGCGAAGGCTGGGCCGCCGACATCCAGGTCGCGTTCACCGCGCAGGGCATCGAGCCCAGCAGCAGCAACCTGTGCGCCGCGCTGGCGGTGACCCAGCAGGAATCGACCTTCCAGGCCAACCCGCCGGTGCCGGGACTGGCACGCATCGCCCGCGAGGAGATCGAGCGCCGCGCCGCCGCCGTGCACGTCCCCGGTTTCCTCGTCGATGCGGCGTTGAAGGTGAAGTCGACCGACGGCCGCAGCTACGCCGAGCGTATCGCCGCGGTGAGCACCGAGCAGGAACTCAGCGCGATCTTCGAGGACTTCACCGGCCGCGTGCCGATGGGCGGGAAGTTGTTCGACGGCTTCAATCCGGTGCGCACCGGCGGGCCGATGCAGGTCAGCATCGCGTTTGCCGAGTCCCACGCCGACGACTATCCGTACCCGGTGCCGACCTCGATCCGCCACGAGGTGTTCAGCCGCCGCGGCGGCATGTACTTCGGTATCGCCCACCTGCTCGGATACCCGGCCCGCTATTCCGAACCGCTGTACCGCTTCGCCGATTTCAACGCCGGCTGGTACGCCAGTCGCAATGCCGCCTTCCAGGCCGCGGTCGCCGCCGCGACCGGACTGCCGCTGGCGCTGGACGGCGACCTGCTGCGCCCCGGCGCGCCGCTGGACGAGCCGGGCGG
>NZ_VICD02000201.1 GCF_006546735.2 Marilutibacter maris | reverse complement strand
CTCGACCCTGAGCGGACGGGCCAGGGCGCGGCGCACCTCGAGCAGGGCACGGGCGTCGGCGCCCTCGCGCAGGCCGACATGGGCCTGGGTCCCGTCGCCGCCGAGCAGCACGACGCCGTGCGCCTTGGCGAAGGCGTAGGGCAGGGCGGCCGGTGCGGGCGCGGACGGCGTCATCGCGCCGGCGCGGCCTCGTCGCTTGCTCCGGTCGCCGCCGGGACGGGAGCTGGAGGCACCGGCGGACTCATCCGCAGGTATTCCTGGACCAGGGCATCGAGCGCGGCGCGCTGCTGCTCCGCCTGTTGCGCTTCCAGCTGGCGATCGCGGATGTAGCCGTAGCGGTAGGCGGTCTCGCGCTGCGCGTCGGCGGCGTCGCGGATCACCGTCGGACGGATGAACACCATCAGGTTGCGCTTGTCGTTCTCGCGCGCGGTGCTGCGGAACAGGCCGCCGATCAGGGGCAGGTCGCCGAGTCCGGGAATCTTGTCGACGGTCACCCGGTCGGTCTGGTCGAGCAGTCCGCCGAGCACGACGATCGCGCCGTCGTCGACCTGGACCTTGGTCTCGATCTCGCGCTTGTTCAGCACCAGCTCGTTGAAGTCGGCGCTGACCGGACCGGCGATCGAGGACACTTCCTGGCGCAGGAACAGGGTGATGCCGCCGCCGGCGTTGATCTGCGGCTTGACCTCCAGCTGCACGCCGACATCCTGGCGCTGGATGGTGCGGAACGGGTTGCTGTTGGAGTCGCCCAGCACCTCGCCGGTGGTGATCGGTATTTCCTGGCCGACCAGGATGCGGGCCTCCTCGTTGTCGAGGGTCATGATCGACGGTGTCGACAGCAGGTTGGAGCCGGTGTCGGACTTGACCGCGTTGATGATCATTCCGAACACCGCGTCGCTGCTGCTGCCGGCCAGTCCCGCCAGTCCGCCGGACAGGCCCAGCAGCGACTGCACCGCGGCGCGGCGGGCCAGGTCCAGCACGCCGTCGTCATCGTCGTCGCCCGGCTGGCCGGCGGCCACACCGGCGGCGATCGGCATGATCCCGGTCTTGGAGCTGGGGTATTGGGTGGCGAGGAACGGAATGTTGCCGTCCTTGCCGCCGAGCAGGAACTGCACGCCGAGTTCCTTGGCCGCCTCGTCGGAGATCTCCACCACGATCGCTTCGACCAGCACCTGTTCGCGGCGGGTGTCGAGCTGGTTGATCACATCGAGCAGGGTGCGCTGGGTCTCGGGGTCGGCGTTGATGATCAGCGAGTTAGAGCCCGGGTAGCGGACGATGGTCGGACGCTTGCCCGGCACGCCGGCGATGACCTGGGTGCCGGTCGGCGCGGCGGTCGACACCGCGCTGGAGGCCGGCGCGTCGGCCCCGTAGGCGGCGTCGGGCGCCTGGCCGACCAGTTGCTGCAGCACCGGCAACAGCTGCTCGGCATTGGCATGGCGTAGCTTGACCACACGCACGTCGCCGCTGCTCTCGGCGCGGCGGTCGAGTTCGAGGATCATCTGCACGACCCGCTGGATCAGCTGGGCGTCGCCGCGCACCACGATCGAGTTGCTGCTCTCCACCGGCAGGATCGACAGCGCCGGGTTGACGCCGTCGGCGCCGCCGCCGAACAGGCGGGTCACGGTGGCGGCGATCTCCTGCGCGGAGCTGTTGCGCAGGGTCACGGTATCGATGGTGGCGCGGTCGCTGTCGACCTGGGCGATCAGCGCACGGATCCGGCGCAGGTTGTCGGCGTAGTCGGCGACCAGCAGGCTGTTGCTGTGCGGCATCGGCAGCACCACGCCGCCGCGCCCGACCAGCGGCTTGAGCGTTTCCGCCGCGATCCGCGCGTCGACCGTGCGCAACGGCAGCACCTGGGTCGCGAAACCGCTGCCGTCGCCTCCCGCCGAGCCGGGCTGCTGGGCGGCGGTATCGTCGGGAACGACGCGGTAGGCGCCGGCGCCGGCGGGCACCGCGACCAGGCCGTTCGCGCGCAGTACCGCCAGCAGCACGCCGAGCAGTTCCTGCTCGGACATGGGTTCGCCGCGATTGACGTTGACCGTGCCCTGTACCCGCGGGTCGACGACGAAGGTGGTGCCGGTCGCCTGTGCCACGTCCTGGATGAACGCGCGGATGTCGGCGTTCTGGATGTTGAGCGACTGAGCGGTCGGTGCCGGGTTGCCGCTGCGGGTGCCGGCGCGGTCCGGGTCGGCGCCGACCGCGGAGAACGGCTGCAGCACCAGGCTGGCGATCAGCACGCTGGAGAGAAGGTGTCGGTTCAAGGTTGCTCGGCCTGCAGAGTGATCGTCCGGGACTGGCCGCCGCGCTCGACGGTCAGCACCACTTCGGAACGGTTCTTGAGCTCGCCCGCCAGTTCGCCGAGCCGCTCGCGATCGAGCGGACGGCCGCCGACCGCCATCAGCACGTCGCCGGGGGCCAGGCCCGCGCGGCGGAACAGGGCGCCGTCGCCGCGTGGCGTCAGGGTGTACCCGCCGTCGAGGTTGGCGCGCAGCCCGGTGCTGGCCAACAGCTGGGAGGGCGCAATCGCGCCGGTGCTGCCGCTGGCCGGCTCCGCACGGGTCGTCGCGGACGTGGTGCCCGGGCTGGCGAGCGGACGCGTCCTAGCGGTCGACGCGGGCATGGGCGGCGACGCCGGAGTCGCCAGGTCGATGCGGTGTTCGCTGCCGCCCGCGCGCAGCACGACGTGATCCTCGCCGACCCGGACCAGGGTGATGCCGTCGGCGATCGCTTCGCCGTCGCGATAGGCGCGCTGCGCGCCGTCCTTGCCGGCGAGGATCGCCGAAGCGGGCATGCCGCCGTCGGCCGACGCCGCGCGCAGCCCGAACAGGCGATAGCCCAGCGCCTGTTCGGCACCGGCGGCTTCGGAAACCGCATCGCGCCGGTAGAACAGGTCGGCGTCGATCGCGAAGGCGTCGGCCGCGGCGGAAGCCTCCGGCGGGGCGACCTCGCCGAAGGGGGCGGGTGGAACCACCGCCAGCCAGATCAGCCGCGCCGCCTGCAGGGCAAGCAGGATCACCAGTGCGACCTCGAGCGCGGCGGGGAGCCGTCGGCCGATCCTTTCGCGCAGATCGGACGCGGAGATATCGCGGATGGCGGCAAGGGCAGGCACGGGCGCAGCGGTCCACATCTCGGGTTTCAGCGGCGCGAACAGGATGAGACGGATTTGTGACCATATGACTGCAACTGACACATGGATTCGAGGGTCTCGGCATTCGTGCGGGGGCGCGGGTCGGCCCGGAACGGGGTGAGCGGAAACAAAAGGGCCCGGAAGCCTGGCTTCCGGGCCCGTCCTCCCCGGGAGGGCGTCTTTCCCCATTGGCGGACTGGTGCGAGGCAGTCCGTCCGCACGGCCGGTGACGGCCGCTTCGACGACGCGATCGTGCGGATCAGCGACGTGCCGCAAGCGGGTCCGGACGAGGCCGGACCCGCAATTCGGGCCATGCACGGGGTGTGCATGTTTCAACCACGGCTAGAACGACGCCGACAGGCTGAGGGTGTAGCTGGTACCCAGGTCGTAACGCATCACGTCGGCGCGGCCGCCGCCGAACTCCTGATACTCGTGGAACTCCTGGTTGAACAGGTTGCGGGCCTCGAAGCCCAGCTCCATCCGGGTGTTCCACAGGGTGAAGCCCTTCTTCAGCACCAGGTCGACCGTGGTGCCCGGGTCCTGCACGTAGTCGGGCTGGACCACGGTGGTGCCGCCGGCGCCGTCCGCGCCGATGATGCCGCGGGCGTTGATGCGCTCGCTGGCGTAGCCGATCAGCAGGGTCGCCTGGCTGCCGGAGGCCGGGTGTTCGAGTCCCAGCTGGACGTTGGCCAGATGCTCGGACTGGCCCTGCAGGCGGCTGCCGTCGACCACCAGCTCGGACGCCGGTTGCGGACGGCCGTTGCCGGCCAGGGTGTAGGCGACGTCGTCGCCGTCGACCTGGACCTCGGAGTCGGAGTAGGTGTAGTTGGCGGCGACGAAGAAGCGGCTGTCGGCACCGGTCCAGTCCCACGGACTGTCGTAGTACTTGCGGAAATCCAGCTCCAGTCCGTAGACCACCGCCTTCGGCGCGTTGATGAAGCTCTGCTGCCAGGCCGAGCCCGAGCGGCCGTTGAGCACGACCTCGACCGGCTTGTCGATGTCCTTGTAGAACACGCCGGCACTGAGGTACTCGCCGCGATCGAAGTACCACTCGTAGCGGGCGTCGAAGTTGATCAGTTCGCTGTCGACCAGGAAGGGGTTGCCGATCACCAGGCGATCGCTGTCGAGGTCGAGGTACTGCTGCGGCGCCAGTTCGCGGAACTGCGGACGGGCGATGGTCTTGGACAGGCCGACCCGCAGCTGCTGGTTGTCGGCGAAGTTCCAGGTGACCGTCGCCGCGGGCAGGAAGTAGTCGTTCTCCAGCGGCGCCGCGGTCGGCAGCGGCTGACCGGCGCCGAACAGGTCGATCGGCTGCACCTCCTGGGTCGCGTCCTCGTAGCGGACGCCGACGGTGGCGCGCACCGTGCCGGTCAGCTGCGACTCCGCTTCAACGTACAGGGCGCGGGTTTCCAGCGAGCCGTCGTAGGCCGCTGCGCCGGTGCCGCCGGTGGTCTCGCGCAGGGTCAGGTAGCCCTGGCTGATCGCGTAGTCGGACAACAGGAAGTCCGGACGCAGATAGCGGTAGTAGAACGGCAGATTGCCCAGCGACAGCAGTCGGAACTCGCGGGTGACCGCGTCGCGCTCGGTGTCCGACCAGGCGGCGCCGAAGTTAAGATACAGGTCCATCTCGATCGGCAGTCGCCACGCGGCGTCGACGCCGGCCGAATCCACGCGCTCGTTGACCTGGCTGAAGCGGGTGTAGTTCTGCGCCTGCGAAGCGTCGTGGAACCAGAAGCCGTCGGCATCCTCGCGATAGCGGAAGCCCTTCTCGTACGGCGCGTCCAGGCTGGCGCGCGAATGGCCGACGCGCCAATCGACGGTCAGGTCGCGGAACTCGCCGAACATGTGCTCGCCGGTCAGCTGGGTATTGATCAGCTCGCGCTCGAACCAGTGGGTGGTGTCGTCGCGGACGTTGTCGCCGGTCAGCAGGCTGTAGCCCTCGGTGCTGCGCGTTTCCTTGTCGGTGTCGTGCACGTACATGGTCATCAGGCCGACCTTGTGGTCTTCCCAGTCCATGGTCACGCCGAGCAGGCCGTTGACGGTGGCGTTGTTGGTGGTCGACAGGAAGTCGTAGTCGGACTGCACCGCCATCTTGCCGCTCTCGACCGCACCGTCCTGCTGGACGCCGACCTGGGTCTTCCACTTGTTCTTCAGCGCCGCGGTGGCGACCACGCCCAGGCGCGAGGAGTCGCCCATGTCGAACGAGGTGCCGCCGCTGATCTCGTACTCGTAGTCCGGATTGACGTTGTCGGTGGTCTGGATCAGGTTCAGCGGCGCGTTGGTGAAGCTGCGCGCGATCCGCTTGACCTGGTCCGCGGTGAAGTCGGGGCCGGGGGTGATCCGGTTGCCGGTGGCAAGCGCGTCCTGCAGCTCCTGCGGCATCTTGCGGGTGCCGTCGTCGTAGCCGAAGAAGTCCGAGTCGCCGCCGCCGTAGTGGGTCAGGCCGGGCTGGAAGGTCGTCTCGCTGTTGCCGCCGATCGCCGCCTTGAACTTGAGGAACGGCTGCTCGGGGACCACCGCGCTGGAGATGTTGATGGTGCCGCCGCCGAACTCGCCCGGGAAGCGCACCGAATAGGTCTTCTGCACCTCGACGGTGTCGAGGACGTTGGTCGGGAACAGGTCCAGCGGCACGACGCGCTTGAGCGGCTCGGGACTGGGCAGCGGCGAGTTGTTCAGCAGCGCCGAGGAGTAGCGCTCGTTCAGGCCGCGCACGTACACGTACTTGCCCTGGTTGACGCTCAGGCCGGCGACCCGGACCAGGGCATCGGCCACGGTGCTGTCGCCCTGGCGCTCCAGGTCTTCCTTGGACACGTGGGTCATCACCGCCGAGCTGGTCAGCATCGGCTGCGGAATGAACTCGCCGCGCACCTCGATCGCATCGAGCTCGGTGGCCTGCTCGGTGGCTGCGGGCGGATTGGCGGACGGTTCGGTTCCGGCGTCCTGGGCCAGCGCGCCGTGCGGCGCGAGCAGGGCCGTGATCGCCAGGAAGATCCCGGTATGAGGGCCCGTACGGGCGATATTGAGCTTCATGAGTGGCAGCCTTTCTTAGGGTCCTGTACGTCCGATAAGCCGATGCCGCGGTTTCGCCGCGGCATCGGAGAGGGGGCGGGGCCACGGACTTTTGGCCCCGCTCCACCCGCGACCGCCCCCTGCGGCCACGGGTCTGGCCATCAGCAGGGATCGCTGCTGGTCAGGCCGCAGGTCCAGCCTTCCCACCAGGTATCGGCCGAGTCCTTGACCGCGCCGATGTAGTCGACGTCCTCGAAGAACGGATTGACCGTCGACAGGCCGGCGAAGGCCGGCACCGCGGACTCGTTGGCGCCGTTGATGAAGGTGCCGCTCAGGCTCGACGCGCCGGTCGAGTTGTTGGTGCCGGCGTTGAACGCGGTGGCTTCGGCGCCGGAAGCGCCGCCGGCGAACGGGGTGTCGCAGGACACGTAGGTCGAGTCGAACGTGCCCTCGGTGGTGGCCGACTGGAACTCGATGCACGCCGGATTGCCGCCGGTGAAGACCGCGTTGTAGTAGTTCACCAGGGTGCCCTGGTTGAGCACCACGACGTTGTCGTGACCCTTGCTGACGTATGTCACGTTGGCGATGACCGGATTGGAGCGGTACGGCAGGTCCTGCGAGCTCATCTCGTTGACGCGGTCGCCGCCGCCGTCGCGCTGGACGATCAGGCCGAACTGGATCGCGCCGCGGTAGCCGGAGTCGGTGTCGAAGCTGTCGTCGTCGATGCCGGTCATCACCAGATGCTTGGCGTTGACCTTGCCGCCGAACCACTCGATGCCGTCGTCGGAGCTGTTGTGCACCTGCACGTAGTCGACCTCGGTGCCGCTGCCCAGGCCGGCCATGGTGATGCCGTTGAGCTCGACGTCGGGCAGCACCTCGAAGCCGGAATGCATCACCCGGACGTACTTCAGCACGCCGCTGTTGTCGGCGTCGTCGTTGCCGCCGTAGAAGCCGTTGGCGCCTTCGACCTGCGCCTCGCAGGTGGCGGTACCGGGCTGGGCGGTGCCGGGGCAGGTGCTGATGGCGGCGCGGCCGAGCAGCACCAGGCCGCCCCACTGGCCGATCGAGTCGATGCCGGTGGTGCCTTCGACGCTCTGCCGGCTGGTCATCACGATCGGCGCGCTGGCGGTGCCCTCGGCCATGATCTGCGAGCCGCGGTTGACCATCAGGAAGTCGGAACCGCTGGAGCCGAACAGGGTCACGCCCGGTTCGATGGTCAGCACGCCCTGGCGCGCGTTCGGATACGGGTTCGCTGCGTCGCCGCCCATGTCCTCGCCGACATCGGTGCGGCCGTTGAGCGAGTAGGCCACGCCGTCGATCTGCGGCAGCGTCATGTTGCCGATGATGCGGGCCGGCAGCTCGCAGTTGGTCATGCCCGCAACCTCACCCACGTCGGTGGTGCCGCTCGGGCAGCTCGCGCCGGTC
>NZ_VICD02000019.1 GCF_006546735.2 Marilutibacter maris | reverse complement strand
GCAGCGTCGCCAGCCGTCCCTGCCAGCTGCCGCCGCGCTTGTCGGCCTGGCCGGACAGCGTCAGGGTGCCGATGCCGCCCTGCGCATTCGCGTCCAGCGCCAGCGCCTCGACCGCGCCGCGCGCATCGATCCGGACGCTGTCGAGTTCGAGCCCGGTCTGCAGGCCCGCCGCGCGCAGGGCCAGTTCGCCGCCGCTGCCGCGCCACGGCAAGCGCCCGCGCACGCTGAGGCTGTCGGCGCGGTAGTCGCCCCAGCTCAGGCCGCTGCCGTCGAGCTCGGCATTCACGTCCGGCGCGTTGCGGGCACCGCGCAAGGCCAGCGTCCCCTGCAGGGTGCCGGCGGCGTCGGGCAGCAGGTCGGCCAGGCGCAGCGGCTCGAACCGGGCATCGACCTCGAGCGTGTCGGCCAACCGCCCGCGCGCCTCGATCCGGCTGCCGCCCAGCGACAGCGCCAGCTCGCCCTCGTAGGCTTCGCCGTCGATCCGCAGCCGGCCGTTGCCGTCCAGCGCGCGCTCGCGCAGGCGGCCGCCGAGGTCCTCGATATCGACCGTCGCCTGCACGCCGGCATCGCCGAGGGTGCCGGTGCTGGCGAGACGGCCGTCGACCGCACCGCGCCAGTCGGCCAGGAAATAGCCCGGGTCGAAGCCGGCCAGGGTCGCACGCAGGTCCCATCCCGGTTCCGGCACCCAGGCCACCTCGCCGTCGATGTCGAGAGTGCCGGTCGGCATGCTCACCTCGAAGGTTTCCAGGCGCATGCGTTCGGCGTCGCCACGGCCGTCCAGGCGCACCCGCGCCTGTTCGCCGTCGCGGGCCAACGTCGCCGAACCGATCGCGGCCCAGGCCTGCAGGGTGCCGGCGATGCCGAGGTCGGCGTCGGCGCTGATCGCCTGCGCCTGCGGATCCTCCGCGGTCGCGCCGCCCCAGCGCAGGTCGCGCGCGTTGATCGCGAAACGGATCCGGCCGCGCTCGCCGTCGCCATCGGCCGGGGCGTTGAAGTCGGCCCGGCCGCGCGCGCTGATGCGGCCGTTGAACAGCTCCAGCAGCAGCGGCTCGGCCTCGATGACCTGGTTTTCCAGGCGCAGCTTCGACGGCAGGATGCGCGCGCTCAGTTCGCCCTGACGGAACTCGCCCTCCACCGCCATCGCGCCACCGACGCCGTCGACCGACAGGGTCGCGGCCAAGGGCGTTTCCGAGGGCGCCTCGCCGGCCAGCAGTGCCGGATCCAGCGCGCGCGCATCCGCGTGCAGGCGCCAGCGCGGGGTGTCGCGCCCCTGCAGGGTCAATGTCGCCCGCAACGGTCCCGGCACCGCGCCGGCGATGCCGACGTCCATCTTCGCCAGGTCGCCATGCGCGACCACGCCGATCCGCGGCGGCGTGCGCCCGGCAGGTGCCGGCAGCACCGCGGTCGCGACCAGGTCGGTGCGGTAGTCGTCGCGCGGCAGGTAGTCGCCATGCACGCCGAAGCGGCCGCGGTCGCTGTCCACCTCCAACCGCTCCACGCTCAGCGCGCCGGGCCGCGCGCGCAGGCCGCCGCGCAGACGCCGCACCTCGATCAGCGCCTCGCCGGCGCGGGTCACCATCAAGCCGTCGATCCGCACGTCGTCGGCCTCCAGCGCCAGCGGCGGCTCGATCTCCGGCAGCAACTCGGGCCACTGCGGCAGCTCGAACGGCTCGTCGCTCTGCGGCAGCTCCAGGGTCGCGCGCTCCAGCTGCAGCGCGTCCAGCCGCAGGGTGCGGCCGATCAGCGGCTGGATCTCGGGGTCCAGGGTCACCCGCTCGGCGGTGAACACCAGTCCGTCCATCTCGAAGCGCACGCCGCGCAGGGTCATCGGCCCGGCGACCGGCCCCTCGGCCTCGCGCCAGCTCAGCGTGGCCTCGGCCGGCAGCCGCGCCACCACCTGGGCCAGCAGCAGGTCGCGGCCGCCGATCGTGGTCAGCAGCCAGTACAGCGCGGCCAGCAGCAGCACCGCCATCGCCACGACCAGCAGGCCGCCACGGATCGCCAGCCAGCGCATCCGTGCGCGCCGGCGCGCGCGCAGCTCGGCGATGCGGACCTCGTGCGGATCGGTGGCGGCGTTCTCGCTCGCGCTCACAGGTCCGCACCGATGTTGAGATAGAACTGGTACGAGGAATCCGGATCGTCCAGCCCCCTGGCGATATCCAGGCGCAGCGGACCGACCGGCGAGATCCAGCGCAGGCCGATGCCGACGCCGGTGTGCCAGTCGGGATCGTTGTCGAACGCACTGCCGGTATCGACGAACACCGCCGCGCCCCAGCTGTCGTTGAAGTAGTGCTCGTACTCGACGCTGCCGGTCAGCAACTTCTTGCCGCCGGTGTAGTAGCGGCCGTTGTCTGTCTCGATGCTCGGGCCGACCTCGTTGGTCGCATAGCCGCGGATGCTGCGGTCGCCGCCGGCGTAGTAGCGCAGGCTGGGCGGCATGCTGACCAGATCGCCGGTGAAGGTGTGGCCGGCCTCGGCGCGGGCGATCAGGCGGTCGCGCTGGCCCAGGCCGCGATACCAGCGCAGCGAGCCGTAGGCCTGGGCGAAGTTGGCGTCCGAGCCCAGCGACTCGGCGCCGGCCTTGAGTTCCACCACCGCCGATACCGCATTGCGCGGAAACAGGGTGTTGTCGGCGTTGACATAGGCCGCCCGCAGCGACGGGTAGGCGAAGGTCGCGAACTGGTAGTCGGGCAACGGCGCCAGCGCGCCGCCGCCGTCGTCGGCGGTGAAGTAGCGCCAGCGCTCGCGCAGCAGGTGCATCGACGCGGTCGCGGTCCAGTAGCGGTTGATCTGGCCGGTACGGCTGCCGACGAACTCGATCCGACGCGAATCGATGTAGTCGCTCTGTTCGTCGACCAGCTGCCCCTTGACGATGTACCAGCCGTCGCGCCAGGCGAACGCGGGAATCCGGTACTGCGTGGTCACCGCCTTCTTGTACTGGGCCCAGTCGATCTGGGTGTTGAGCTTGTGGCCGCGGTCGTTGAGGTAGCGGCGTTCCAGCCCGAGCCGGATGCCGGGACCGTCAAGGGTGCTGTAGCTCACGCCGGCGGTGTAGATGCTGCGCTTGGCCGGGGTCAGGGTGACCTCGACCGGCACCCGGCCCTCGACCGCCTTGTCCGGCTGCGGCACGATGTCGACCGCGGCGAAGTAGTCCAGCCGCGACAGCGACTGGCGGAAGCGGTCGAGCTTGCCCTGGTGGTAGTAACTGCCTTCTTCCCAGTAGACCATCTGTTCCAGCAGCGAGTCGCGGATGATCCGCTCCGGCTCCTGCGAAAAGCTTATCGGCCCCATGTCGTAGCGGCGCCCGCTCTCCCACACCAGGTCGATGTCGGCGGCCTGCTCGGCGCGGGTGACCTCGACCCGGCGCGACAGGAAATCGGCGTCGAAATAGCCGCGCTCGGCGAGCCGGCGGGTGATCCGCACCTTGCTCGCCTCGTAGGTCGGGTGCACGAAGCTCTCGCCGATCGCCGGCTTGAACGCGGCCAGGTCCTCCTTCAGATAGCGGTCGCGCGCGCCCTCGCCGATGATCGCGATGTCCGAGCGGCGCACCTTGACGGTCTCGCCGGGCTCGACCGTGATCGTCACCGACACCGTGCCGTTGTCGCGCTGGCGCTCGACCTCGATCTTCGGGTCGTAGTAGCCGAACGGTTCCAGCGCCTTGCGCGTCTCGTCCTCGGCCTGGCGCACCAGGTAGCCGACCCGGCGCCCGCTCAGCTCCTCGCCCCTGGCGTCGACCAGCGACAACGCCAGTTCCACGTTCTCGGTCATCGCCTCGTCGAGGCCGACCACGGTGACCTCGCCAATCCTGGCCGCGAACGCGGCGCCGGAGACGCCCATTGCGGCCATCGCGAACAGCGCGGCCAGCGCCGCGAGCGGGCGCGGGGGCGAGGAGGACCGGGCAACCGCGACCGGCGAACGTGAACAGGCAGACATGCGGCGAGAATACCGGTCAACCATCAAGCCTCCGTTAACGCAGACTGGCGGCAACCCCCCAGTACACCGGCAACGGCCTTTGCCGGCGCCGCTCCTACGTCAGTTGTCATGGCACCCCAGCCCCCTGAGTCAGGGGGCGATTCGTGCCGCAGGCACGAATGGGGGTGTGGAAGCGCAACGGCGGGGCCCATGGTTTGCGCAGCAAACCTTGGGAGATATCCGGGCGCAGCTGGATATCGTTCCCCCTGAGTCAGGGGGCGATTCGTGCCGCAGGCACGAATGGGGGTGTGGAAGCGCAACGGCGGGGCCCGAGGTTTGCGCAGCAAACCTTGGGGATTCCCGGGCGCAGCCCGGGAGTCGCGGCTCATGCCGCTCCTACGAAAGCAGGCCGCCGCACCGCTCCTGTAGGAGCTGCGTAAGCTGCGACCGGGCCCTCCCGTGAAAGCCTCGTCGCGGCTTACGCCGCTCCTACGAAAAGCCGGGGCGGAGCGAGGAACACGCCGCCCGGCCCCCCAAAGGGTTCAGATCGACAGGTGCTCGATCGCGGCGACGCTGCCCAGCCGCTCGCTCAGCCGCCGCAGCAGGGCCAGCCGGTTGCGGCGCACCGCCGGGTCGTCGGCATTGACCATCACCGCGTCGAAGAACGCGTCGACCTGCGGTCGCACCCGCGCCATGTGGTTGAGCACGGTCACGTAGTCGCCCTTGCGCAGGGCCTCGGCGGTCTCGCCATACAGCGCCTCGACCGCCTCGGCCAGGGCACGCTCGGCCGGCTCGCTCATCAGCGCCGGGTCTTCCATCCCGGGCACCTCGATATCGGCCTTCTTCAGGATGTTGCCGATCCGCTTGTTGGCCGCCGCCAGCGCCTCGGCCTCCGGCAGCGCGGCGAAGGTGCCGACCGCGTCGATACGGCGGTCGAAGTCGTATAGCGACTTCGGCTTCAATTCCGCTACCGCGTTGAAGTGCTGCACCGGCACGCCCTTGTCGGCGTAGTAGCCGCGCAGGCGGTCGAGGATGAAGTCGTAGAGGTCGGACGCGAGGGTTTCGGTATTGCGATCCGCGTGCGGCTGCACCGCGGCGGGCAACTGCGCGATCGCCGCATCGATCAGCGGCGTCACGTCCACATCGAACCCCGACTCGATCACCGTCCGCGCCAGCCCCAGCGCGTTGCGGCGCAGCGCGAACGGGTCCTTGTTGCCGGTCGGCCTGAGTCCGGCGGCGAAACCGCCGGCCAGGGTGTCCAGGCGCTCGGCGATCGCCAGCACCTTGCCGGCCGGCGACAGCGCGATGTCGTCGCCGCCGAAGCGCGGGCGGTAGGCCTCGTCGATCGCGTCGGCGACCGCGACCCGGTCGTCGTGGGCCAGGTCGTCCAGGGCGGCGTCCTGCATCGCGTAGTAGCGGCCGGCGATGCCCTGCAGTTCCGGGAACTCGTTGACCATGCGCGACTGCAGGTCGTTCTTCGACAGCTCGGCGGCACGTCGGGTCAGCGCCGGATCGGCACCGACCTGCGGCGCGATCGCCTCCGCCAGCGCGGCCACCCGCGCGACCTTGTCGGCGACGCTGCCCAGCCTGGCCTGATAGGTGACCTGCCTCAGGCCCTCGCCCATCGCCGCCAGGCCCTGCTTCATGTCCTCGACGAAAAAGAACTTGGCGTCGGCGAAGCGCGGACGGATCACCCGCTCGTAGCCCTTGCGGACCTCGGTCTCGTCGTTCGACTCGATGTTGGCGATGCCGACGAAGTGCTCCGACAGCCTGCCGTCGCTGTCCAGCAGCGGGAAGAACTTCTGGTTGGCCTCCATCGTCGCCACCAGCGCCTCGGCCGGCACCGCCAGGAACTCCGGCTCGAAGCCGCAGCGCACCGCCTTCGGCCATTCGACCAGGCCGTTGACCTCTTCCAGGTTGCCGGCGTCGATGCGGGCGCTGCCGCCGACCGCCTTCGCCTCGGCCTCGACCCCGGCGACGATGCGCGCGCGGCGCTCGTCCGGGTCGACCAGCACCTTGGCGCCGCGCAGCGACTCGACGTAGTCGTCGGGCGTGCTGAACCAGACCGGCTTGTCGTGCATGAAGCGGTGGCCGCGGCTCATGCGGTCGCTGCGCACGCCCATCAGTTCGACCTCGACCACGTCCTTGCCCAGCAACACCACCAGCCAGTGCACCGGGCGGGCGAAGCCGTAGTCGTGACCGCCCCAGCGCATCGGCTTGGGGATCGGCATCGCCGCGATCGCCTCGCGCAGGATTTCCGGCAGCAGCGCATCGGTGCGCGCGCCGGGCTTCACCGAACGGTGGACGAAGCGCTCGCCCTTGTTGTCGCTGGTGCGCTCCAGCGCCTGCCAGTCGACCCCGGCCTTGGCCGCGAAGCCCTGCAACGCGCGCGTGGGCTGGCCGTCGGCGTCGAGGGCGATGTTCAGATACGGTCCGAGCACCTCGTTGCGCTGCTCCGGCTGTTCGGCGGCCACGCCCGGCAACAGCACCGCGAGCCGGCGCGGGGTGTACAGCGGCCGCGCGTCGTCGCCATCGACCTCGATGCCGCGCTTGCGCAGGCCCTCGACGACGCCGTCGAAGAACGCCCGCGCCAGCCCCGGCAGGGCCTTGACCGGCAATTCCTCGGTGCCCAGCTCGACGAGCAGGGGCCGCTTGTGCTGTGCCTGGGGCGCGCTCATGCCGCCACCTCCTTGTCGCTCGCGGCCCGCCCCAACCCGGGGAAACCGAGCTTCTCGCGCTGGGCGTGATAGGCCTCGGCCACGCCCTGGGCGATCTTGCGCACCCGCAGGATGTAGCGCTGGCGTTCGGTGACGCTGATCGCGCGGCGCGCGTCGAGCAGGTTGAAGCTGTGGCTGGCCTTGCAGACCTGGTCGTAGGCCGGCAGCGGCAGCTGCAGTTCGATCAAGCGCTGCGCCTCGGCCTCGCAGGCGTCGAAGCGGTGGAACAGCTCGGCGACGTCGGCATGCTCGAAGTTGTAGGCGCTCTGCTCGACCTCGTTCTGGTGGTAGACGTCGCCGTAGCTGACCGGGCGGCCGTCGGGACCGTGGGTCCAGACCAGGTCGTAGACGTTGTCGACGTTCTGCAGGTACATGGCCAGGCGTTCGAGACCGTAGGTGATCTCGCCCAGCACCGGCCGGCACTCCAGGCCGCCGGCCTGCTGGAAATAGGTGAACTGGGTCACTTCCATGCCGTTGAGCCAGACCTCCCAGCCCAGGCCCCAGGCGCCGAGGGTCGGCGACTCCCAGTTGTCCTCGACCAGGCGCAGGTCGTGCACCAGCGGATCCAGGCCCAGCGCCTTCAACGAGTCGAAGTACAGCTCGACGATGTTGTCGGGCGAGGGCTTCATCGCCACCTGGTACTGGTAGTAGTGCTGCAGGCGGTTGGGGTTCTCGCCGTAGCGGCCGTCGGTCGGACGGCGGCAGGGCTGCACATAGGCCGCGTTCCACGGCTCCGGGCCCAGCGCGCGCAGGAAGGTCGCCGGGTGGAAGGTGCCGGCGCCGACCTCGAGGTCGAGCGGCTGGATCAGCAGGCAGCCCTGGCCGGCCCAGTACGCGTTGAGGCGCTGGATGAGTTCCTGGAAGGTCGGGGCTTGTGACATGCAGACAGGGGCGCGGCAGGAGGGCGCGCTAGTATAGCGACCCCCACCCGCACGCCGCGTCCGCCGCGATGCCGGCGGCGATCGCGCAACCGCACACCGGCTCGGAAGCCCCAGATGACCCGCACGCAGCCCAGCCACGCCCCGTCCACGCCACACGGCTCGCGCCTGCCCCCCGGGCGGCTGACCCTCGAACGGGTCGCCGCGGCCCTGGTCGAGGACGGTCTGGTCGTCGCCGAGGACGTCGAGCGCGTGCAACTGCCCGGCCACGCCCGCCACGCCAGCGAGGTGCATCCGCTGGTGCTGCTGGCGGGCATGAAGCTGCAGTCGGGCGAGGCGGCCGGGGCCGAACTGACCCTGGAACGGCTGACCCAGTGGCTGGCCGAGGTCAGCGGCCACCGCTACCTGCGCATCGACCCGACCCGGGTCGACGTCGCCTCCGCCACCGCGGTGGTCTCGCACGCCTATGCGCGGCGCCACCGGATCCTGCCGCTGGCGGTGACCGCGGAGCGGGTGCTGGTCGCGACCAGCGAGCCGAACGCGACCGCGTGGCTGGAGGACGTGTGCCACCTGACCCGCCGCGAGGTCGAACTGGCGGTGGTCAATCCGCTCGACCTGCACCGCTACACGATGGAGTTCTTCGGCGTCAGCCGCTCGGTGCGCGGCGCCGACGACGGCCAGCAGGCGAACAAGGGCATGCCCAGCTTCGAGCAATTGGTCGAGCTGGGCCGGGTCGGCGAGGTCGGCGCCGACGACCAGCACATCGTCCACATCGTCGACTGGCTGCTGCAGTACGCGCACGAACAACGCGCCTCCGACATCCACATGGAACCGCGGCGCTCGGTCGGCCGGGTGCGCTTCCGCATCGACGGGGTGATGCACAAGGTGTTCGAGATGCCGCCGCCGGTGATGACCGCGGCGATCAGCCGGATCAAGGTGCTCGGCCGCATGGACCTGGGCGAGCGGCGGCGCCCGCAGGACGGCCGCATCAAGACCCGCTCGCCGGGCGGGCGCGAGGTCGAGATGCGCCTGTCGACGATGCCGACCGCGTTCGGCGAGAAGTGCGTGATGCGCCTGTTCGACCCGGACACCGCGCTCAAGGGCATCGACCAGCTCGGCTTCAGCGCCACCGAGGCGGCGGGCTGGAACGCGCTGGTGCAGCGCCCGCACGGGATCGTCCTGGTCACCGGTCCGACCGGCTCGGGCAAGACCACCACCCTGTACGCGACCCTCAAGCAGCTGGCCACCGACGACGTCAACGTCTGCAGCGTCGAGGACCCGATCGAGATGATCGCGCCGGAGCTGAACCAGATGCAGGTGCAGCCGGCGATCGACCTGGACTTCGCCAGCGGTGTGCGCACCCTGCTGCGACAGGATCCGGACATCATCATGATCGGCGAGATCCGCGACCTGGAGACCGCGCAGATGGCGGTGCAGGCGGCGCTGACCGGCCACCTGGTGCTGTCGACCCTGCACACCAACGACGCACCGTCGGCGGTGACCCGCCTGCTCGATCTGGGCGTGCCGCACTACCTGATCGCCTCGACCCTCAACGGCGTGCTCGCGCAACGCCTGGTGCGGACCCTGTGCCCGCATTGCAAGCATCCCGAAGCGCTGGACGCCGGCGCCTGGTCGCCGCTGCTGGGCAGCGGCGCGACGATACCGGCGGACGCGACCCCGCACGCGGCCGACGGCTGTCTGGAGTGCCGCAAGACCGGCTACCTCGGCCGGGTCGGCCTGTACGAACTGCTGACCCTGACCCCGGGCCTGCGCGCGATGGTGCGCCCGGACATGGACCTGGACACGTTCACCGCCGCCGCGGTCGACGAGGGCCTGCGCCCGCTGCGAACCGCCGGCGCGGAAAAGGTCGCCCAGGGTTTGACTACAATCGCCGAAGTCGTCTCCGTCCTGCCCCCGACCGAATGAGCCCCCCGTTCCTGATCATCGAGACCGGCCAGCCGGTCGCTTCACTGCGCCGCCATCGCGGCTTTCCGCACTGGATCCGGGTCGCCGCCGGGCTGCGTCCGGACGACGCGGTGGCGGTCAATGTCGAAGCCGGCGACGCGCTGCCGGCGCACGCGGGCTTCGCCGGCGTGATCGTGAGCGGATCGGCGGCGATGGTCAGCGATCGCGCCGACTGGAGCGAGCGCAGCGCGGCCTGGCTCGGCGAGGCCGCGCAGGCCGGGGTGCCGGTGTTCGGCATCTGCTACGGACACCAGTTGCTGGCCCACGCCCTCGGCGGCGAGGTCGGCGATCATCCCGGCGGCCGCGAGATGGGCACGGTCGAGATCCGCAAGGCCGCGCCGGCCGCCGACGACCCGTTGTTCGGGCCGTTGCCGGATGCGTTCCCGGCCCAGGTCACCCACCTGCAGAGCGTGCTGCGCGTGCCCGACGGCGCCAGCGTGCTGGCCGACAACGGTCACGAGCCCTGCCACGCGTTCCGCTGGGGCGACCGCGCCTGGGGCGTGCAGTTCCATCCCGAGTTCAGCGCCACCCACATGCGCGGCTACGTCCGCGCGCGTCAGGTCGCGCTCGCGCGCGAGGGCCACGACCCGGCCGCGATCCTCGGCGGCGTCGGTGCGACGCCGCAGGCGCGGCGGGTGCTGCGCCGCTTCGTCCATCATGCCCGCCATCTGCAACGAGGCTGAGCGGCCCCCGTCAAGGTTCGCGACGACACGATCGGCTAGCATCCGTCTGCCGGTGCGGCCCCGCACCGCTCCCCCTCATCGACACGCATTGCAATGACCACACACGCAACCGGACCGCTCGCCGGTCTGTCCTGGCTCGTCCGCGGCATCAACCTGGGCTACCGCAACGCCCGCGCGACCTTCGGCGCCGCCGCCATCGTGATGATGCTGAGCCTGGTGCCGAACCTGCTGCAAGTGTTGGCGCAGTCGCTGTTCCAGCCCGGCGGATCGGGCAGCACCATCATCGCCGCGCTGACGACCGTGCTGTCGATCGTGATCCTGTCGCCGGCGATCGGCGGCTACCTGCGCCTGATCGATGCCTGCGAACACGGCCGCCCGGCCCACGCCAGCGACATCCTGCAGCCGTTCGCCCGCGGCGGCGGCGCGTTCCAGCTGATCGGCTTCGGCATGCTGATGACGCTGGCCTGCGTCGCGATCGCGGCAGTGGTGATAGCCCCGTTCGGCAACGGTCTCGACGAGTGGTACGAGCAGATCGTCGACCTGTCCCGGCAGGGTGGTCAGATCGACCCCGACAAGGTCCCGGAGCCGCCGGAAGGGCTCGCCCAGTTGCTGGGAATCGGGTCGGTGGTCGGCGTGATACTGAGCGGGATCTATGCGATCGGCTTCGGCCAGGTCGCGCTGGGGCATGTCGGCGTCGGTGCGGCGATCCGCGACGGCGTGATCGGCACGCTCAAGAACCTGCTGCCGATGGGGCTGCTGGCGATCGCGACCTTCTTCGGCTCGATGCTCCTGCTGCTGGTGCTGGCCGCGGTGATCGGCCCGATCGCGGCGGCGATCCACCCGTCCCTGTTGTTCGTCCTGATGGTGCCGCCGTACCTGGCGCTGCTGCTGGCCCTGCACGTGGTGATGTTCGGGGTGATGTACCACTTCTGGCGCGATGTCTGCGGCGACGGCACGCCGCCCCGCGACGACCAGGTCGCGGTCTAGCCGATGGGGCCCAGCGCCGCTTCCAGCGCCTGCAGGGCCAGCCGCGAAAAGGCGACGACCAGCGCCACGCACACCACGACCCCCAGCAGCACCTGCAGCAGCACCCAGCCCAGGGCCCAGCGCGGCAACGGCCGCTCGGGCGACCGGGCCCGCACCCGGGTGGCGCTGACCCGATCGTGCAGGGCGAGGTGGTGCGGCGGCGCCATCGCCATCATGTGCCCGAGATTCAGGCTCAGCCACGACAGCGCACTGGCGAGGTAGCGCGCCAGCGCACGCAGCGGCCCCAGCGCGCGGCCCTGGCCATCGACGACCTCCAGTCCGAGCACCCGCTTGCCCGGGGTCGCGCGCCAGCCCGTGGATTCGGCCGCCACCTGGTAGACCAGCCCGGCGACGACATAGCCGACCAGCACCGGCAGGCCCATGCGCACCAGGTCCGCGGCCAGCGCCAGGGTCGTCGCGCGGATCTGCGGGTCGGCCACCAGCCGCGGCGTCAGCGCCAGCGCCGGCAGGCCCTCGTTGAGGCCGCGGTCGAGATGGGTGTAGCCGCCGATCAGCAGTTGCAGCAGGTGATCGTCGAAGGCCGACGCCGCGGCCCGCACGCGGGCGGCCACGAACGGCGCGATCGCCACGCAGATCAGGGCCGCATCCAGCGACCAGGCCACATAGCGCGGCCAGAACCGGGCCGGCGCGGTCATGAATCCTGCGCGCGATCGCCCGGTGTGAGCCAACGCGAGGCGAGGATGCCCAGCTCGTACAGCAGCATCATCGGGATCGCCAGCATCAACTGCGAGATCACGTCCGGCGGGGTCACGATCGCGGCGATCACGAACACGCCGACGATCGCGTAGCCGCGGCCCTGCTTCATCTGCTCGGGGGTGACCCAGCCCAGCAGCGACAGGATCACCAGCGCGACCGGCAGCTCGAAGCTCAGCCCGAAGGCAAGGAAGATCACCAGCACGAAGTCAAGGTAGGCGTTGATGTCGGTCATCATCGCCACCCCTTCCGGGGTGATGCCGGTCAGGAAGCCGAACACCGTCGGCAGCACCAGGAAATAGGCGAACGCGCAGCCGGCGTAGAACAGGGTCACCGCCGATGCCAGCAGCGGCAGCGCCAATCGCTTCTCGCGCTGGTACAGGCCCGGCGCGACGAACGCCCAGGCCTGGTACAGCAGCCACGGCATCGCCAGCACCAGGGCGACGAAGAAGGCCAGCTTGAGCGGAGCGAAGAACGGCGAGGCGACCTCGACCGCGATCATGTGGGCGCCTTCGGGCAGCTTGGCCACCAACGGCGCCGCCAGCCAGGCGTACAGCTTGTGCGAGAACGGCAGGGTGACCAGCACCGCCGCGAGCAGGCCGAGCACGCCGCGCAGCAGGCGGCTGCGCAACTCGATCAGGTGATCGAGCAGGCGCGGCTCCTCGGCCTCAGCGGCGGCGTTGGACGCCGGCGGGGCTCCGGTCGCGGCATCCGGGTCAGGCGCGCGGTGCATGCTCATCGCCTGTGTCGGGGGCGGCCGCGCCGGTCTCGCCGTCCTCCTCGCGCCCGGAATCGGATGCCGGAGCCGCGGCGTCCTCGACTGCGGCGTCCTCGACTGCGGCGTCCTCGACTGCGGCGTCGTCGCGACGGCGGCGATCGGAGGCGTCGACGAGGTTGTCGGCGTGGCTGTCGACCGGATCGGCCGCGCGTCGGTCAGGGTCCATCGATTCGAAATCCCGCTTCAACGAAGCGCCGCTGTCGTGCAGGCGCTGGCCGGCCTCGCGCAGGTCGTCGCGGGCGTCGAGCAGGCTGCGCTTGAGCTCCTCGTCGGCCAGCTCGCGTTCGAACTCCGACCGCACCGAATACCACTGCGCGCGCGCGCGACGCACCCACAGGCCGGCGAAGCGCGCGGCCCTGGGCAGGCGTTCGGGGCCGAGCACGAGCAGGGCCACGACCGCGATCACGAAGATCTCGGAAAAACCGATGTCGAACATGGCCGGTCGGCGGGTGCGGGACGGAGCCGGATGCCGCCGCGGTCAGCGCGGCGTGCGCTCGTCTTCGGAGTTGTGCTCGCTGCGGGTCTGTTCGGACCCGGCGGCATCGTCCTTCGGCAACTGCGCGGCGGGCTTGTCGTCGTTGGAAACCCCATCCTTGAAGCCCTTCACCGCTTCGCCCAGATCCTTGCCGACGTTCTTCAGTCGCTTGGTGCCGAACACCAGCACCACGATCAGGAGCACGACCAGCCAGTGCCAGATGCTGAAACTACCCATGGGGATGCCCGTTGCGTGTGGGATGACAGGATACCGCAGCGCCGATGACAACCCATCGTCGCGGGCGGCGGGGTGGCGTCCGCCGTGCCCCGAACGGGCGCAGCGGGCGACGGACGGCGCCGACGGTC
>NZ_VICD02000200.1 GCF_006546735.2 Marilutibacter maris | reverse complement strand
GTTGCTTTGGGATCGGACTACGCCGCGAGGGCGGGTCGGAAATTTCCTAGACGAAGTGTCTCCAGCCACCTGCGTAGAACTTCGCATAATGCATATTATGTCCAATACGCAAGGGCACGAAGCCACAAGTACCCAGCTGGTAGTCCCCGGCACGAATCCGGCCGGCTCTTGCGTTTGGGCGCGCCTGCCCGGCCTGGCGCTGACCACCGATCGGCCAGATGCTTCGTCTGCTGGCACACGGATTCCAGGGCTTGGGATGGATTGATCCGGATCAATACGCCTGTTCCGCCGATGTGATGGACTGCAAGCGTCCGCCGTTGTGAGGAAGCCGTCATGAGTCGAGTGAACGGAAAGGTCTGCATCGTCACCGGGGCTGCCATGGGCATTGGCCGGGCCTGTGTCAGGCGTCTTGCCGAGCAAGGAGCAACGGTGGCGCTGTTCGACGTGCAGGACGATGCCGGAGACGAATTGCTCGGCGAGCTGCTGGCATGGGGCGCCGAAGCGAACTACTGGCATGTCGACGTCGCCGTCGAGGACCAGGTCAGGACCGCCATCGACGAGGTCGCCTCGCGCTTTGGCGGGCTTCACGTCCTGGTCAACAATGCCGGCATCGCCGGCGTCAATCGCCCCACCCACGAGATCAGCGAGCAGGAATGGGATCGCGTACAGGCGGTCAACGTCAAGGGTGTGTTCCTGTGCACCAAGCATGCGATCGCTCACCTCAAGCGCAGTGGCGGCGGCAGCATCATCAATCTGTCGTCGATATACGGGATCGTCGGTGCGGCCGATGTGCCGCCGTATCACGCGTCAAAGGGTGCGGTCAGGTTGATGAGCAAGACCGATGCCCTGCTCTATGCCGGCGACGGGATCCGGGTGAACTCGGTGCATCCGGGCTACATCTGGACGCCGATGGTCGAGCATCATCTGCGCGACAGCGGCGCGACCGATCTCGATGCCGCCCGCATCGAGCTGGGCCAGTTGCATCCGCTCGGCCATGTCGGTGAACCCGATGACATCGCCTGGGGGGTGGTCTATCTGGCCTCGGACGAATCGAAGTTCGTGACCGGTACCGAGCTGGTCATCGACGGCGGCTATACCGCGCGCTAGTTCGGCACCGGGCCGGCGTTCGCGAGCACCGGCTGCATCCGGGCCGGGCCCGACGTCCGTCCGCAGTTGGCTACGGACGAAGGCCGGGACGGAGGCCCGTACGTGGCCGCTCAGTGCGAGAACAGCACCGGCAGTTGGGCCAACTGGAGCAGTTCCCGGGTGGTGCCGCCGATCATCCATTCGCGCAGGCGCGAATGGCCATAGCCGCCGGCAACCAGCAGTTGTGCGCCGGACTGTTCGCAATGATGAAGCAAGGCGTTCGAGACCGTGTCGTCCTGCTGCGGTTGGACCACCACGTCGACCTTGATCCCGTGCCGGGCAAGGTGGGCGGCGACATCCTCACCGGACTGCGGGCCGTGGTTTCCGCGCGCATCCGGTCCCGCCGGCTCGATCTCGAGTACGTCCACCGACTCGGCGGCCTTGAGGAATGGCATGGCGTCGTGCAGGGCGCGGCTCGCTTCGCGGGTCGGCAGCCAGGCCACGACGACGTGCTTGATCGGCATTCGCAGCCTATGGTTCGGAGGAACGACCAGCACCGGGCGGCCGGATTCGAGCAGGATGGCGTTGAACAGCGCATGCACGACCGCCCCTTCCGCCCTGCTGCCGTTGTCGGCCGTCATCATCACCAGGTCGGCATGGCGCGCCTGCAAGGCGCACTCGCGTTGGATGTCGAACGATGTCGTCTCGATCATGCGCACCTCGGACGGAACCGACTCGCCTTCCAGGCGCTCGCGCAGTCGCGCCGCCTCGGCATCGGCCATCGCCTGGATCTCGGCATGGATCAGCTGTATCGACGCGGCGTCCGGGGCGACGCCCCAGTCGCCGACCGCGGGGATCATCATGCGCACGGTGCCCACCACGGTCAGGTGCGCCTGTACGTGGTCCGCCATCGTCAATGCGTTGTCCAGAGCGTTGTTGTCCTCGGGCAGACCGGTAAGAGCGAGCATTAGATCTTTGATCATGTCGGCTACTCCGGTATCAGTGGTTGTCCCTGTATTTCACGCCTTTGCCGGGGCGCTGGCATTGATCGGGGTCAATTCTTCATCCTGAATAGGCATCTTCGCCCTGCCTCGGCGCGGGGCCTCCGGGGTGCCGGCGCCTGAATGCGCCGGTATCCCGACCGGTACCATCATCGGCCCTTCCCTTGCCGCGATACAAGGCGTTCAAACACACGTGCGTCCCATTCCGTTCCCGCATTCCGATACTTCCTCCGACCGCACTCGCGCGAGCGATGGCGACCCGTCGCGGTTCCCGGCAACGGGAGCTTCCGCATGAGCCGGGTCATGCCGGCAGCCGAGCCCCTGGCCGCGGCCGCGCTGGGCCAGCTGCCGTTGGCCGGCCGCTCGCCTTTGTTCGAGCGTCTGCGCGAGCGCACGCCGGCGCTGTTGCGTCGGGCGCCCGCCCCGTCCGATCCGGCGCGCTGGCATCGCGCGACCGTCGCCGGCCGCGCCTATCGCTTCGCGCAACCGCTGACCTTCACCCCCTACGCCGCCGCCCGACCGTGCTCGGCACGCTGCCGGTTCTGCTCGGAGACGCTCAAGCCGGAGCGGGACGGCAGGATGGCCGCGCGGCTGCGGCCGGATGCGGACTACTTCCAGATCCTGCAACGCGCGTTGCGGGCGGTACGCGGGATACCGATGTCGTGGTCGCTGTCGGGGCTCGAGGCCAGCGACGACGAGGCCTGGTTGCTGCGGCTGCTGGAGACCCTGGGCGATGAGGAGCGCCGCGGCGGCGTCATCCACGAGCGCGTGCTGTACAGCAATGGCGCCGGACTGGCGCGTGGACGCGGCGGCGAGCTGGTCTCGGCGCTGCGGGCGTTCGACCTGTCGTGGCTGGAGTTGTCGCGGCACCACCCGCGGGAGGACCGCAACCAGGCGATCATGCGGTTCCGCCCCGGCGAGCGCGTTGCCGATGCCGATACCTTCGCGGCCACCGCGCGCGCACTGGCCGCGGCGCTGCCGTTGAAGCTGGTCTGCCTGCTCCAGCGCGGTGGCGTCGACAATCCCGACGAGGTGATCGACTACCTGCGCTGGGCGGCTTCGCTGGGGGCGCGCAGTGTGATCTTCCGCGAGTTCTCGCGGCTGGATGCGGGCTACCGCAACACCGTCACCCGTCGCTACATCGACGACGCCCGGGTCTCGATCGAGAGGCTGCTGGAGGCCTGCATGACCGCCCCCTGGTGGTCGTCGATGCGTCCGCTCCGGCTGACCGAGGGCTACTACTTCTGGAACCTGGTGATGCAGAGCGAGTCGGGGCTCGAAGTCGTGTTCGAAACCTCCGACTACGCGGCGATGCATCGCTGCCACCGCAGCGGCGATGTCTACAAGCTGGTGTTCCACCCCGACGGCCATCTGTGCGCGGGCTGGGAGCCGGACCACGACCTGATCTGGACGCCCGCCGATGGGTGACACCATGGATGACGCCAGCTGGTTCCAGCCGCGCACGGACAATGCCCGCTGGGCGTTGCCGGCCGACATCCGCGCACGCGACGGATTCGACGGTCGCGACTGCGGTTGGGTCGAGCAGATGCGCCCGTTCGTCCGTCACTTCTCGCAGCCCGGGCAAACCGTGCTCGACCCCTTCTGCGGCTTCGCCACCACCCTGCTCGCCGCCTCGATCGAGGGACGCCACGGTCTGGGTTACGAGATCGATCCGCGACGGGCGGGACTCGCCCGCGAGCGTCTGCATCGACTCGGACTCCAGGCGGATATCCGCAACGGCGAACTCGCCACGCACGGCGAACAGGCGCGTGCCGACCTGGGCCTGACCAGCGTGCCCTACTTCGGTTGCGGCTGGACCGGCGAGCCCGCGGCCGGACAGTTGTACCTGGAGCAGGACTACGCGGGCTTCCTGCGTGGTCTGCGTCGGGTGTTCTACTCGCTGCGCGGGGTCCTGGCGGACGGTGGCTACTGCATCGCGATGGCCGAGAACATCGTCATTGGCGGCCGCCGGTTTCCGCTGGCCTGGGATCTTGCGCGCATTCTCGACAGCCTGTTCGTGGCCCACGAGGAACGGGTGCTGTGCTATCCGCGTCCGGTGTCGCCGCTGCCGCATGCGCTCGCCGCCAGCAACCGCAGTCACGAGTACGCATTGATCTACCAGAAGCGCCGCGAAACCATCGACCTGCAGGCGACGGCGGAGCTGCTGCGTGCGATCGAAGCCGCCGGTTTCACGTTCCGCCTGTACGGCAGCCTCGCAGGTTGGCGGGAGGCCGGCGAACCGGCTTCGGGACCCCCGCCCGCCGATGCCGACCTGTTGCTGCCCGCGGATCAGGCGCGTTTCGACGCCCTGCTCCGGTGGCTGGTCGAGCAGGGCTTCGAACTGAGCCTGTGGGGCGAGCCGGTGAAGCCGCCGGTCGACCTGCAATGCTGGCGGGATCATCGCTATCTGCGCGCGGACCGGCGCGGTCGCGACGGTTCGCTGGTGCGGCTGGATCTGGCGTGCGTGTCGCCACCGTGCGCCTGAACGGGTCTCAGGCATCGCATCCGGGGAGATGACGGTCGCCGGATGCGATGCCGGCACCGGCATGCGCGGGGTCCGTCCAGTCAGATCCGTCCCGTCAGACCCGTGCGCCCCGCAGCCGCAGCGCGTTGCCGATCACCGACACCGACGACAGGCTCATCGCCAGCGCGGCCAGCATCGGGCTCAGCAGCAGACCGGTCAGCGGATACAGCACGCCGGCGGCGATCGGCACGCCGATGCCGTTGTAGACGAAGGCGAATCCGAGGTTCTGCTTCATGTTGCGCACGGTCGCGGCGGACAGTTCGCGGGCGCGCAGGATGCCGCGCAGATCGCCCTTGACCAGGGTCACCTGGGCGCTGGACATCGCCACGTCGGTACCGGTGCCCATGGCGATGCCGATGTCGGCGGCGGCCAGTGCCGGGGCGTCGTTGATGCCGTCGCCGGCCATCGCCACGCGATGCCCCTGCGCCTGCAGCCGGGTGACCAGCTCGGCCTTGTCCTCCGGCCGCACCTCGCCGTGGAAGCTGTCGATGCCGAGTTTTCCGGCCACCGCACGGGCGGTGGTCTCGCCGTCGCCGGTCGCCATCACCACGTGGATGCCGGCCTCGCGCAGCGCGGCCAGGGCCGGCGCGGACGATTCCTTGATCGGGTCGGCGACCGCGATCAGGCCGGCCAGGCGTCCGTCGACGGCCAGGAACATCACACTCGCGCCTTCGCCGCGCAGCCGCTCGGCGGTGTCGGCGACACTGGCGACGTCGACGCCGGTGTCGGCCATCAGGCGGGTATTGCCGAGCACCACTGCCCTGCCCCCGACCCGGCCGCGGACGCCGCTGCCGGTCACCGACTCGAAGTCCTGCGCCGTTTCCAGCGCCAGCGATCGGGCGCGCGCCTCGTCCACGATCGCCTCGGCCAGCGGATGTTCGCTGCCCAGATCCAGGCTGGCGGCGATCCGCAGCACGTCGTCGGCACTGAATCCACCGGCGCCGCTGGCCTCGTGAAATGCCGGCCGGCCCTCGGTCAGGGTGCCGGTCTTGTCGACGACCAGGGTGTCGATGGTGCGGAACCGTTCGATCGCCTCGGCGTCGCGGAACAGCACACCGGCATTGGCGGCGCGCCCGGTCGCGACCATGACCGACATCGGCGTCGCCAGACCGAGCGCGCACGGACAGGCGATGATCAGCACCGACACCGCATTGAGCACGGCGTAGGTCCATGACGGATCGGGGCCGAACAGCCCCCACACGAAGAAGGTGGCCACCGCGACCGCCAGCACCGCCAGCACGAACCAGTAGGCGACCTTGTCGGCCATGCGCTGCATCGGCGCACGCGAACGCTGCGCCTGCGCGACCAGTTGGATGATCCGCGACAGCACGGTGGCGCTGCCGACCTGGTCGGCGCGCATCACCAGGCTGCCGGTGCCGTTGAGGGTGGCGCCGATCAGGCTGTCGTCGGCCTGCTTCTCGACCGGCATCGGCTCGCCGGTCAGCATCGACTCGTCGACGCTGGAGCGGCCCTCCAGGACGGTGCCGTCGACCGGCACCTTCTCGCCGGGACGCACCCGCAGGCGGTCGCCGACATGCACGTGTTCGAGCGGGATGTCCTCTTCGCTGCCATCCTCGCGCAGGCGGCGCGCGGTCTTCGGCGCCAGTCCCAGCAGTGCCTTGATCGCCGCCGAGGTCTTCGAGCGTGCGCGCAGTTCAAGCAGTTGGCCGAGCAGGGTCAACGAGACGATCACCGCCGCCGCCTCGAAATAGACGCCGATGCGGCCATGTTCGCGGAACGACTCGGGAAACAGGTCGGGGGCGACGGTGGCGACCACGCTGTAGCCGAACGCCGCACTGACGCCGATGCCGATCAGGGTCCACATGTTCGGGCTGCGGTTGCGGATCGACTGCACGCAGCGCTCCAGCAGCGGCCAACCCGCCCACAGCACCACCGGCGTCGCCAGCACCAGCTCGACCCAGCTGCGGGTGTCGGGGTCGAGCAGGCCCAGCCGGCCGCCGAACATCGCCAGTACGAACACCGCCGCGGTCAGCGGCAGCGTGCCCCAGAAGCGGCGGCCGAAATCGCGCAGCTCGGGGTTCTCCTCCTCTTCCAGGCTCGGCATTTCCGGCTCCAGCGCCATGCCGCACTTGGGACAGGTGCCCGGTCCCTCCTGGCGGATCTCCGGATGCATCGGGCAGGTGTAGATCGTCCCGGCCGGCATCTCCTGCGCGGGGGCCGGATCCGGCGACAGCCAGCGCTGCGGATCGGCGGCGAACTTCTCGCGGCAACGCGCCGAACAGAAGTGATAGGTCCGGCCCTCGTGGTCGTGACGATGCGTGCTGGTCTGCGGGGCCACGCGCATGCCGCAGACCGGATCGACGACGCCGTCGGCATCGTTGCCGGCACCACCCTGGCAGGACGTGGCCGCTCCGCAGCAACTGCCCGACGCCGCGCCCGGGTCGGCGTGATCGCCGTGCGCGTGGGCGGCCTGCGGTCGCTTGTCTTGGCCTTGTGCCGTCGCTTCCGGGTGCGCGTGGCCGCAACCCCGATGGTCGTGATCGTGTTCGTGGTCGGCAGCTGCGTGATCGTGGCCGTGCTTGTGTCCGTGCGCGCTCATGCCGCGTCCTCCACCAAGGCGTTGAGGATCGGGCAGCGCGCCATCGCGCCGTGTCCCGGGCAGGCGTCGACCAGGGTGCGCAGGCCATCGCGCATCCGCTCAAGCTCGGCCAGGCGACGCTCGACATCGGCCAGCTTGGCGGTGGCCACCGCCTTCATCGACGCCATGTCCTCGTCGCGATGGTCGGACAGGGCCAGCAGCTCGCCGATCTCCTCCAGGGTGAAACCCAGCACCTTGGCGCGACGGATGAAGTGCAGGCGGGCGACATCCTGCTCGTCGAACAGGCGGTAGCCGGAAGCCATCCGGTTGGCGGGGCGCATCAGGCCCTGGCGTTCGTAGTAGCGCACGGTATCGATACCGATGCCGGTGCGGCGCGACAGTTCTCCGATCTTCATGGCCTTGTCCATGCGTGCCCACGATGGGCGATGGGGGCAGTCTGCAGTCTGGACCATGGTCCAGAGTCAACACCCTGCCCCGCGCCGGGTCAGTGTGACGCGAAGGGAACGGTGCCGCCGCCCTCGCCGACCAGTTCGACCGTGTAGGGCTGGACGGTGCCGTCGGGCACCTCCATGCCCGGCGAACCCAGTGGCATGCCCGGCAACGCGAGCCCCTTCGCGGCGCGACCGTTCACCTGCGGCGCCTCGGCCAACAGGCGCTTGATGTCGGCGGCCGGCACGTGTCCTTCGACGAAGTAATCGCCGATCCGGGCGGTGTGGCAGGAGCCCTTGCCGTAGGGAACGCCGACCTCGCCCTTGAGCCGGTTCAGCGCGTCCGGCGCGTGATTGCGCACCTCGACCGTGAAGCCGGCTTCGCGCAGATGCTCGACCCACAGCTCGCAACAGCCGCAGGTCGGGCTCTTGTGGACGATCGCCGGCGGCAGCGCGGTCGACTCCGGCGCCATGGGCGCGGTGTCCGTCTGCCTGGCCGCGGCCGTGTCGACGTCCGCGCCGGCGACGAGCGTCTCCCGGTCGCCGGCGCAGGCGGAGAGCAGCGGCGACAGGACCAGCAGGCCGAGGGCCACGATACGCGCGTTCATCGGTTGCCCTCCCCCGCCTTGAGCGGACGCGACGACCAGTGGATATGGACGATCTTCCACCCCTTGGGGGTGTCGCCAAGCACCAGGGTCTCGCTGCTGAGCAGGGCCATCGGCCCGCCGTCGCCGGTCGCATGGATCTCGCGTTCGCTGCCGATCCAGACCATGTGCTCGCTGGTGCGCACGGTACGATGCAGGAGCCGCACCTGCGCCTCCTTCAGGAAGGCGGCATCGTGGCCGGCGTGCCCGCGGAGGTACGCCTCGCGCGTGCGCTCGCTGCCGCCACTTTCCAGGATCAGCACGTCCTCGGCGAGGAAGTCGCCGACGCGTTCCAGGTCGCCGGTCTTGAGCGCATCCGAGAACGCGTCGGCCACCGCGACGAAGCTCTGTCGCATCGCCGCCTGCCGGCCGTCGATTTCGGTGTGGGTCGTCCCTGTGGAGGTGGAGGCCTGGGCCTCGGCTGCGGCCGCGGCTGCGCCGTCATGGGCATGGGCGCTCAGGCCGAGCGCGAGCAGGCCGCCGAGCCCCAGTGTCGTCAGTTGGCGCAGGCGCGTCCTGCGCGCGTGCCTTGCATCAGTGTTCATGCGTGTGGGTGTCCTTGTGCGATGGGGCTGATTCGTCGTGGTTGTCGTCGTTTGCGCGCGCCTGTTCGGGTATCGATGGCTCGGTCGAGGAGGCAGACCCATGGTCGTGGTGCGAGCCGTCGGCGTGGACGTGTCCCTGCGGCTCGACGGCCCCGGAATCCCGCTCACGCGCCTCCGCGCCGTCGTGTTCGTGCCCGCCACTACCGTTGTCGTGCCCGCCGCCACCGTGCGAATGCCCCTCGCTGCTGACGACCAGTGCGGCATACCCTTCCCGGTCCAGGGTCGGCAAGGCTCGCAGGAAGGCGACCATGTTCCAGATGTACTCGTCTTCCATGCTGCGGCCCCAGGCCGGCATCCCGCTGGCCTTGATCCCGTGCTTGATGGTCCAGAACGCGCTCGCCGCGTCCACCGCTTCGCGGCTCAGATCCGGCGGTGCCGGGTACAGACCACGACTGAGCTCGGATTCGCCGGAACCCGGTGCGAGATGGCAGCTCACGCACATCGCGTCGTAGTTGCCGGCGCCCTGGCGGATCCGGTCCGGGTCGTCGAGGACGGCAGGCACCTGCAAGGCCCGCGCGCGCCGGGCCACCGAGCGTTCGCGCGCGGTCTCCAGCAGCGCGAACACGGGGCGGCTATGCGGTGAGTCGGCGGCGATGTCGTAGACGCCGGAGTACACCACGGTGGCCGCTGCGGCCGCGATGGCGGCCGTGCCGAGGCCGATGCCGACGAGGGTCCTGATGATCGTCTTCATCGCCTTCTCCTCAGAACCAGACCCGCACGCCGGCAACCAGGCGGGTGTCCTCGATGTCCTCGCCGTGGGCGCGCTTCAGGTCGGCGGTGCCGCCGTAGCTGCGCTCCCAGCTGACGCCGACATAGGGCGCGAAGCGACGGCTGATCTCATAGCGCAGACGCGCGCCGGCTTCCAGCGACGACAGGCCCGAGCCGATGCCGCGGGCCGGGTCGTCCTTGCCGTAAAGCTCGGCTTCCGCGCTCCATTGCAGGATCAGGCGATTGCTGATCAGGGTGTCGTACTCGGCCTCGAGGCTGGCGGCGGTCTGGCCGGATTCGCCGACGTAGCCGGTCGCGCTGACTTCGAACTTGTAGGGCGCCAGGCCCTGCACGCCGAAGGCGGCGAAAGTCTGCGAGGGCCCCTCGCCACCGAAGTCGTGACGGATGCCGGCGACGACATCCCACCAACGCGAGACGCTGTGCCCGTACAGCACTTCCAGATCGGCGGACTCGGTGCCGGCATCGGTGCGTTCGCCCTCGCTGCGCAACCACAGACGGTCGATGTCGCCGCCTACCCAGGCCAGCGCTTCCCAGGCGGTTCCGGTGCCCTCCTCGTCCGCATCCCAGGCCTCCAGCCGGTCCAGCGACCAATAGCTGTGGATGCTGTCGCCGTGGGTGGCATGGGCGTGCAGTTCCGGGAACGCGGCGCGGCGGTCGGCGTCGCTGACCGTGGGAATCGGGGTGCTTGGCTGTTGCGGTGAGCGCACATGCTCCATGCCCGTGTGGTCCATCCCGGAGTGGTCGCCAGCATCGTTGGCACTCGTCGCGGTCGACGGTTCCGGTTCATGCGGCATCGACGCCCTGGCGCCATGGCCGGCATGTCCGTCGTTGTCCTGCGCGGCCTGCGGGCGGTGCTGTGCGTGCCGGTCCTGGGCCGATGCGGGCGCGGGCGCCAGTGCGATGGCGAGCGCGACCGGAAGCGGCGCGAATGTCGAGACGATCGTGTTCATTCCTCGATCCTCACTTCCCGCATCATGCCGGCTTCCATGTGGTACAGCAGGTGGCAGTGATAGGCCCAGCGGCCGAGCGCGTCGGCGCGCACGCGATAGCTGCGCTTGGTGCCCGGCGGCATCTCGATGGTGTGTTTGCGCACCATGAAATTGCCGTCCTCGTCCTCCAGGTCGCTCCACACGCCATGCAGGTGGATCGGGTGGGTCATCATGGTGTCGTTGACCAGGACGATGCGCAGACGCTCGCCATAGGTCATCCGCAACGGTTCGGCGCTGGCGAACTTGATGCCGTCGAACGACCACGCGAACTTCTCCATGTGGCCGGTCAGGTGCAGTTCGACGTCGCGCCCCGGGTCGCGGCCGTCGGGATCCTCGAAGGTGCTGCGCAGGTCGGCGTAGCTGAGTACCCGGCGGCCGTTGTCGCGCAGGCCGATGCCCGGATCGGACAGACGCGGTTCCGGCGCCATCGTCTGCATGTCGATCAGCGGATTGCCCTCCTCGCTGGCCGGGTGCGTCTGCATGCCCCCGCCGCCATGGTCCATGCCGGCGTGCTGGTTTGAACCGTGCTGGTTGGAGCCGTGCTGGTTGGAGGTGTGCTGCATGGCGCCGTGCTTCATATTGCCGCCGCAGCCGCCCTCCATGCCCTTCATCGCCGCCATGTCGTGGCCGCCATGCCCCATGCCGCCATGGCCCATGTCGGCCATGGTCAGGATCGGTCGCGGATCGGGAACCGGCACCGGCGCGCGCAGGCCTTCGCGTACCGCCAGGGTGCCGCTGACGTAGCCGGTGCGGCCCATGTCCTGGGCGAAGATCGTGAACGCGTCCTGGCCGCTGGGCTCGACAATCACGTCGTAGGTCTCCGCGACCGCGATCCGGAACTCGTCCACCGTCACCGGATGCACGTACATGCCGTCGGCGGCGACCACGGTCATCTTCAGGCCCGGGATGCGCACGTCGAAATAGCTCATCGCCGAGCCGTTGATGAAGCGCAGGCGGATCTTCTCGCCGCTGCGGAACAACCCGGTCCAGTTGCCCAGCGCGGTGGTGCCGTTCATCAGGTAGGTGTAGGTGTTGGCGTTGACGTCGGACAGGTCGGTCGGCGTCATCCGCATCTCGCCCCAGGCCTTGCGGTCGTCCAGGGTCTGTTCCAGGCCGTCGCGCCGGGCGTCGCGCACGAAGTCGCCGACGGTGCGCATGTAGTAGTTGTCGTAGCTGGCCATCTTCTTCAGCCGCGCGAACAGCGAGGCCGGATCCAGGTCGGTCCAGTCCGACAGCATCACCACATAGTCGCGGTCGTAGCTGAAGGGCTCGGGTTCGAGCGGGTCGATCACCAGCGGGCCATACAGCCCCGCCTGTTCCTGGAAGCCGGAATGGCTGTGGTACCAGTAGGTGCCGCCCTGCCCCACCTCGAAGCGGTAGTGATAGGCCTCGTTGCGACGGATGCCGTCGAAGCTGAGCCCGGGCACGCCGTCCATGTTGGCCGGCAGGATGATGCCGTGCCAATGGATAGAGGTGGTGTCGCCGTGGATCGAGCCGGCCGGCAGGTCGTTGCGCACGCGCAGGTTGACCGTGGTGCCCTCGCGCCAGCGCAGCAACGGTGCCGGCACGCTGCCGTTGACCGCGATCGCGGTGCGTACCCGCCCGGTGAAGTTGACCGGCATCTCGCCGATCGACAGGTCGAACTCGGTGCCGGTCAGCACGTTTGGCTGGCCCGGGGATTTCAGCGCCCAGCCCGGGCGCGGCCACAGGCCAAGGCCGGCGATCGCGCCGCCGGCGGCCAGGCCCTGGACGAAACGACGACGCGAGGGCGCGGGCATACCGCGGCCGGCATCGGAAGAATCGGAAGACATCGCTAACTCCGTTCGCAAATCGGCTGCCCTTCCGCATCGGGACGGGCAAGACTGGAGGCGCACCGCATCCAGGCGTGCGCGCACGGTTCCGGCACTGGCGTGCCGGTGCCGGATCAGCCTATCGGCGGTCGGATCAGTCGCGGGCGGACGGGCTCGGGGTGGCCGTCGCTGAGCGGGTGAACGGCGGTGCCGGACGGTCCGGGCGGTGCGCCGGCCAGCGCCGGCGCCGGCATCGCGCAGCAGTGCTGGATGCACTCGCAGGCGCATTGGCCGCCGTTGCAGCAGTCGGGATCGTCGCCGTGGCCAGCCGCTTGCGGCGTTGCTGGCGCGTCGTGTTCCATCCCGCCCATGTCCTCATGGCAGGGCGGCATCGTCGTGGCGGTAGTACCGGCGTGCTGCTTCGTCAGCGCCTCGTGCTCGACCAGCATGCGCGCGGACGCCATCGTGCCGCCGATGCCATTGAGCACCAGCATCAGCGCGACCAGCACTCGCAGCAGGACGGACGAACGGGACATGCGGTCGATGATACGCCGGTAGCGGTGAACCGGGCGCATGCTGACCGATGCCGGGGGCGCGGCGCAACTCTGGAGCGGGTCCAGTGTTGGCTCGCGAATCCCTTGCCCACCGGGGCCAACGCCGCGCCACACCGTTGGCGATGTTGCGGTTGTTGACCACTCGCTTCATGCCCTCCACCATCCAAGGGTCAATGATTCGAGGCCCTTACGGGCTACCCGCCCGACATCTTCGCAGCCGGCACGAATGAACAAGTTCGAAAAGGCCAGGCGCATGGCACTGCGTCGCGACACCGGCAACCGCCCTGCTCCATCGCCGCCGCCGCTTCGCCCTCGTGCGGCCGCATACCTGATCGCGCACGCCTGCTTCATATGCCGCAAGAGCTTCAGGATCGCCCCGCGCCCGCAGCGGAGGTCCCGCTGTCCTTGCTGCGCTGGCGACCTTCATGAGATGGGCCGCTCTTTCAAGGCTCCGCCTGCGCGCAATCGCGAGCAGTGGCGCAAGGTCCAGGCGCTGTACGAAGCGGGGTTCCGGTTCTTCAGTTATGGAAGCTTCGATGCTCCACCGCTGCCCGCCAGGCTGCGCGACGTCGAAGCCTTCATCCGCGACAACCCGGAACATCCGATGCGTGTGGCCGTCCCTGTGAGCTAGCGCCACGATCCGGTAACCGAAAGTCCAGGCATGAAAACAAAAAGCCCCGGCATGCCGGGGCTTTTTGTTTCGAATATGGCGTCCCCACGGGGATTCGAACCCCGGTCGCAACCGTGAAAGGGTTGTGTCCTAGGCCTCTAGACGATGGGGACGGGGTGTTGCGGGTACTGCGGACGTTCCAGGAATTTGGTGGAGCCAGGCGGGATCGAACCGCCGACCTCTACAATGCCATTGTAGCGCTCTCCCAGCTGAGCTATGGCCCCACTGTGCTGGAAACCGGCCTGCAATAAAGCCGGTCTGACAACAAAAAGCCCCGACGCATCAGGGCTGGGTGTTTCGAATATGGCGTCCCCACGGGGATTCGAACCCCGGTCGCAACCGTGAAAGGGTTGTGTCCTAGGCCTCTAGACGATGGGGACGGGTGTTGCGGTTACTGCGAATGTTCCAGAAATTTGGTGGAGCCAGGCGGGATCGAACCGCCGACCTCTACAATGCCATTGTAGCGCTCTCCCAGCTGAGCTATGGCCCCACTGCGCTGGAAAGACGGCCATCTTAGGGGCCGTCCCGAAGGTCGTCAAGACATTTCGATGACTTTTTTCGGAATGGCTTCAGGCCCCTGCAAGGTCGCCACGCCATGCCCGCGTTCAGCGAGGTACTCCAGCCATTTGCCGAGGAAGGTGTTCATCCGCATGCGGTGGCCGATCACCTCCGCCGGCGGCGGATACAGGCCGATCACGTCCTGCCAGCGGCGGCCGATATAGCAGTGGGTCGCTTCCAACTGGCGCGCATCGTGATAGACGCGCAGGTAGGCGGACGGGTCCGGTTCGCCTGTGACCGGATCGGGCATTGCGTAGGTCAGCCGCAGCTCGGTGGTGTAGCGATGCCGCTCGATCACGTCCAGGCAGACGTCCAGGCCGTCGCCGATCACCGAGCGGTACCGCCCCGCTTCCAGCGCGGCCGGCGCGAACAGGCGCTGGAAGCGCGCGTGGTTCTCCGCGTACAGCCCCATCAGCCAACCGAAACGGTTGAGGCGGGGCAGGCGTTCGGCGGTGGCGGCAGCGGTCGACATGGACCCGATGCTACACGCGCGGGGTGGATTTCGGCAGCGTTGACGCGCCGCCCGGGGCGGCATAACTTGAAGATTCGTCGCTCATCGCGCGCGGCGGCCGCAAGCTGAACCGCCGTTCAGCGCCCTGCCCTCCAGGCCCGGTTGCGCGGTCCAGAGCCTCTCGTTCAGAACATCTCGCGACGGATTCCCAGCGTCGACAGCACCTTGCTCGAGATCTCCTCGATCGAGGTATGGGTCGTGCTCAGGGTCGGGATGCGTTCGGCACGGAACATCATCTCCGCCGCGGCGACCTCGCGCTTGCAGGTCTCGAACTTGGCATAGCGCGAATTTGGCCGCCGCTCCTGGCGGATCTGCTGCAGCCGGATCGGGTCGATGGTCAGCCCGAACAGCTTGTGGCGGTATGGACGCAGCCGCGGCGGCAACCGATCGTGCTCGAGGTCCTCCTCGGTCAGCGGATAGTTGGCCGCACGGATGCCGTAGTGCAGCGCCAGGTAGACGCAGGTCGGGGTCTTGCCGGCGCGCGAGACCGCGACCAGGATCAGGTCGGCCTCGGCGTAGTCGATGCTGGCCCCGTCGTCGTGGGTCAGCGCGTAATTCATCGCGTTGATGCGGCGGTGGTAGGTCTCGAAATCGACCAGGCCGTGCGCCTGCCCCACCGCGTGCCGGCGGGTCTCGCCGAACTCCTGCTCCAGCGGTTCGATGAACGGCGCGAACACGTCCAGCAGCAGCGCCCCGCTCTCGGCCAGCGCGGCGCTGACCTCGTTGTCGACGCAGGAATTGATGATCACCGGGCGCACCCCGTGCATCTCCGCGGCCTTGCGGATCCGCTCGGCGGCCTCGCGCGCCCGCTCGACGCTGTCGACGAAGGAGATGCGCTCGCTGACGAAGCGGGTCTCCTGGAACTGGGTGAGCAGCGTATGGCCGATGGTCTCGGCGGTGATGCCGGTACCGTCGGAAATGTAGAACACCGGGCGCAGACCCATGCCAAACCCCTCGAAAATCCGCCTGCCAACAGGAAAAAGCCCGCCGGATCAACCTTGTAAGCGCCCGGCGCACAGGCGATCATAGCGGCTTGTCCGCCGGACATCCGCCCCTGCCCCCGTCCGCGGCCTGCCCGTCCCCATCGCTTCCGTTCCGCCGTACCAGGAGCCCCCGCCTTGAAAGAGAACATCCTCTGGCTGCATGAGCTGCGCCTGTCCGACCTCGCCCGAGTGGGAGGCAAGAACTCCTCGCTGGGCGAGATGATCGGCAATCTGGCCAACCTCGGGGTGTCGGTTCCCGGCGGTTTCGCGACCACGGCCGAGGCGTTCAAGGCCTTCATCGCCCACAACGACCTGCACCAGCGCATCTTCGACCGCCTGGCGACCCTCGACGTCGAGGACGTGCCGGCGCTGACCGCGGCCGGCGGCGAGATCCGCGGCTGGGTCATCGATGCGCCGCTGCAGCCGGACCTGGACGCGGCGATCCGCGAGGGCTACCGCAAGCTGTGCGACCAGAACGGCGGCGACCCGGTTGCGGTCGCGGTGCGCTCCTCGGCCACCGCCGAGGACCTGCCCGACGCCTCGTTCGCCGGCCAGCAGGAGACCTTCCTCAACGTGACCGGCGAGGACGATGTCGTCCACAAGGTCAAGGAAGTCTTCGCCAGCCTCTACAACGATCGCGCCATCGCCTACCGCGTGCACCACGGCTTCAAGCACGAGGACGTGTTCCTGTCCGCCGGCGTGCAGCTGATGGTGCGCTCCGACGTCGGCGCCTCCGGCGTGCTGTTCACCCTCGACACCGAGTCCGGCTTCCGCGACGTGGTGTTCATCACCTCCAGCTACGGCCTGGGCGAGATGGTCGTGCAGGGCGCGGTGAATCCGGACGAGTTCTACGTCTACAAGCCGACCCTGGCCGAGGACCGCCAGGCGATCCTGCGCCGGGCGATCGGCGCCAAGCAGCTGCGGATGGTCTATTCCGACGTGCCCGGCGAGCGCGTGCGCACCGAGGATACCCCGGCCGAGCTGCGCAACAGCTTCTCGATCAGCGACGAGGACGTGCACGAGCTGGCCCGGCAGGCGCTGATCATCGAGAAGCACTACGGCCGCCCGATGGACGTGGAGTGGGCGAAGGACGGCGTCAGCGGCAAGCTGTTCATCGTCCAGGCGCGTCCGGAGACGGTGAAGTCGCGCGCCAAGGCGACCCAGATCGAGCGCTTCCAGCTGAGCGAACGCGGCAAGGTGGTCTGCGAGGGCCGCGCGATCGGCCAGAAGATCGGCAGCGGCGTCGCCCGCGTGGTCCGCTCGCTGGACGACATGAACCGGGTCCAGCCCGGCGACGTGCTGGTCGCCGACATGACCGACCCCGACTGGGAGCCGGTGATGAAGCGTTCGGCGGCGATCGTGACCAACCGTGGCGGCCGCACCTGCCACGCGGCGATCATCGCCCGCGAGCTGGGCGTGCCGGCGGTGGTCGGCACCGGCAACGCGCTGGACGCGATCCAGGACGGCCAGACCGTCACCATCAGCTGCGCCGAGGGCGATACCGGCTTCATCTACGAGGGCGCCCTGCCCTTCGAACGTCACACCGCGGACCTGGAGCGCATGCCGCCGGCACCGCTGAAGGTGATGATGAACGTCGCCAACCCCGAGCGCGCGTTCGACTTCGCGATGCTGCCCAACGCCGGCGTCGGCCTGGCCCGGCTGGAGATGATCATCGCCAGTCATATCGGCGTGCATCCCAAGGCCCTGCTCGAGTACGACCAGCAGGACGCGGAGACCAGGAAGCGTATCGACGAGCGCACCGCCGGCTACGGCAATCCGGTCGATTTCTACGTCGATCGCCTGGCCGAGGGCATCGCCACGATCACCGCCTCGTTCGCGCCCAACCCGGTCATCGTGCGCCTGTCGGACTTCAAGTCCAACGAGTACGCGAACCTGATCGGCGGCAGTCGCTACGAGCCGCACGAGGAAAACCCGATGATCGGCTACCGCGGCGCCAGCCGTTATGTCGATCCGGCCTTCGCCGACGCGTTCGCGCTGGAGTGCCGCGCGGTGCTGAAGGTGCGCGAGCAGATGGGCCTGACCAACTGCTGGGTGATGATCCCGTTCGTGCGCACGCTGGAGGAAGGCCGCAAGGTGGTCGAGGTGCTGAAGGCCAACGGTCTCGAGCAGGGCAAGGACGGCCTGAAGATCATCATGATGTGCGAGCTGCCCTCCAACGCGCTGCTGGCCGAGGAGTTCCTGGAAATCTTCGACGGCTTCTCGATCGGCTCCAACGACCTGACCCAGCTCACTCTTGGCCTGGACCGTGATTCGGGCCTGGTCGCGCACCTGTTCGACGAGCGCGACCCGGCGGTGAAGAAGCTGCTGGCGATGGCGATCGCCACCGCCAAGGCCAAGGGCAAGTACGTCGGCATCTGCGGCCAGGGCCCCAGCGACCATCCCGACCTCGCCCTGTGGCTGATGGAACAGGGCATCGAGTCGGTGTCGCTCAATCCCGACACCGTGGTCGATACCTGGCTGAAGCTGGCCAAGGCAAAGGCCGGCTGAACCGCCTGCCAGCGCATCGTGCGCGGGTAACGCGTCGCTCACGCGCGACGCGTTAGGCTGCGTCAAACCAGACAACGCCCCGCCGATGCGGGGCGTTGCTTTTGCGGCCGCCGTTGCGGACCGCGGCGCCCGCAGGCGCCCGTTTCATCACAGGGAAAAAGGAGTACGCAATGCAGATCGGAGCGGTTCAGCTCGGTTCGGAGTGGCTCGCATACGCAGCCAACCTCGGCGTCAAGCTGGGCATTGGCCTGGTGGTCTTCTACATCGGCCTGCGGATCGCCCGCTGGCTGGCGGGCCTGTCCGAGCGCGGCCTGAACCGCGCCGAGGTCGACCCGATCGCGGTCCGCTTCCTGCGCAAGGTCGTCTACATCGGGCTCCTGGTGGTGCTGATCCTGGGCCTGCTGCAGGGCGTGTTCGGCATCGCCCCGACGTCGATGATCGCGGTGCTCGGCGCCGCCGGCCTGGCGATCGGCATGGCGCTGAAGGATTCGCTGTCGAACGTCGCCTCCGGGGTGATGCTGGTGTCGCTGAAGCCGTTCCGGGTCGGCGACATCGTCACCATCGCCGGCGAGACCGGCAAGGTCGAGGACGTGAGCATCTTCCAGACCAAGCTGCGCGGCGCCGACAACCAGCTGATCGTGCTGCCGAACAGCCTGATCACCGGCGATTCGATCATCAACCTGACGCCGGACGTGATGCGTCGCGTCGAGCTGGTGATCGGCATCGGCTACACCGACGACATCGACCTCGCCCGCAAGCTGGCGCTGGACATCATGCATGCCGACCCACGGGTGCTGGCCGAGCCGTCGCCGGACGTGCTGGTCTACGGGCTGGGCGACAACAGCGTCAACCTGGGCATTCGCTGCCACGTCGCCAACGCCGACTTCTTCGTGACCAAGTGCGAGTTGACCGAGCGGATCAAGAAGGGCTTCGACGCCTCCGGGGTCAGCATTCCGTTCCCGCAGCGCGACGTCCACATGTACCACCACGTCGCCGGTGGCGGCCAGAGTGGACCGGCGACCTTGCCGCCGCAGGTCAGGGACAGCCTCGCCAGCCCCGACCACCAGCCCTCGGCCGATCCGGAGTAAGCCGCGGATCCCGCGCTCAGCGCGGGTCGGCCGCGGCCAGCCCGCGCTGGAAGCCGTCCATCCTGCGCTGTGCCTGTTCGATGATCGCGCCCTGCCCGACCCCGTCGGGCCAGGACATCACCAGCGAGTATTCGATCAGGTCGTCGTTCCTGACCACGAAGCGGCTGATTCCGATCGAAGGCGCCTCGGCGGTCGCGTACAGGAACCGCGCGGTCGGATAGCAGGTCGAACCGACCCGGCCGCCGACGACCATCTCCAGGCCGCGCCCGAACGGTGTGTCGGCCTCGATGAAGGACGCCTTGCCGTCGCCGGTGTTGCCCTGCTGGATCGCGACCACCTGGCGCAGCGCCAGCTCGTTGTCGCGCAGGTCCTCCGGCAGGCGGGTGATGACGTAGGCGGCTTCGATCGGGCCCGATCCATCGCGGCTGAACAGCGCGTAGCTGTCGTCGACCCCGCGCGAGCCGTCGTGCAGACGCTCCATCAGGGTCCATTCGCGGAACGGCGCCAGCGCCGACAGGTCGACCCGGTAACCGGTGTCGCCCAGCGCCAGGGAGCCACTTTCCTGCGCCTGCCGGCGGCGCGGATGCACCGCCCACTGCAGTATCGCCGGTCCCTGGCAACGCTGCTCGGTCACGGTGACCACGTTGTGGATGGCCGGCGTTTCGTCGGCGCTGGCCGCGGTCGGCAGCCAGGCCGCCGCCAGCGCCAGGCAGAGAAGACGGTTGCGGCTCCGGTTCATTTCGCCTCCTGCGTCGTGGTGATCCGGAAAATCCTTTCCGGCGGGTGATGCTCAGTCCGCCTGGAGGCCGCCCAGACGGCCCATGAAGCCGCGATAATGGCGCAGCTCGGCGATCGAGTCGTGCACGTCGCTCAGCGCGGTGTGGCGCGACTGCTTGCTGACCCCGGCCAGCACCGCCGGCGCCCAGCGCCGGGCCAGTTCCTTGATCGTGCTGACGTCGAGATTGCGGTAGTGGAAGTGCCGCTCGACCTGCGGCATCAGCCGGTGCAGGAAGCGGCGATCCTGGCAGATCGAGTTGCCGCACATCGGCGAGGCGCCGGCGCTGCTCCATTCGCGCAGGAAGGCCAGGGTCCTGGCCTCGGCCTCGGCGATGTCGACGCGGCTGGCAAGCACCCGATCCCACAAGCCCGAGCTGCCGTGCTGGCGACGGTTCCATTCGTCCATCGCCTGCAGGCGATCGAGCGGATGATGGATGGCGAGCTCGGGCCCCTCGGCCAGGACCTCGAGGCTGGCGTCGGTCACCACGGTGGCGATCTCCAGGATCGAGTCGTTGTCGGTGTCCAGGCCGGTCATCTCCAGGTCGATCCAGACCAGCCGTTCGCCCTTCCCCATCGCCATCCCCGCTGTCATCGTCATGCTGTCCTTCGTTGCCTGCTCGCAGCGACCGCCGCGTCGGGGCATGATAGCGGCAACCCAACGCCCGCGTACCGCCATGTTCAAGGACGCCGCCTCGCACTACGCCATCCTCACCGCGATGCTCGCGCCCGCGTTCTTCCTGACCGCGACCGCGTCGCTGCTGATGTCGGCGAACAACCGCCTGGCCCGGGTCATCGACCGCGCCCGCCAATTGCTGCTGGAACTGGAGACCGTCGACAACGATGGCGAGCGCGCCCGCATCGAGGCGCTGATCCTGATGCAGCGCCGGCGCAGCCGGATCACCCTGCATGGCAGCCAGTTGCTGTATCTGGCGATCAGTTGCTTCGTCGGCACCAGCCTGACCGTCGCCGCCGACGCCTTCATGGGCTACCGCTTCGTGTCCGCGCCGACGATCCTGGCCGCATTGGGGGTGACGATGATGCTGGCGGCGAGCATCCTGCTGGCTTACGAGTCGTCGCTGGCGGTGCGGGTGGTCAACGACGAGATGGACCACGGCCACAAGCGCGCCAACCAGCGGCGCCTGGGCCGGCCGTAGCCGTCGCGACCGGTTCGGGAAGGGTTCTCAGCTCTCGGCTTCGCGCCTCAACAGCTCTCGTTTGCGCTCCAGGCCCCAGCGATAGCCGGATATGTCCCCGTCGCGCCGCACGACACGATGGCAGGGAATGGCGACAGCCACGCGGTTGGCGCCGCAGGCCTGCGCCACGGCGCGGACCGCCTTCGGTGCGCCGATGCGTTGTGCGACGTCGGCATAGCTCGCCGTGGTGCCGGGCGGAATTTCGAGCAGCGCCTGCCAGACCCGCTCCTGGAAGGCGGTTCCGCGCACATCCAGCGGCAGGTTCAGGCCGATGGAAGGCGATTCGATGAAGCCCACGACCTCGGCGACCAGACGCTCGAACTTGGCGTCACCGCCAATGAGTTGTGCCTTCGGAAACTGATCCTCGAGCTCGCGAATCAAGGCATCCGGGTCGTCGTCCAGCAGGATGGCGCAGATGCCTCGTTGACTTTGCGCAACCAGGATCGCGCCCAGAGAGCATTGCCCTACCGCGAAACGGATCGTCATACCCGCGCCGCCTGCCCGGTAGTCGCGCGCGCGCATCCCCAATAGCCGGTCGGATGCCTCGTAGAAGCGGCTGTTGGAGCCGAATCCGGCATCGTAGATGGCCTCCGTGACGGAAACGTCCGCGGCCCCCAGCTTCTGCCGCAGCTTCCGGGCGCGATGGGCCGAAGCATAGGCTTTGGGTGTCAGACCCGTTTCGGCCTTGAACACGCGGTGGAAATGGAACGGGCTCATGCGAGCCTGCGTGGCCAGCTCATCGAGCGAGGGTTCGGTTTCGGAAGCCTCGATCCGGCGGCAGGCCTGCGCCACCAACGCCGCGCGTCCGATCGCCGGATCGGTCCGGTCGCCCTTGCTCCGCCGGTTGGCGCGGTACCCCGCCGCCTCGGCCGCTGCCGGCGAATCGAAGAACTCCACATTCTCCCGCTTCGGGAGCCGCGCCGGCGAGCCCGGGTGGCAATACACGCCGGTGGTGCGCACGGCATAGACGAAATGCCTCGCAGCGTCGCGATCGCGGGCCTGAACGGCGCGCCAGCGCGCATCATCCGTCGTGTAGTCGGCCGAGTCCTGGACGGTCGAAGGCATGGCTGGCACCTGGAAGCATCCGCTCATCGGGTCAGCATAGGGGGAAATTCGACCGCAGGAACTCCGGTTCTTGCGGTCGATGCCGGTCGCCCAGGGCGGCCGGTCATGCCGGCGCGGCGCTGTCCACGCACCGCAAGAACCGGATAGGCATCCGGGTCGGGGCCGGACAAGCTGGCGCTACTTCCCGCACGGTACCGCATTGCCATGAGAGTCGATCCCAAGTCCTGCCCGCGCAACGAGGACGCCATCCATCGTCTTGTCCGCGACCATCCTTTCGCTCATCTGATCTCCAGCCGGAGTGGCGAGCTTCTGTGCACGCCGTTGCCGCTGATTCTCGATCATGACGTCGAAGCTCCGCACCTCATCGGTCACTTGGCCCGGTCGAACCCCCAGGCAGCCGCCCTCGTTCGTGAGCCCCGCGCGCTCGTGGTGTTCAGCGGTACGCATGGATACATTTCCCCGTCGTGGATGCGGGACCGGACACAGGCGCCCACCTGGAACTACGAATCCGTCCAGTTCGATGTCGAAGTCGACTTCGACGAAGACGCGGGGTTCGCGCTGGAACGGCTTGTCGCCCGCATGGAGCACGGGCGCCGGGACGCCTGGCGCGTGTCCGAGATGGGCGACCGCTATCCGGGACTCTCGCGTGCGGTGATTGCGTTTCGCGCGCGGATCATCGACACCCGCGCAAGGTTCAAGCTTGGCCAGGACGAGCGGGCGGACGTGTTCGACGACATTCTTGCCGGGTTGGAACGGGAACGACAGCACGAACTCCTGTCGGCCATGGTGCGTCAGGCGTCGAGGGCCAGCGGAGATTGATCCTCCGCTGGCGATGCGGACCTCATCGGGATCCACGCGAGCAGGAGCGGATGTCCTCCTGCCCGCTGGCTCCGCCTACAAGCACGACTTCCTGTCGTGGAGGAACCTGGCGGATGCGCTGCTGAACTCAGCGGGAGGCATCGACAGAAACTCCTCCACCAGCGGAATGACCGTCTCGGGTTCTTCCACATGGCCGTAGCTCCCGCTGTATTCCAGGATCATGAAACACGCCTGGGGAGCGTGGCGCTTGAATTCCCACTGCAGCTTTGGATAGAGCGCACGGTCGTAGCGTCCCGCCAGGATCAGGGTCGGCATCTCCAGTTCGCCCAGTCGCGGCCTGAAGTCCGGGAGGCGGACGACCTCCCCTCCCGGTTCGAAATCGATGTCATGGCCGACGAACTCCCAGTAGAGCGCCTTGTTGGTCGACCCCGGTTCCGTCCTGCGTCGGTGCGCGCGGTCCGGGTTGTACCAGCGGATAAGGGGGGAATGCACGGCATAGAGTGCCTGCATTTCCGGACTGGATGAGGTGTAGCCCCGTTCCCGCAGCCCCTGGATGCGCTCCCAGACTTCGGGGTACTGCTTCTCGAGCTCGGCGTTGATGTTGTCGTGATTGAGCTTCCACATCTCCGCGCTGTAGAGCGTATTCGCAAGAATCAGATGATCCACCCTGGATGGCTGGGCAAGCGCATAGGCCTGCGCCACGAGCCCTCCGTAGGAAAAGCCATACAGATTCATCGTCTCCAGACCCAGCTCGGCGCGCAGCGCCTCCAGGTCTTCGACATCCCGTTCGAAGGTGACATCTCCGATTGCGGTGGGTGTGTCGCTTCTGCCGCGCCCCCGATAATCGTAGTAGATGATCTGGAACCGGTCTGCCAGCGAACTGAAGGCCGGATGCATGGACACATGCGAGTTCGCGGGGCCGCCGACCAGGACGACCAGTGGAGGCCCCTTGCCTTCGGTCTCCACCCACAGCCTGGTGCCATTGACCGGCACCAGACGTCCCGGGACGTGCTCTACAGGCGCGGCGGTCGGTACGGGCCCGCCAAGGGCCGCCAACGGAAATGCGGCCGATGTGCCCGCGATCATCCCGATCACGAGAGCGAATTTGCGCATGGGTACCTCCTTCCATCTGTTGCGTATGAGAAGTGTCGAATGCGCGGGTCCAGGCAGTAGCGGGAACACAGCGCAATGAACGCAGCAGAGGCTAGAGAGGCAACCGGTCAGTGAATATCCGGATCTTGCTTTCCGTCAGGAGGGATCGGTTCGTGGCTTGCGGTCGTCCTGGAAAGACCGCGCGGCGACCGACCGGCGCTGCGGCCGTGCTGGGCCCTGAAGGGGGCCGTCG
>NZ_VICD02000199.1 GCF_006546735.2 Marilutibacter maris | reverse complement strand
CGCGGTCGCCGTCGGCCAGGGCGTGCTCGGCATGGCGGCCGCGCGGCACGATCTCGCCGTTGACCTCGACCGCGACCCGGCGCTGGCCGAGGCCCTCGTTCTCGATCAGGGCGGCGATGGTGGTGGCGTCGGTGCGGCGCGGTTCGCCGTTGAGGGTGATGTCCATGCCGGTATTGTCCCGCCGCCGGTCGCGGCTGTGAAGCCGGCGGCGGACGCCGGCCGTGCGCGGACGGGTCCGATGGCGGTCGCCGGATGGCGCGATCCATGACAGATTAATGACGCACTGCGGCGTGAATCGCGGTCGCCTGCGCGGTATTGCTGTATCCATCCGCAGGCGTATGCCCGCGGCCGCGCCCAGCGTCCCGATACGACGACCGGCGCCGCCAGCCCCTGGCGATCGCGTCGGCGCGGCCGTATCGATCGACCCGCACACCTTGGCTTGATCCACCGAATTGGGAACCTCATGAAGACACCCGTACGCACCCTGCTTGCCAGCGCACTGGCGCTGGCCGCCGCGCCGGCGATGGCGCAGACCTATTCGCAGACCATCTTCTTCGGCGACAGCCTGACCGACTCCGGTCACTTCCGTCCGGCGCTGGTCCAACAGGCGGGGCCGTCCGCCGCGATCCTCGGCCGCTTCACCACCAATCCGGGCCTGGTCTGGTCCGAGTACCTGGCCGATTTCTACGGCGCCGAGGCCTGGAGCGACAATCAGGGCGGCACCAACTACGCGGTCGGCGGCGCCCGCGTCGGTACCGATGGCAGCGGCGCGCTGGGACCGATCCCGTCGCTGGCGACCCAGGTGTCGAGCTATCTGGCCAGCACCGGCGGCCGCGCCGATCCGAACGCCCTGTACACCGTGTGGGGCGGCGCCAACGACATCTTCGCGGTGACCGCGGGCGCGCCGCCGGAGCAGACCATCGGTGCGGCGGTGACCACCCAGATCGGCCTGGTCGGCAGCCTGCAGGCGGCCGGCGCGCGCTACGTGCTGGTGCCGACCCTGCCCGACATCGGCAGCACCCCGGGCTTCCTCGCGCAGGGGTCGCAGGCCTCGGCGATCGGCACCCAGCTGTCGATGACCTACAACGATGCGTTGTTCAGCGGCCTCGCCGGCGCCGGCCTGCGGGTGATCCCGATGGATACCTTCCACCTGCTGCAGGAGATCGTCGCCAACCCGGCGCCGTACGGCTTCAGCAACGTCACCGGCACCGCCTGCCAGCCGCAGATCACCGCGCAGTCGCTGACCTGCAACCCGGGCACCTATGTGACTCCGGACGCGGCCGACACCCATGCCTTCGCCGACGGCGTGCATCCCTCCTCGAAGGCGCACGGGATTCTCGCCGACTACGCGGCCTCGGTCCTCGAGGCGCCGCGCCACGCCAGCCTGATGTCGCATGCGCAGAGCCTGACCGGTCGCAATCGCGCCGAGCGCCTCTCCGCCCAGCTGGGCGGCCGCGAGCAGGGCGACGGCATGCGCGGCTGGGCCGATCTGCGCGGCGACTACCAGCGCTACGACGAGGATGCCGGCCTGATGGTCGATGCCGAGGGCATGGGCCCGGGGCTGATGGCGGGCGTCGACTGGCGCAGCGGCCAGCTGGTCTATGGTGGCTACCTCGGTTTCGGTCGCCAGACCCTGGACTTCGGCCGTCAGCACGGCGAGTTCTCCTACGACGACGCCAGCCTCGGCGGCTATCTGGGCTGGCGCGGCGAGCGCGCCTGGGTGACCGGCCAGGTCGGCTACACCTGGTCCAACTACGACTTCGACCGCAAGGTCGTGCTCGGCGCGGTCACCCGCGCGCACAACGGTTCGGCCGACGGCAACAACCTGAGCATCGGCGTCGATGCCGGCTACGAGTTCGTCCACGGCGGCCTGCGTCACGGCCCGGTGGTCTCGCTGCTGTCGCAGAACATCGAGATCGACGAGCTGGCCGAGAACCAGCCGGGCCTGTCGACCTCGCTGGCCTACGCCGAACAGGACATCGACTCGCTGATCGGCAGCATCGGCTGGCGCTTCGAGTTCCAGGCCGGCGAGCATCTGCGCCCGTACGCGCGGGTCGCCTGGGAACACGAGTTCGAGGACCGCGACGACGAGGCGTTCGCGCGCCTGCAGTCGCTGCCGGCCGCCGCGCCCTACGCGGTGCCCGGACTGCGTTACGACGACAGCTACGGCACGGTGATGTTCGGTGCCCGCAGCCAGGTGTTCGGCCTGGATGCCGATGTCGGCCTGTCCGGCATGGTCGCCCGCGAGGGTGCCGACAATGTCTCGCTGTTCCTGAGCCTGGGCCGGGGGTTCTGAACCGCGACCGGCGCCCGTTGCGGCGGGCGCCGGCGACGCGTTGCCTAGCGGCACATGCGCGTCGTAGACTCTGCCGCATGCGGGTGTAGTTCAATGGTAGAACCTCAGCTTCCCAAGCTGATGGCGTGGGTTCGATTCCCATCACCCGCTCCAGTTGCCGGCGGCGGCCCCGATTCCTGACGGACGGGGCCGCCGTCTTTCGTTCAGGCCCCGCGAGCCGCGCCCGGATGGCGGCGGCGTCCAGCGTCCGCAGGAGATTCGATGTCGAACGTGATGCCTTCGGCGGAGCGCATCGTGCTGGGTTGGCGCGAGTGGGTCGCATTGCCGGCGCTCGGCCTGGCGGCGGTGCGTGCCAAGGTCGACAGCGGTGCGCGCACTTCGGCCCTGCACGTCGACCGGCAGTGGCGCTTCGTCGAGGGCGGTGCGCCATGGGTCGGGTTCTCGCTGACCCCGGGCGCGGGCGAGGAGGCCGGGGGCGACACCGTCGTCGGGACCGTCGAGGCGGCCGCGCCGGTGATCGACGAGCGCGAGGTGACCGATTCCGGCGGCCATACCACCCGCCGGGTGTTCCTGCGCACCACGATGCGCCTGGCCGGCATCGAACGCGAGATTGAAATCAATCTGTCGGACCGGCGCGGCATGCTGTTTCCGATGTTGCTGGGACGCACCGCCATCGCCACGGCGTTCACGATCGATCCGGCACGCTCCTTCCTGCATGGCCGGCCGCCCGCGGGCGCCGTGCCGCTCCTCCACCGCCGTTCTCCCACGCCCTGACGCCGACGCCATGAAGTTCGCGATCCTGTCGCGCAATACCAAGCTGTATTCGACCCGGCGCCTGGCCGAAGCCGCGCGCGAACAGGGCCATTCCGTGCGCGTGCTCGATCCGCTGCGCTGCTACATGCGGATCGCCACCGACGGTTTCCAGATGCACTACAAGGGCCGCGAGATGAGCGGCTACCACGTGGTGATTCCGCGCATCGGGGCGTCGGTGACCCGTTACGGCAGCGCGGTGCTGCGCCAGTTCGAGTTGATGGACACCTTCACCCCGAACCCGTCCGACGCGATCCTGCGCGCGCGCGACAAGCTGCGCAGCCACCAGATGCTGGCCGCGCAGGGCATCGGCCTGCCGGCGACGGTGTTCGGCGACAATCCAGACGACACCAACGACCTGCTGTCGATGCTCGGCCCGCCGCCGCACGTGATCAAGCTCAACGAGGGCACCCAGGGCGCGGGGGTGATGTTGACCGAGAAGCTGTCCGCCTCGCGCGGGGTGATCGAGGCCCTGCGTGGCCTGTACGCGCAGTTCCTGGTCCAGGAGTTCGTCGCCGAGGCCAAGGGCGCGGACCTGCGCTGCTTCGTGGTCGGCGGCAAGGTGGTGGCGGCGATGAAGCGGCAGGCGCCGAAGGGCGACTTCCGCTCCAACCTGCACCGTGGCGGACGCGCGCGCGGGGTCAAGGCGACCCTCACCGAGCAGGACGTGGCGATCCGCGCCGCGCGCGTGCTCGGCCTGGGCGTGGCCGGTGTCGACCTGATCCGTTCCGGGCGCGGCCCGCTGGTGCTGGAGGTCAACGCGTCGCCGGGGCTGGAAGGCATCGAGGAGGCGACCGGCGTCGACATCGCCGCCGAGATCGTCCGCTACTCGGCCGAGCGCCACAAGCGTCGCGCGGCCAAGCGCGCGGCCGCGCGACGGGGCTGAGGCCCATCCTCTCCCGCTGTTTGCGGACTCTGGCGACTTCTCGCGTGGCGGTCGTCCGCGGTCCGGGCTGGAGTAGCGTCGAACCGGGAGCGCCTGCCAAGGGGGCGGCGCCATACCATCCAAGATGGGGAGGTTTCGATGAAGTCGCGCTTTTGGGGTTCCAGGATCGGTTCTTTTCTGATGCCGGCGGTGCTGGTCTCGCTGGTGGGTGTCGCAGGTTCCGCTTCGGCCATGCAGATGAACCTGCGCGATGGCGGCGCGTTCGCCTCGCAGCGAGCGGTCATCGAACGGGATCTGGCCGGTGGCGAGAAGTATTCGGAGCTGGGCCGGGAGGACCGGGCCCAGGTCCAGGCATCGCTGGACAGGATGCAGCAGCTGATCGAGGCGTCCGGCTCGGTGATGCTGATGCAGCCGACCGATCAGGTCGAGTTGTTCAACCAGCAGGAGACCGTCAACCAGATCCTCACCGCGGCCGCGCGGGACAGCCGACTGGTGTGCCAGCGCGAGCGCCGGACCGGTAGCAAGTTCATGATCAGCTCGTGCATGACGGTCGGCGAGCGTCGCCGCCAGCGCGAGTCCAGCATCGAAGCGCTGCCCTCGGGCAACCAGACGCCGGAATCGGTCCTGAGGGACCTGTGAGCTCTTTCAGGATGATTCTCTCTTCAGTGTGAGATTCGTTTTTATCGTAATTTGCCGCCTTAATCGCCGATTTTGACCGAAGTTGTTGCTGGCATGACGGATGGCTCCCCGGCTTTAACGACGACTTAATCGCAGCCGGGGTAGTCTTTCCGGACCGCAGCTCTGCCGGTTCCAAGTCAGTCGGCTGGATACAGCGGGTTACGGTATCGGGGCAGTACCCTTGGTTTTATTGGCCCAGGCGCGGCGATCCCGCCCCTGGGCCTTTTCTTGCCCGGTCGGCGTCCGGGCCGGATTCGATACCTGCGTCGGCGCGGCGGCGGTCGGCTCTGGCAGAATCGGTGCTGAGCGGTCGACATCAGGCGCGGAACCCGACGACAACCGTCCGGTCCAATGCCCGCTGCCACCGATACCCCACATTGAAGGAAGGCGTGATGCGCATACTTGTGATCGAGGACAACCAGGACATCGCCGCCAACCTGGGCGACTTCCTGGAGGATCGCGGCCACACCGTCGACTTTGCCGCGGACGGCATCACCGGGCTGCACCTGGCCGTGGTCCACGACTTCGACGCGATCGTGCTCGACCTGAACCTGCCCGGGATGGACGGCCTGGAGGTCTGCCGCAAGCTGCGCAACGAAGCGCGCAAGCAGACCCCGGTGCTGATGCTGACCGCGCGCGACAGCCTCGACAACAAGCTGGCCGGCTTCGACTCCGGCGCCGACGACTACCTGATCAAGCCGTTCGCGCTGCAGGAGGTCGAGGTCCGCCTCAACGCGTTGGCGCGGCGCGGCCGCGGCGTGCAGACCCGGGTGCTCAACGTCGCCGACCTGGAATACAACCTCGATACCCTGGAGGTGCGCCGCCAGGGCAAGCTGCTGCAGCTCAATCCGACCGCGCTGAAGATCCTGCAGGCGCTGATGGAGGCGTCGCCGGCGGTGGTGACCCGACAGGAACTGGAAACCCGGGTCTGGGGCGAGGAGCTGCCGGACTCCGACAGCCTGCGCGTGCACATCCATGGCCTGCGCGCGGTCGCCGACAAGCCGTTCGAGGTGGCCCTGATCCAGACCCGTCATGGCATCGGCTACCGCATCGCTCCGCCCGATGAGCGAGATTGAGGCATCACCCAGGCGCCTGCGCCGCCGTCGGCGGTTCCGGCGCCAGCTCCGCAGCCGCATCATCCTGGCCTTCGTCCTGCTCGGATTCGGGCTGACCGCGCTGTTCGCGTGGGCGACCAACTACACCCGCACCCGGGTCGAGAACCAGTTGGTCGAGGACGTGATGAACAGCAACATCGACGCCTACGCGGACAGCTATTACTCCGCGCCCGGGCAGACCCCCGGCATCGATTTCCAGCAGATGGTCGGGCGGGTGGTCAAGAAGGAAAACTTCGAGACCCTGCGCTTCGAGCAACCCGACTGGTACGAACTCGGCGACGGTATCCACAACGTGTCGGGCGCCAACCCCGACGGCTCGCCGTTCGCCTACAAGCTGGCGGTGCGCAAGACGCCCAACGAATGGTTCTTCCTCGCCTACGACATGACCCAGTCGGTCCGCGGCGAGAAGCAGTTCAACCGGGCGATCTACGGCTCGGTGCTGGTGTTCACCCTGTTGTCGCTGCTGGTCGGCTGGTGGTCGGCGTCGCGGGTGATGAGCCCGGTGTCGGAGCTGGCGACGCGGCTGAAGGAGTCTGGCAGCAGCTCGCAGCCCGACCAGCTCGCCAGCCACTTCCCGGACGATGAGGTCGGCCAGCTCGCCGAGGCGCTGGACGACTATTCCGCGCGCCTGACCGAAGTGGTCCAGCGCGACCGCGAGTTCAACGCCGACGTCAGCCACGAATTGCGCACGCCGCTGGCGGTGATCAAGGGCGCGGTCGAACTGCTGCTGTCGGCGCCGGACGTCGACGACAAGACCCGCAACCGGCTGTTGCGGATCCAGCGCGCCGAGGCGCAGTGCACCGATCTGATCAGCGCCCTGCTGCTGCTGTCGCGCAACGAGCGCGGCCATGGCGCCACCGACGTCGGGAAGCTTGCCGAGCAGATGCTCGACGCCCATCGCGCGCAGATCGCCGGCAAGCCGCTGGAGCTGCGGATCGAGGGCCATTCGGAACTGGTGATCGATGCGCCGGAGGCGGCGGTCTCGGTCGCGCTGGGCAACCTGATCGGCAATGCGGTCAAGTACACCAAGCGCGGCGCGGTGATCGTGCGCCTGCTGCCGGACTCGGTCGAGGTGATCGATTCCGGCCCCGGCCTCAGCGCCGAGGACGCGGCCAAGTTGTTCGAGCGCGGCTATCGCGGCACCCACGCCGGCCATTCGCAGGGCGGCGGCATCGGCCTGTCGATCGTGCGGCGGTTGTGCGACCTGTACGAGTGGAGCGTGCGGGTCAGCCCGGGCGAGACCGAGGGCGTGGTCGCGACGCTGAGCTTCCGCGCCAGCTAGCCTCCGTCGGAGCGGTGGCAGGAACGATACAAGCCTTGCTCGGCGGTCATGGGAAGGGCCGGTCGCGGCTGACACCGCTCCTACGGCAGGCGAGGTGCCCCGGCGGTTTCACGGTCCGCTCCACCAGCTCAGACCGTGGGCCGCGAGGCCGGCAGTCGCGTTCTTGTAGGAGCGGCGTAAGCCGCGATGAAGCTTTCATGGCAAGCCCCGGTCGCGGCTCGCGCCGCTCCTGCCAAGAGGGGTGTCCGGTGCCTACAGCGTCTCCAGCCAGCCGTGGCGGTCCGGGGTGCGGCCGTCGAACAGTCCGAAGAACAGCTCCTGCAGGCGGCGGGTCACCGGACCGGGCTTGCCGGCACCGACCTGGCGGCCGTCGACCGAGCGGATCGGGGTGATCTCGGCGGCGGTGCCGCACATGAACAGCTCGTCGCACAGGTACAGGTATTCGCGCGGCAGGTCGCGCTCGATCACCTCGATGCCGTTGTCGCGGGCCAGGGTGATCAGGCTGTTGCGGGTGATGCCGTTGAGCAGGGCGGCGCTGACCGGGGTGGTGTGCAGGGCGCCGTCGAAGACCAGGAACAGGTTCTCGCCGGCGCCTTCGCTGAGCAGGCCGGTCGAGGCCAGGGCGATGCCCTCGCCGAAGCCCAGGCGGCGGGCCTCGCGGGCGATCAACTGGCCGGACAGGTAGTTGCCGCCGGCCTTGGCGCCGGCCGGGATGGTATTGGGCGCGAACCGTTGCCAGCTCGACACGCAGGCGTCGATGCCGGTGTCCAGCGCCTCCTCGCCCAGGTACGGGCCCATGAACCAGGTCGCCACCGCCATGTCGATCGGGGTGTCGGCCGACAGGCCGAAGCCGCCCAGGCCGCGCCAGGCGAACGGACGCAGGTAGGCGCGGGTCAGCTCGTTGCGCCGGATCACCTCGCGGCAGGCCGCGTTGAGGGTGTCCAGGTCGTACGGCAACGCCATGTCGTAGATCCGGGCCGATGCGTACAGGCGCTTGTTGTGGTCGGCCAGGCGGAAGATCGCCGGGCCGTTGGGGGTCTCGTAGCAGCGGATGCCCTCGAACACCGAGGAGCCGTAATGCAGGCCGTGGGCCATGATGTGGGTGGTCGCGTCCTGCCAGCGCTTGATTTCGCCGTTGTGCCAGATCCAGTCGGGGTACTGCATTGCGGGCATCCGAGAAGGGGAAAAGTCCCCCATTCTGCCGTGCCGCGCGCGTGCCCCCAAGTCCGTGGCGGGATCGGTGAAGGCGGATGGCCGGGTGACCCGATCGAGGTGGCCGCGATCGCCGGCCCGGAGCCGGATGCCGATGCCGACACCGGCCGCACGGGGCTGCCCGCACGGCCGGTGTCGGGGAGCGGAACCTCCGGCCAGGCCGAAGCTTCCTTTCGCCAGTACTCGGGCGAACGCGTGCTTAGCGGAAGCCGCCGACGCTGACCCTGGTTTCCTCCAGCACCCGCTGGTTGTGGCTGGTGCTGGTGGTGCCCATCGGCGCGCCGTTGTAGTTCACCGCCGGGTTCGACCAGTAGTTCAGGCGCGGGCAGCCCTTGCCGCGGCAGTTGTAGGCCATGATCGTGCGCCACTTGCGGTTCGGATCCTGGTAGCCGTGGCCATAGGCGTACGGGGTGGTGCTGCGGTCGTTGGCCGGGTCGTGGCGGGCCGACTGCAGATGGCCGATCTCGTGCCCGAAGCTGTAGTAGCCGGTCGCGCAGTCCCAGTACACCGAGGCGAACGCGGTGCTGGCGTTCGAGCCGATGCCCGAGGCGAGGCCGCAGGAGCCGCTGTTGTCCAGCACGATCATGCCGACGTCGGCATTGCTGGCATCGCGCAGGGCATGGATATCGTCCATGTAACCGTCGCCGGTGCCGCGGAAGCGGGCCAGATCGGTGCTGAAGCTGCCGCTCTCGCTGTAGCTGGTGGTCGAGTAGCTGGCCAGCTCAAGGCTGATGTCGACGTTGCTGTTGGCATAGCCCTGGTTGGTCTCGGCCACCGCCAGTTCGATCAGCGCTTCCATGTCGCCGCCGTAGCTGCTGACCGCCTCGTCGGTCGCCACGACCATGACCCGGATCGTCTGGCTGCCGGCCAGCGCGCTGGCGGTCTCGGTGGTGCCGGCGGTGGCGGTGCGCTGGCGGTCGGCACGCGACAACAGCTGCTCATAGGGCTCGACCTCGTGATCGGCCGGCATCCGCGATTCGTCGACCTCGATCACCGCGGTGGAACCGTCCGGCAGCGGACGGATCCGGTACAGCTGGCCGTCGATGCGGATGTTGCCGGTGATGCGGTCGTCGCGGTTGACCAGGACCGCCTCGTTGAGCGGGCCGCCACGGGTGCCGGCGACGTGGCCGACCCAGACCTGGCTGCCGCGGTCGGTGAAGCGGGTGTGGTCGCGCTGGAGTTCGAACGGACGGTTGCCCAGCATCACCTCGATGGCGTCGCCATCGCTGGCACTGGCGTCGACGTCGACGATCCTGACACCGCGGGTGCTCGGGTTGGAAAGCAGGGTTTCCAGTGCGCGTTCGTTGCGCGGATCGGCCTTGCCGGCATGGTCGGCGAACAGCGGTTTTCCGGCCACCGCGCCACCGGCGGCGAGCAGGCCGGCGACACCGACGGCGAAGGGAAGCATCAACTTCTGCATGTGAGTAAGCCCCTATAAAAAACACCCAAAAGGAAATGGCCGGCAAAGACGGCCGGTAACGACCGCTCCCCCTCGCGGCCGGGGCTCACTATTCGGCGTTTTGCTCAATCTGGCACGTTTCTTTGCAACATCGGCCATCAACAGAAGTGACGATCAGTCGCGGATCCACCAGCAGCCGAAGTGGCGGGTCAGGCCGAACACCGTGCTCGAGGGCGTGCTGCCGTTGGACAGGGTCTGCTCGACCCGCAGCGCCACCGGGCGTCGCGGCGGCGCGGCGGCGACGGCGCTGGCGGGCGGTGGTTCGGCGG
>NZ_VICD02000198.1 GCF_006546735.2 Marilutibacter maris | reverse complement strand
GCGGCCAATGCCGGCACCGCGGTCAAGGCGGTCGCCGACGGCCAGGTCGTCTACGCCGAGTGGATGACCGGCTACGGCCTGTTGCTGATCATCGATCACGGCAACGGCTACATGAGCCTGTACGCCCACAACGACGCCCTGCTCAAGGACGCCGGCGACAGCGTCAAGCGCGGCGATGCGGTCGCCAGCGTCGGCAGTTCCGGCGGACACGGCCGTCCGGCGCTGTATTTCGAGCTGCGCCGCAACGGCCAGCCGGTCAATCCGAACGTCTGGCTGCGACGCTGAACCGTGCATTCATCGCGTCATGGGGTTAACGAAAGCTTCCGTCGCCACCGCCTAACGTGTTCATATTCAAAGGGCCGTCGCCGGCTGAGGTGACACCCGACTGGAAACGCCCCGGAGGGCCGTGCATGAAATCCCGTTTCCCCGTCCTGTTGACCGCACTGCTGCTGGCCCTGCATGGCCTGAACGGCGCGATCGCCCAGGAGGCCCCCGCCGTGCCGCAGACCGATGCGCCGGCACAGGACGCCCAGCCCGAGCCCGACGCCGGCAAGGCGGACGACAGGAAAGTGCCGCTCGACGAGATCCGCCGCTACGTCGCCGTCTATAGCGCGATCAAGCAGGCCTACGTCGAGCCGGTCGACGATGGCGACCTGATGCAGTCGGCGATCCGCGGCCTGCTGTTCGACCTCGACCCGCACAGCGTCTACTTCGAAAAGAGCCAGGCCGAGGAATTCGACGAGCAGTCGCGGGGCGCCTACGAGGGCATCGGCGTGGAGCTGCAGCGCCAGCCCAACGGGACCTTGAAGGTGGTCGCGCCGATCGACGACACCCCGGCCGCGCGCGCCGGCCTGCAGTCCGGCGACCTGATCACCGCGATCGACGGCAAGGGCTTCAAGCCCGACGAGGGCGACACCTCGGCGCCGTTGCGCGGTCCGGCCGGCTCCTCGCTGACCCTGACCGTGGTCCGCGAGGGGCGCGACAAGCCGTTCGACGTATCGCTGACCCGCGAGGTGATCCGGATCACCAGCGTGCGCGCCAAGATGCTCGAACCCGGCTACGGCTACGTGCGCATCAGCGCCTTCCAGGCCGACACCGCCGCCGATTTCGAGAAGCAGATCGCGGTGCTGAAGGAACAGGCCGGCGGCCGCCTGCGCGGGCTGCTCATCGACCTGCGCAGCAATCCCGGCGGTTTGTTGACATCGGCCGTGCAGATCGCCGACGACCTGCTGGAGAAGGGCGTGATCGTCAGCACCCGCGGCCGCCTGGCGATCAGCGACGCCGAGTTCTCGGCGACCCCGGGCGACCGCCTCGACGGCGCGCCGGTGGTGTTGCTGGTCGATGCCGGTTCGGCCAGCGCCTCGGAGGTGCTGGCCGGCGCGCTGCGCGACAACGATCGCGCCCGCATCGTCGGCAGCCGCACCTTCGGCAAGGGTTCGGTGCAGACCGTGATGCCGCTGGACAACGGCGATTCGGTCAAGCTGACCACCGCGCGCTACTACACGCCCAGCGGGCGCTCGATCCAGGCTTCCGGCATCGCCCCCGACGTGCTGCTGCACCCCAGCGAGGACGCGGCCAACGGCGGCCGCGCCAGCTACGTCGAGTCCAGCCTGCGCGGCCACCTGGCCGGCAGCGAGGAAGAAGGCGAGGACCCGGCCGGCGAGGAGCAGACCGGCGAAGTGCTGGCCGGCGAAGCGCATATCGCCTCGGCGCTGGCCGAGCTGAAGAAACTGGCGACGACGGTCGCGGGCGCCACGCCCGCGCAGTGAGCGCGGCGATCGTCGTCGCGGCTCGGCCGGTCGCGAGAGAGGGGTGGGCCGGCCGACGGTCCCGGTGATCGCGGGAGATGGTCGCAGGCGTCGCGACAAAGTCGACGCCCGCGGCGATGCCTCAGCGAGGCGGCTTGGCCGGCATCGGGAACGGCGTGACCACCTTCTCGCCGGTGGCGGCATCGCGGATCGCCGACTGGCTTTTGCGTTCGACTTCCTCGATCCGCACGATGCTCTGGATCGGCAGGTGCAGGGCGCGGGTATTGCCGAACTCGTTGCGCAGACGCTCCTCGGTCGGGTCGATGACCACCCCGTCGCCGAGATCGAAGACCAGCTCGCGGATTTCGGTGAAGCCCCACAGCGCACCGGATGCGACCTGCCGGGCATACAGCTCGTAGACCTTGCCGGCGTTGAGGAAGGTGACCTTGTAGAGCGTCTTGGACATGGGGACGGACCGGGAGCGTTCACCCCTACGATGGGGCTGCGCCGGCGCCTTCTCAAGCGTCGGCGGCCGGGGTCAGTAGCCGCTGCGCTGGCGCATCCGGCGGGCGATGCCGGCCCGGGTCGCCAGCGCGAACGCGCCGCCGAAGGCGAAGCCGGCCAGGTGCGCCGACCAGGCGACCGCGCCGAACGCCGGTCCGAACCAGGTGAACAGGATCTGCAGCAGCGCCCAGATGCCGATCAGCAACGAGGCCGGCACGCGCAGGAACTGCAGGTACAGGCCCAGCGGCAGCACCACCCCGAGCTTGGCGTGCGGGAACAGCGCCAGGTAGGCGCCGATCAGCGCCGAGACCGCGCCGCTGGCGCCGATGATCAGGCCGTCGGGGGTGCCGATCGTGATCACCGCCGCCAGGTTGGCGATCGCGCCGCCGAGCAGGAACACCAGCAGCAGCCGCCACGGCCCCATGCTGCGCTCGGCCGGCAGTCCGAAGATCAACAGGAACACCAGGTTGCCGAGCAGGTGCGCCCAGTCCGCGTGCAGGAACAGCGCGGTGACCAGGCGCTGCCAGTCCGCCGCGGACGAGGAGGTCAGCCCGCCCGACAGCGCCCCCCATTCCATCAGCAGGCGTTGCTGCTCGCCGGCCGGCAGCAGCGCCACCCAGGCGAAGCACAGCCACAGCGCCGCGAACAGCAGGGGCGTGGCCCAGCGCATCGGCGCTTTCTTGCGGGACGGGACGGCGATGAACATCGGGTGGGCGGAATCGGGTCCGTTCGTGGAGGGGAAGGCCCCGGGATGGGACGCAGTGCAGGGTGGCCATGACCTGTGGGACTGGGGCGCAGGCCCCGTCCCGGACGATAAGGCATCCGTGCCGGCCGATGTGGATCCCGATGCCGAAACGCCAAGTTGGGTTGTTAGCATCGGGTTAATTCGCACGCTATAGTGCATACGGCGTCGTATGTCGGGAGGGGTTTCCGGCACGCCCGGCACAGGGATACCGGTGCCGCGCAAACGACCCGGAAGACCAAATAACACTCCAATGGAGACGACACGCATGCAACACGCACACCGCATCACGCGCCTGTCGGCGCTCGCGCTGGGCATTACCGGCGCGCTGGCCTTCGGCCAGGTCCACGCTTCGGGCTTCCAGCTGAAGGAAAACAGCGTCAAGTCGATGGGCAGCGCATTCGCCGGCGCCGGTGTCCGCAACGACGACGCCTCGGTGGTCACCAACAACCCGGCGACCATGACCCAGTTCGAGGGCACCACCATTCAGGGCGATTTGACCGTCATCGACCTGAACTACGAAGCCGACGACGTGCACGGCTACGACGTGCTCGGCCAGCCGCTGAGCGGCGGCAACGGCGGCCAGGCCGGCGATGTCGCCCCGGTGCCGGCGGTTTCGATCGTGCACAAGTTCGACAACGGCACCGCGATCGGTGCGATGGTCAGCGCGCCGTTCGGTCTGAAGACCGAGTACGACCGCGACTGGGTCGGCCGCTACTACGCCGCCACCTCCGACGTGCAGATCGTCGACCTGACCCTGTCCGGCGCGATCGACCTCAACGACCGCTTCTCGGTCGGTGCCGGCCTGATCTTCTCCAGCGCCGACGTGACCCTGTCCAAGGGCGTCGACTTCGGCACCGCGCTGTTCGGCAACCCGGCCACCCGTCCGCTGCCGTTCGCGCGTCCGCAGGCCGCCGACGGCTTCGCCGAGGTGCAGGGCGACGACGTCGGCTTCGGCTGGCTGCTGGGCTTCAACCTGCGTCCGACCGACAAGCTGACCATCGGCCTGTCGCATCGCTCCGAGATCGATTTCGAGCTCGACGGCGACGTCGACTGGACCGTGCCGGCCAACGTCCGCGCGGTGTTCGATTCCAACCCGATGACTGCCGCGCTGTTCAACGACGGCGGCGCGGGCGCCAAGCTGACCACCCCGTCGGTGACCACCCTCGACGTGCGCTATCAGTTCACCGATGCGTTCTCGATGGCCGCCAGCTACGTGGAGACCGATTGGAGCTCGCTGCGCGAGGTCCGCATCGAATTCGACGGTCCGGACCCCGACTCGGTCGAGGAGTTCCGCTGGGGCGACACCAGCTTCGCCTCGATCGGCGCCGACTACAAGCTCAACGAGAGCTGGACCGTGCGCGCGGGCTTCGCCTACGACGAGACCCCGACCACGTTCGCGCACCGCACCCCGCGCCTGCCGGACGAGGACCGTCGCTGGTACTCGCTGGGCGCGACCTGGAACGTCAGCGAGGCGCTGGAGGTGAACTTCGCCTACACCTACCTCGATCCGGACACCCCGAACATCGGCATCATCACCCCGCCGCAGGCGGGTGGTCAGCGCCTGTTCGGCTCGTTCGACGGCGATGCGCACCTGTTCGGTGTTTCGGGCCAGTACCGCTTCTGATCGCGGTCGACGCCTGGCAACAGCCACAAAAAACCCCGCCTCGGCGGGGTTTTTTGTGGGTCCGGGAAGCGCGCCTCAGTCGCTCAGCGTCAACAGCGAGGCGTTGCCGCCGGCCGCGGTGGTGTTGACGGTGATGGTCTTCTCGGTGGTGAAGCGCGGCAGGTAGTGCGGGCCGCCGGCCTTGGGGCCGGTGCCGGACAGGTTCTGGCCGCCGAACGGCTGCACGCCGACCACCGCGCCAATCTGGTTGCGGTTGACGTAGCAGTTGCCGACCTTGACCTTGGCGGCGATCTTCTCGACGGTCTCGTCGATGCGCGAGTGGATGCCCAGGGTCAGGCCATAGCCGGTGGCGTTGATTGCGGCGATCACCGCATCGAGCTGGCTGGCCTTCCAGCGGATCACGTGCAGCACCGGGCCGAACACCTCGCGCTGCAGCTGGTCCAGCGACTTCAGCTCGTAGGCGCGCGGGGCGAAGAAGCATCCGTGCGCGGCATCGTCGTCGAGAGCGGCCTCGGCGATCAGGGTCGCCTCCTTGTCCATGCGCGCGGCGTGATCGACCAGGATCTGGCGCGCGTCCTCGTCGATCACCGGGCCGACGTCGGTGGACAGCTGGCCCGGATCGCCGACCTTGAGCTCGGCCATCGCCCCGGCCAGCATGCCGATCACCTTGTCGGCGATGTCCTCCTGCACGAACAGCACGCGTGCGGCCGAGCAGCGCTGGCCGGCCGAGGTGAAGGCCGAACCGATCGCGTCCTTGACCAGTTGTTCCGGCAGCGACGACGAGTCGGCGATCAACGCGTTCTGGCCGCCGGTTTCGGCGATCAGCACGCCGATCGCCGCGTCGCGCGCGGCCAGCGCGCGGTTGATCGCGCGCGCGGTCTCGGTGGAGCCGGTGAAGGCGACGCCCGCCACGCGCGGGTCGCGGGTCAGCGCGGCACCGACGGTGGCGCCGTCGCCGGGCAGGAACTGCAGCACCGCTTCCGGCACGCCGGCCTCGTGCAGCAGCTTGACCGCGTAGTAGCCGATCAGGTTGGTCTGCTCCGCGGGTTTGGCGATCACGCTGTTGCCGGCGGCCAGCGCCGCGGCGACCTGGCCGGTGAAGATCGCCAGCGGGAAGTTCCACGGGCTGATGCAGACGAACACGCCGCGGCCGGACAGCTGCAGGGTGTTGCTCTCGCCGGTCGGGCCGGGCAGCGCCTCGGGGGTGAACAGCTTGCGCGCCTGGCCGGCGTAGTAACGCAGGAAGTCGACCGCCTCGCGAACCTCGGCGACGCCGTCGGGGATGCTCTTGCCGGCCTCGCGGGTGCACAGGGCGATGTACTGCGGCATCCGCTGTTCCAGCAGGTCGGCGGCGTGTTCGAGGATCGCGGCGCGACCGGCCGCCGGGGTCTCGTTCCAGCCGTCGTGCGCGGCGACGGCGTTGTCCAGCGCCCGCTCGACGGTGGCGCTGTCGGCG
>NZ_VICD02000197.1 GCF_006546735.2 Marilutibacter maris | reverse complement strand
GGCGCGGTCGGCCGGCTCGCCGCGCAGCACCGCGTCGATGCACGACAGACCCTGGCCGCACAGCAGGCGTTCGTTGGATACCCGCCCGTGGCGAGCGGACAGCCAGCGCGCGATCGCTTCCTCCTCCTCGCCCAGCGGCGCGAAACTGGCATGGCCGCCCTCGGTCTCGACCACCTGCCAACCGTCCTGCGCGGAACCGACCAGCATCCCCACCCCCAGTCCGGTGCCCGGGCCGAGCACGCTGATCGGCCCCTGGCCGGTGGCCTCGGCGGGGCCGTACAGGTGCACGCGATCGTCCGCCTGCAGCGCCGGCACCGCCCAGGCGACCGCGCCGAAGTCGTTGACCATCCGCAACCGCTGCAGGCCCAGCGCCTCGCGCAGCTCGGACTGGCTGAACGACCAGGCGCGGTTGGTCAGGCGGATCTCGTCGTGGCCGACCGGACAGGCGACCGCGATCGCGGCGCGGCGCGGGCGGGCACCGGTCAGCGTCAGGTAATGCTCGATCGCATGGCGCAGGCTGGCGAAGTCGGCGTTGGCCAGGGTCAGCGGCGCATGCATCCGCGGCGCCGTGCCGTCGATATCGGCCAGTGCGAAGCGCGCGTTGGTGCCACCGATGTCGCCAACCAGCACCGCGTCCGGACCGGCTTCGGCGGCGCTGGCCGGGTCGTGCTGGGGAACGGAACTGTCGTGCATGCCTGGACCGGTTCGATGGCGGAAACCACAGCCTAAACGCAGGCGCCGATCGCCCCGGCCTGCATACGATTGCACCCGAGGCAGCGGCGCAGCACGCCCCCGGCTTACCCTCGCCGGGGGGCTGGCCTATCCTAGCCGGCCCGCCCCCAGTCCGTCCGCCCTCCGCCGATGCCCAGCCCTCTCGCCGTCTCCGACCTGCTGTCCGCCCTGCTGCTGGGCATTCTGGAGGGCCTGACCGAGTTCCTGCCGATCTCCAGCACCGGCCACCTGCTGATCGCCCAGCACTGGCTGGGCGCGCGCTCGGACCTGTTCAACATCGTGATCCAGGCCGGCGCGATCATCGCGATCACCCTGGTGTTCCGGCAACGGCTGTGGGCGCTGGCGACCGGCCTGGGCCAGCGCGAGAACCGGCTCTACCTGGCCAAGATCGCACTCGCCTTCCTGGTCACCGCGGTGGTCGGACTGCCGGTGCGACTGGCCGGCTGGGAGCTGCCGGAGACGGTGTCGCCGGTCGCCGCGGCGCTGATCCTGGGCGGCGTGTGGATGCTGATCGCCGAACGCCTGGCCGAGCGGCGCGCGCCCAGCGCCGATATCACCTGGAAGGTGGCGGTGCTGGTCGGCCTGGCCCAGGTGGTCGCCGGCGTGTTTCCCGGCACCTCGCGCTCGGCGGCGGCGATCTTCATGGCGATGCTGGCCGGCACCGGCCAGCGCTCGGCGGCGACCGAGTTCGTGTTCCTGGTCGGCATCCCGACGATGTTCGCGGCCAGCGGCTATGCGCTGCTGGAGCACTTCATCGACGGAGGTGCGCAGCCGGAAGCCTGGGGCGAGCTGGGCCTGGCCTTCCTCGCCGCGGCGGTCACCGGCTTCGTGGTCGTGCGTTGGCTGCTGGGCTACATCAAGCAGCATCGCTACACGGTCTTCGCGTACTACCGGATAGCCTTGGGCGCCGCCCTGCTGCTGTGGCTGCCGACCGGCGGCTGAACGCCGGCGCCGCTGCGCAACCCCGCGGCCGGCGCCGGGCCGTTGCAGGGTGGGTCCGATTCCAATGGAGATCCCCCGCATGACCCTGTCCGCCTCCCTGCTCCGCCTGTCGCTGGCCGCCTCGATCGCCCTGGTCCTGGGCGCCTGCGACCCGCAGCCCGAAGCCCCGCCCTCGAATGCCGTGACCTCGGCCGAGCCGGACGCCGTCCAGGTCGAGCTCGGCGACTACGACTGGCGCCTGACCCGGGTGCTGGGCGCCGACGGCCAGGCCGGCAGCGGCCCGCTCGCCGATCCCACCGTGATCGGGCGACCGCTCGAGCTGCAGTTCAAGGACGGCCGGCTGTCCAGCAACGGCGCCTGCAACATCATGGGCGGCGGCTACAAGGTCGAGGACGGCAAGCTGCGGATCGACGCGCTGATGCAGACCGAACGCGCCTGCCCGGGCGAGGTGCTGATGGCCGCCGACGCCGAACTGTCGGCCCTGCTCGAAGGCGGTCCAGATTTCGCCCAGGCCGGCCTGACCCCGCCGACCCTGACCCTGACCGCCGCCGACGGCCGCGCCCTGGTGTTCGAGGGCGTGCCGACGCCGGAAACCCGCTACGGCGGCGAGGGCACGCAGGTGTTCATGGAGGTCGCGGCCGAGCGCCAGCCCTGCTCGCATCCGCTGATTCCCGACATGAAGTGCCTGATGGTGCGTGAGGTCGAGTACGACGATGCCGGGGTGCAGACGCGGGTGTCCGAGGAGTGGCAGCCGCTGTACCAGGAGGTCGAGGGCTACGAGCATCAGCCGGGCGTGCGCAACGTGCTGCGCCTGAAGCGCTTCGACATCGCCAACCCGCCGGCCGACGCACCGTCGGTGGCCTATGTGCTCGACATGGTGGTCGAGTCGGAGATCGTTCCGGGCAAGGACTGACCGGCTCCCGGCCGCCCGGGCAAGCCGGGCGGCGACCTGTCGGTCGTCGGCTAGCGCAGCCTGTCCTCGAAGCGTTCTGCCACCGGGTCCCATTCGAACACCGCGCCGGGGCAATACGGCGTCTGCGCCATCCGCAGCTGGGTGAGGCCGCGCTCCAGCACCACCTGCACCGTGTCCATCCCGCGGTTGCAGCCCGGCTGCGCCAGTTCGAGGGTCTGCCAGCGCTTGCCGCTGGACTTGTCCATCACCTCGATGGTGCGTACCGCCGCATCGCTCTCGTCCATCGGGACCTGGAAGTAGAACCGCTCGCTGGACGCCGCCTGCAGCAACGGGTGGCGCCCGGCCGGCCAGGCATCATCGGAGTCGATATAGGCCACCAGCTCAAGCTCCAGCGGCAGCGCCTGGCGGCTGCGGTAGTCGGTCCAGGTGCCGGTGAGCCGGGCGCTGGAGCGGAAGAAGTCCGCGCGGTCGAAGCGCAGCCGGGCGACCGGCAGCCCGGCCGCATCGAGCTCGTCCATGCCGAGGTCGCGCGTCTGGTGCAGGAAGGCCGGCTTCAGCCTGATCGGCGTGCGATAACGGTCGTAGAAGTAGATCGCCCGCTGCACCGCATTGCGGCTCTCGACCACGAAGGTGATGTCGCTGCCACCGATGCGGCCGCTGTAGATCGCATACGAGGCCAACGCCGGCGAGGACGCGGCCAGCAGTGCGAGTCCGGCGAGCCACGCGCGCCATCCGCGGAAGAGTTCCATCAGAAGCGCTCCTCGCTCTGGCTCTGCAGTTCGAGCCGGTCGGGCTCGACGAAGCGGTAATGACGCCACTGGATGGTGCCGGCGCGGTAGTCGATGCCGCTTTCCGGCCGCAGGCTGACCCGTCCCCCGGAACCGAACTCCAGCGCGCCCTGCGCCGCCAGCGCTTCGATCTGCGGGTCGCGGCCGTAGCCGCCCGCTTGCTGCCGGTAGACGAAGTAGTGCCGATGCTCGCCGGTGCGCGAGGGATCGTCGGCCCGCATCGGCATCGCCGAGAAGTCGACGATGCCGTCGCCGTTGAAGTCCTCCAGCACCAGGGTGTCGGTGCCGGAGAAGAACAGGTCCAGTCCGTCCAGCACCTGGACCGGCTCGCCGCTGGCGCGATCGATGACCGTGATGGCATCGACGCGGCCGGCATGTTCGCCTCGCGCCTTGCGCGCATGCACCCGGAAGTGGAAACGCGCATCGGACGGTCCCTGCAGCAGCTCGCCCTCGTAGCTGTCGTTCGCGTCGCTGGAGAACCGCGTCACCCGCTCGAGGCGGACCTCCCGTTGCGCGCGGCTGCGCAACTCTATCGAACGGCCGCGCAGGCTCTTCGCGCCGGGCACGAACGGACGCAACGCGATCGCCGACGTCGGCAGTCGCGGATCGCCCAGGACATTGATCATCAGGCTCTCGCCCTCGGTGTACGGCGTCTTTTCCAATGGCAGCAGCGTGCGCCGGTCTTCGTCGAACAGATAGCCACCCATGCCGTCGAGCTGCCAGTCGTGGACCAGCAGCAGCTCCACCGGCGCGTCGCCGACCGTGCCCCGGTAGGTCGTGATCGGCCGTGCCTGGGCGAACACCGACCCCGCCAACGGCAACAGCGCCAATACGAGCACCCAGCCACTCCCGGCGCGGTGACGGCGGGCTTGAGCCCGGAATTGCTTTGTCAAACCCTGCTCCTTGCAGACCCGCCGCGCGGCGGTGCCTGAATCAGTCCGGACACGATGCGGCGACCGACGGAATCAACCCCGCCGTGCCGGCAGGACCGCGCCAGCGCCGAAGTTCATTGCGCGTTCTCGCCGGCCACGTCCGGATGCAGCGAATAGGTCCCGTGGATCGAGGCCTCGGCCAGCACGTGTCCGTGCATCGCCGCGAACACCTCGGCGGCGCTGAAGTCGTTGCCGGCCGCCAGCCCGCAATCGGACAGGCTGTCGACATCCAGCGCGAACAGGCGGAAGAAGTAGCGGTGCGGGCGCAGGTCGTTGGGCGGCGGGAACGGACCGTCGTAGCCGTGCCATTGGCCGGCCATGTCGGCATCGCCGGCGAACCAGCCGGTGTAGTCGTTCAAGCCCTGGCGGGCGCCGGCCGGGCCGGCGGGCTCGCCCTTGCCGTGCGGCACGACACCGTCGCTGCAGCTGCCGGCGGCGATCTCGCGCAGGTCGGCGGCGATATCGACCATCGCCCAGTGCACGAAGTCGCAGCGCGGCTGCGCGGCCGGAATCTCGACCCCGGGCTTGCCGACCATCTCGGCGACGGTCGGCACGTCCGGATCGATGCACAGCAGCGCGAACGAGCGGGTGCCCTCGGGCACGTCGTCCCAGGCCAGGTGCGGGTTGCGATTGGCCGCGAAACCGAAGCCGTCCGCGGTCGGTCGACCGGCGGCGAACTCGACCGGCAGGGGCTTGCCATTCTTGAAGCTGTCGCTGCGAATCTTCACGTCGTTCTCCCTTGGCTTCCAATCGAAAACCGGTCCGGGCCGCCGCAGAAACAGCGCAAGCCACGACCGCGCGTTCCCATCAACGCCTCATCGCGGCTTACGCCGCTCCTACATCATAGAGCCCAGCCCCCTGAGTCAGGGGGCGATTCGTGCCGCAGGCACGAATGGGGGTCTGGCAACGCAACGGCGGGGCCCAAGGTTTGCAAAGCAAACTTTGGGAGGTATCCGGGCGCAGCCCGGATGCCGTCCCCCCTGAGTCAGGGGGCGATTCGCACCGCAGGTGCGAATGGGGGTCTGGCAGCGCAACGGCGGGGCCCAAGGTTGCGAAGCAAACTTTGGGAGGTATCCGGGCGCAGCCCGAGGATCGCGGCTCTCTCCGCCAACGCTTCTGTAGGAGCTGCGTAAGCTGCGACGGGCTTTCCCATGAAGGCCCTCGCGGCTCACGCCGCTCCTACGGGGTCACTGGCATCGGACTAGCGTGCCGGATAGCCCAGCCGCTCGGCCACCGGCGCCAGTGCCGCGAACGCGGGCGCCAGCGCCCCGGCGTAGTGGCGCCAGTGCCCGGCCGGGTAGCGGTCCGGCCCCTGTGCGCCGGCCGGCAGGGCCGGCAACGGCACCCCCAGCACGTCGCTGAGCGACTGCGCGATCGCGGCGCCATCGTGGGCGGTGTCGTCCAGCCGGATCAGGCTGTGCGCGAACAGCCCGCCGTCGCGCAGATCGGCGATCTGGCCGAGCGTGCGCGCCATCCACTCGGCGGCGGCCTCCGGCGACTCGATCGCGAACGGCATCGGCGCACCGAACGCCAGCCAGTCCACCAGCATGTCGCGCGGATCGCGCAGCACGAAGATCAGCCGCGCTTCGGGCAGGTGCGGGCGCAGCGCCAGCAGCAGCGCGTTGTCCCACCACAGCAGCCAGTCGATGATGCGGCCGTCGCTGACGCCGCGGGTGGCGTGGGTCGCCCGCCACTGGTTGATCAGGAACGAGGGATCCAGCGAACCGTCGGTCAGCGCCGCGACGGTGCCGTAGCGCTGCATGGGATCGCGCGGCGGCTTGGAACCGAAGCGGTCGGCCAGCAACGGCAGGCGGGCATTGTCGAGGGTCAGCGCGACGCGCTCGACCAGCGAACCCGGCAACCCCCACAGGAAGGCGACGCCCGGCGCCTGCTCCGGCACCGGCGCCATCGCCGGCAGTTCCGGCAGCCCGTCGTTGAGCGGCGGCAACGGCAAGCGCTGCGACACCACCTCCGCGTGCAGTTCGGCCCAGGTCGCCGTGGCCGCGTCGTACTGGCCGGCGGCGTCGAAGGTGCGGCCGAGCAGCTGCCGCAGCATCCGCTTCACGTTCTCGTCCTTGGCCCGGGCCAGCAGGCTCTCGACCTGGGCGACCGCGGCGTCGGGGTCGCTGCGCATCAGGTTGTCGACCACGCGCAGCTCGGCGCCGGCGTGGCCGGGGTTGATCTCGGTGATCCGACGCGCGATCGCGTCAGCCTGCTCGGTCTCGCCGACCTGCTGGTGGATGGTCGCGCGCGCCTCCAGCGCCGGCACGAAGTCCGGCATCGCCGTCAGCCAGCGCTCGACCACCTCGCGCGCGTTGTCGCTGGCAAAGGGCTCGAACATCAGCCGCGCATACCACAGGTCGGCCGCGTCCGGATTCCCCGCCAGCAGCATCTCCAGGGTCGCGCGGGCATCGTCGGCCTGATCGCAACGACGCCAGGCTTCGGTCAGCGCGACCACCGTGCGACGGTCGCGCGGCTGCTCGACCAGCACGCTCTTCAGTCGCACCACCGCACTGTCCGGACGCCCCGCCTCCAGCTCCATCTCGCCGATCAGGCGCCGCAGCGCCGGGCTGTCGCCGCCCTGGTCGAGGATCGGCAGCAGCTCGTCGACCGCCTCGCCCGGGCGGCCCTGGCGACGCACGAGGTCGGCGACCATCGCCCGCAACGGATTGGACGGATAGCGCTCGAGCAGGCCGCGGAAGGCCTGCTCGGCGAACGCGTAGTGGCCCTTGGCGGCGTAGGCGAAACCCAGCGCGTGACGCAGGATCGCCTCGTCGGGATGGCGCTGCGAGGCCTGGCTGAGGATCGACAGCGCACGGTCCGGGTTGCCGCGCCGCAGCGCCAGGGTGCCCTCCAGGGCGAGCACCTGCGGGTCTTCGGGCGCGATCCGGGCGGCGGTCTTGATCAGGCTCTCGGCCTGGTCGAGATCGCCACGCCCCACCGCCAGCTGCGCCTGCATCACGTAGGCCGGGAACTTGTTCGGATCCAGCCCGACCGCCTGCGCCAACGACACCTGGGCCTCGTCCAGCGCGCGCTCGTCCAGCAGCAGACCGGCACGCTCCATGTGCGCCTGGGCGTCCTCCGGCAGCAGCTCGATGGCGCGGTCGATCGCCGCCAGCGCACCGGCGCGGTCGCCGCTCATGCGCAGTGCGGCCGACAACAGGCGCTGGGCGACCGGGTCCTGCGGCTGCGCCTCGACGACTTCACGGGCGGCGGTCACGGCTTCGGCGGCGGCGCCGCGGCGGAGGGCGTCGATGGTGGGTTCGTACATGGGACGGTTCGGATTCGGCGAAAACGCCGATTGTACCGGGCCGGCAGCATTCAAGCCGGCCCGGCCGGCCAGTCAGGCCGAGACCGGCTTCCTGAACCGGGCTCCGCCGTTGCCGTTGCTACTGATTCCCACCTTTGATCTCAAGATCAAAGGCTTCCGCCTTCGGCGGGTTCCTTTTGTCTTGGCAAAAGGAACCAAAACCGCTCGCTCCTGACGCCCGCCGGGCCGGCTGCGCCGCCCCGGTCCCCTGTGCGCCTCGAGGCCGGCGGCACGGCGCCCAAACTCGCTGCGCTCAGACATGGGCGCCTCTACGGCCGCCGTCCTCTGC
>NZ_VICD02000018.1 GCF_006546735.2 Marilutibacter maris | reverse complement strand
TGCAGCGGGTCGGACCGGCGGTGGTCAATGTCAGTGCCGAGATCGCCCCGCGTCGCGTCGCCCGCGGGCAGGCGCCCGGCCAGGACCAGATTCCCGAGTTCTTTCGCCGCTTCTTCGGCGACCAGTTCCCGACTCCCGGTGGTCCGGGCCAGCCGGGGCCGGGCGGCCCGCGCGGCGGCGGCACCTCGCTGGGGACCGGCTTCCTGATCTCGGACGACGGCTATCTGCTGACCAATCACCATGTCGTCGATGGCGCCGACAAGGTCACCGTGCGCTTGTCCGACCGGCGCGAGATGGAGGCCGAGGTGGTCGGCAGCGACGAGCAGTACGACGTCGCCCTGCTCAAGATCGATGCCAAGGGGCTGCCGTTCCTGCGCGCGGCCAATGCCGGCCTGACCAAGCCCGGCCAGTGGGTGGTCGCGATCGGTTCGCCGTTCGGGCTCGACCATTCGGTCACCGCCGGCATCGTCAGTGCGGTCGGTCGCAGCAACCCGTATTCCGGCCAGCAGTACGTGCCGTTCATCCAGAGCGACGTGGCGATCAACCGCGGCAACTCCGGCGGCCCGCTGCTGAACACCAGCGGCGAAGTGATCGGCATCAATTCGCAGATCTTCTCCAATTCCGGCGGCTACATGGGCGTGAGCTTCGCGATCCCGATCGACCTGGCGATGAACGCGGCCGAGCAGCTGAAGGAGACCGGCTCGGTGCGGCGCGGCCTGCTCGGCGTGCAGGTGCAGGCGATCGATGCCGAGACCGCGCGCGGCTTCGGGCTGCAGAACACCAGCGGCGCGCTGGTGTCGGTGGTCAGCCCCGGAAGCGCCGCCGACAAGGCGGGCATGGAGGTCGGCGACGTGATCCGCAGCGTCGATGGCCGTCCGGTCAATACCTCGGCCGACCTGCCGCCGCTGATCGGCGCCAAGGCCCCGGGCACCCGGGTGCGCCTGGGCGTCGTGCGGGATGGCGACAAGCGCGATGTCGAGGTCGTGCTCGGCGCGCTGGAAGGCGAGGTCGCCAGTGCTGCGCCGACCGGCCCGGACGAGGACGACGGTGCGCAGGCCTCCTCCGGCAACCCGCTGGGCCTGACCGTGCAGGCGCCCAGCGCCGCCCAGCGCCGCCAGCTCGGCCTGGAGGCCG
>NZ_VICD02000196.1 GCF_006546735.2 Marilutibacter maris | reverse complement strand
TCCGGCCAGCAGGTCTATGCCGACAACCGCGACCTGACCGTGCTGACCTCGGTCGGCGCCGGCGCCGAGGTCATCGCCGACGGCTCGGTGCACATCTACGGGCCGCTGCGCGGGCGTGCGCTCGCGGGCGCCCAGGGCAACGAAAAAGCCCGTATCTTCTGTCGAGAGTTCCACGCCGAGCTGGTGGCCATCGCCGGCCACTACCGGGTGCTCGAGGACATCCCTTCCGACCTGCGCGGCAAGGCCGTTCAGGTCTGGCTGGAAGACCAACAACTAAAAATCGCGGCACTTGACTGATGCCGCTCCATTGGAGGACTTGAACTTGGCCGAAATCATCGTAGTCACCTCAGGCAAGGGCGGCGTCGGCAAGACCACCACCAGCGCCAGCCTCGCCTGCGGCCTCGCCCGTCGCGGGCACAAGGTCGCGGTCATCGATTTCGACGTCGGCCTGCGCAACCTCGACCTGATCATGGGCTGCGAGCGCCGCGTCGTGTACGACTTCGTCAACGTGGTCAACGGCGAATCCACGCTCAAGCAGTCGCTGATCAAGGACAAGCGCTTCGACAATCTGTACGTGCTCGCCGCCTCGCAGACCCGCGACAAGGACGCGCTGACGATGGAAGGCGTGGAGAAGGTCCTCAAGGAGATGGCCGACGACGGCTTCGACTACATCGTCTGCGACTCGCCGGCGGGCATCGAGAAGGGCGCCTTCCTGGCGATGTACTTCTCCGACCAGGCCGTGGTCGTGGTCAACCCGGAAGTCTCCTCGGTGCGCGACTCCGACCGCATCCTCGGCCTGCTGTCGTCGAAGACCCGCAAGGCCGAGAACGGCGAGCGGGTCAAGGAACACCTGCTGCTGACCCGTTACAGCCCCAAGCGCGTGGATACCGGCGAGATGCTCAGCGTCGGCGACGTCGAGGAGATCCTCGGCCTCAAGACGATCGGCGTGATCCCCGAGTCCAGCGATGTCCTGCACGCCTCCAACAAGGGCGAGCCGGTCATCCTCGACACCGAGTCCGACGCCTCCCAGGCCTATGACGACGCCGTCGCCCGCCTGCTCGGCGACACCCGCCCGATGCGCTTCACCACCGTCGAGAAGAAGGGCTTCTTCAGCAAGATGTTCGGAGGTTGATGATGGGGATTTTCGACTTCCTGCTGGCCAAGAAACAGACCGCGTCCGTCGCCAAGGACCGCCTGCGGATCATCGTCGCCCACGAGCGCGCGACCCGCGGCGGCCCCGACTACCTGCCGACCCTGCAGCGCGAGCTGCTCGAGGTGATCCGCAAGTACGTCAACGTCGACGCCGAGGCGGTGAAGGTCGATCTGATCGGCGAAGGCGAAAACAAGGTGCTCGACATCTCGGTCTCGCTGCCGGAGAACACCGCGCAAGCGTGAGGGGCGAAGGCAAGCATGGGAGAAGTGAGAAAGCACTTCTCTCACTTCTCACTCCTTGTCACTCGCTCCTCATCCCATGTTGACCCTCGCCGACATCGCCTTCGACGCCGTCGCCGACCTGCTCGCGGGCTACGGGCTGCGGCTGGAGCGCGTCGCCGATGGCGCCGCGATTCCCGGCAGCTACTGGGGCGACTGCGAGGCCGGACTGATCGGCAGCACGGTCTACGCGCGCGGCGATACCCCCGTGCATTCCCTGCTGCACGAGGCCGCGCACCTGATCGTACTGCCGCCGGAACGCCGCGCCGCGGTCCACACCGACGCCACCGACTCGATCGAGGAGGAGGACGCGGTCTGCGTGCTGCAGGCCCTGCTCGGCGACGCCCTGCCCGGGGTCGGCCGCGCGCGCGTGCTCGCCGACATGGACGCCTGGGGCTACACCTTCCGGCTCGGCTCGGCCCGGGCCTATTTCGAGCACGACGCCGACAACGCCTGGCAGTGGCTGCAGGCGCGCGGCCTCGCCGACATCGCGCGGCGGGTGTTGACGCCTCCTGCCGTCACGACCGTCACCGCCGGGCACTAGTCCCGCCGTCACTTGCGCCCGCTCCGGGCGGCCTCTAGCCTTTGTCGTTTCAGCGCATCGATGCGCCCTGTTCGAGGAGAGTCACCCATGAAACCCGTCCGCGCGCTACTCGCGCTCAGCGTCATCGCCGTGCTCGGCCTGTCCGCCTGCTCCCGCGACGGCAGCGACGACTCCGCCGGCACCTCGGTCGCGCCCGAAGGCGAGACCGCCGACCAGTTCGTCGCCCGCGTCAACGACGAAATGCGCGCGATGACCCCGGAGATCACCTCCGCGCAGTGGCTCGCCTCCACCTATATCAACAGCGACAGCCAGCTGATCGCCTCCAAGGCCAACGAGCGCATGCTGGCCCAGCTCAACAGCTGGATCGAGCAGTCCAGGAAGTTCGAGGGCCAGGAAATGTCGCCGCAGACCGCGCGCGCGATCCAGCTGCTCAAGCTCGGCACCTCGATGCCGGCGCCCAAGGACCCGGCCAAGCTGGAGGAGCTGGCTTCGCTGGCGACCAAGATGGAAGGCATGTACGGCGCCGGCAGCTACTGCACCGGCGAAGGCGACGACAAGCAGTGCCGTCAGCTCGGCGAGCTGGAGGACGTGCTGCGCCACGACCGCGACTACGCCGACCAGCTCGATGCCTGGCAGGGCTGGCACACGATCTCGGTGCCGATGCGCAAGGACTACACCCGCTTCGTCGAACTGGTCAACGAAGGCGCCCAGGAGATGGGCTATGCCGACGCCGGCGAGATGTGGCGCTCGGGCTACGACATGACCCCGGTCGAGATCGCCGCCGAGACCGACCGCCTGTGGGGCCAGGTCAAGCCGCTGTACGAACAGCTGCACTGCTATACCCGCACCCGCCTGGAAGCCAAGTACGGCGCCGACAAGGGCGAGGTCGCCGGCGGCATGCTGCCGGCCCACCTGATGGGCAACATGTGGCAGCAGGACTGGGGCAACCTCTGGGACATCCTCGCCCCGTACAAGAACGCCGGCAGCCTCGACGTCACCGGCGCGCTGGAGAGCCAGTGGCAGAACAACTTCTCCGCCCAGATGGCCAAGCACCGCGGCGAGCGCGATGCCTCCGACCTGGTCGAGATGGAGCGCGCCGCCGACCTCGCCACCGCCCGCCAGATGACCGAGCGCGCCGAGGATTTCTACACCTCGCTGGGCATGCCCAAGCTGCCGGCCACCTATTGGGACCGGACCCAGTTCATCAAGCCGCGCGACCGCGACGTGGTCTGCCACGCCAGCGCCTGGCCGATGGACATGGCCGACGACGTGCGCACCAAGATGTGCATCAAGCCGAACGAGGAAGATTTCACCACGATCTACCATGAGCTCGGCCACGTCTATTACTACATGCTGTACAAGGACCAGCCGCCGATCTTCCAGACCGGCGCCCACGACGGCTTCCACGAGGCGATCGGCGACACCATCGTGCTGGCGATGACGCCGGAGTACCTGAACTCTATCGACCTGGTCGGCGAGCAGCAGCAGAGCGAGCAGGCGCTGATCAACGCGCAGATGCGGATGGCGCTGGCCAAGGTCTCGTTCCTGCCGTTCGGCCTGATGATCGACCGCTGGCGCTGGGGCGTGTTCGACGGCACGATCAAGCCCGAGGAATACAACAAGGCGTGGTGGGACCTGAAGGCCAAGTACCAGGGCGTCGCCCCGGTCACCCCGCGTGGCGAGGAGTTCTTCGATCCGGGCGCCAAGTACCACGTGCCGGGCAACACCCCGTACACCCGCTACTTCCTCTCGCACGTGCTGCAGTTCCAGTTCTACAAGGCGCTGTGCGACGCTTCCGGCCACGAGGGCCCGCTCTACCAGTGCAGCTTCTACGGCAACAAGGAAGCCGGCGAGAAGTTCCAGGCGATGCTGAGCAAGGGCGCCAGCCAGCCGTGGCAGCAGACCCTCAAGGAACTGACCGGCGGCGAGAGCATGGACGCCTCGGCGGTGCTGGAATACTTCGCGCCGCTGCAGGACTGGCTGAAGCAGCAGAACGAGGGCAAGACCTGCGGCTGGCAGGCCAGTGCCGCCCCGGCACCGGCCGCTCCCGCCGCCGATGGCGGCGAGGCCGCGACGGAGCAGGATCAGCCGGCCAAGGGCTGATCCCACTCTCGTACCGCAGCCAGAAGGGCCGGCAAATGCCGGCCCTCTTGTTTTTGCCTTGCCGTCTATTCTTGCCGTCTATTTACGCATGAGCAAAGGCTCCGGCGCCTTGAACCCAAGGTCGGAGGCTTCCGCCTTCAGCGGGTTGCTTATCAAGGGTTTTGTTTTTCCCGAGCCAAGATCAGAAGCTTCCGCCTTCGGCGGGTTCCTTTTGTCTTGGCAAAAGGAACCAAAACCGCTTGCTCCTGACGCCCGCCGGGACGGCTGTGCCGCCCCGGTCCCCTGTGCGCCTCGAGGCCGGCGGCACGGCGCCCAAACTCGCTGCGCTCAGACATGGGCGCCTCTACGGCCGCCGTCCTCTGC
>NZ_VICD02000195.1 GCF_006546735.2 Marilutibacter maris | reverse complement strand
CGGGGCCCCCGCATCTGCGCCGGCGGCGGCGCCTGCCGGGACCGGGCCGGATGCCGAAGATGCCGCCGAGCCGGCCGCTCCCGCTCCGGCGGACGCGGCCGACGACGCCTCCAGCGAAGGCTGATCCGCCACCATGTCCAGATTCTTCATCAACCACCCGGTCTTTTCCTGGGTCGTCGCGATCCTGATTTCGCTGGCCGGCGTGCTGGCGATCTTCAACCTCGGCGTCGAGTCCTACCCGAACATCGCGCCGCCGCAGGTGATCGTCTCGGCCGGCTATCCGGGCGCGAGCGCGGAGACCGCCGAGGCCGCGGTCACCCAGGTGATCGAGCAGCAGCTCACCGGCATCGACAACCTCGACTACTTCAGCTCCTCCTCCAGCGCCTCCGGCGGCAGCTCGATCACGCTGACCTTCAAGCCGGGCACCGATCCCGACATCGCCCAGGTGCAGGTGCAGAACAAGGTGTCGCTGGCGACCCCGCGACTGCCCTCGGAGGTGACCCAGCAGGGCGTGGTGGTGGCCAAGGCCAACTCCGGCTTCCTGATGGTGGTCGCGGTGCGCTCGGACAATCCGGGCGTCGACCGCAATGCGCTCAACGACCTGGTCGGCTCGCGGGTGATCGACCAGATCTCGCGCGTGCCCGGCGTCGGCAGCACCCAGCAGTTCGGCAGTTCGTATGCGATGAACATCTGGCTCGACGCCGATAAGCTGCGCGGCTTCGGACTGTCGGCCAGCCAGGTGCTGGCGGCGGTGCGCGGCCAGAACGTGCAGTTCGCGGCCGGCTCGATCGGCTCCGAACCGTCGCCGCCGGGCCAGGGCTTCACCGCCACGGTCTCGGCCGAGGGCCGCTTCAGCACCCCCGAGCAGTTCGGCAACATCCTGCTGCGCGCGAACGAGGACGGCACCACGGTGCGCCTGGCCGACGTCGCCCGGATCGAGCTGGGCGCGCAGTCCTACGGCTTCGACAGCCAGTGGAACGGCGCCCCGACCGGCGCATTCGCGGTCCAGCTGAGCCCGGGCGCGAACGCCCTGGGCGTGGCCGAGGCGGTCAAGGCGCGGATGGCCGAGCTGGAGGCGACCTTCCCGCCGGGGGTCAGCTGGTTCGTGCCCTACGACAGCTCGACTTTCGTCGAGGTGTCGATCGAGGAGGTCGTGCACACCCTGCTCGAGGCGATCGTGCTGGTGTTCCTGGTGATGCTGATCTTCCTGCAGAACTTCCGCGCGACGATCATCCCGACCCTGGTCATCCCGATCGCGCTGCTGGGCACCTTCCTGGGCATGTACGTGATCGGCTTCACCATCAACCAGCTGACCCTGTTCGGCATGGTGCTGGCGATCGGCATCGTGGTCGACGACGCGATCGTGGTGATCGAGAACGTCGAGCGCCTGATGACCGAGGAGGGGCTGTCGCCGAAGGACGCCACGGTCAAGGCGATGGGCCAGATCAGCGGCGCGGTGGTCGCGATCACCGTGGTGCTGGCGGCGGTGTTCATCCCGTCCGCGTTCCAGGGTGGCTCGGCCGGCGAGATCTACAAGCAGTTCGCGCTGACCATCGCCACCTCGATGGCGTTCTCGGCGTTCCTCGCGCTGACCTTCACCCCGGCGCTGTGCGCGACCATGCTCAAGCCGACCCACCACGCGAAGAAGAACATCGTCTTCCGTGCCTTCGACTGGGGCTATGGCAAGGTCGCCAACACCTACGTCGGCCACATCACCGGCGCGATCCGCCATGCGCCGCGCTGGATGATGGTGTTCGCCCTGCTGGCGGTGCTGTGCGGCTTCCTGTTCACCCGCATGCCCGGCAGCTTCCTGCCCGAGGAGGACCAGGGCTATGCGATCGGCCTGGTCCAGTTGCCGCCGGGCGCGACCCTGGAGCGCACCAAGGACGTGCTCACCCAGGTCCGCGAGACGCTGGAGCAGCAGGAAGGCTACGACGGCATGATGCAGGTCGCCGGCTTCAGCTTCGTCGGCCAGGGCGAGAACGTCGGCATCGCCTTCATCCGCCTCAAGCCCTGGGACGAGCGCGACCTCACCGCGATGGAATTCATCTCCAACGCGAACCGCGCGCTGTACGGCATCCGCGACGCGCAGATCTTCGTGATCAACCTGCCGACGGTGAGCGGCCTGGGCGCGTTCGGCGGCTTCGACATGTACCTGCAGGACCGTGGCGGCAACGGCCGCGACGCGCTCGCGCAGGCGCGCAACACCCTGCTGGGCAAGGCCGGCGAGGACCCGGCGCTGACCGCGGTCAGGCCCAATACGCTGGAGCCGGCGCCGCAGCTGAAGCTCGATGTCGACCGTGTGCAGGCGCAGGCGATGGGGCTGTCGGTGAACGACATCTACAACGCGATCCAGCTGATGCTGGCGCCGGTGTACGTCAACGACTTCAGCGACCAGGGCCGGATCAAGCGGGTGACCATGCAGGCCGATGCGCAGTTCCGCACCGGGCCTGAGTCGCTGGCGCGCTTCTATACGCCCAGCCCGCTGTTCGATCCCTCCGGCGGCGTCGACGCGACCACCGGCGCGATGGTGCCGCTGGCCAACGTGGTCAAGAGCCACTGGGTGATGGCCTCGCCGTCGCTGAACCGCTACAACGGCTACGCCGCGGTCGAGATCGTCGGTTCGCAGGCGCCGGGCCACAGTTCGGGCGAGGCGATGACCGCGATGGAACGCATCGTCGACACCGAGCTGCCGGACGGCTTCGGCTACGACTGGACCGGCCAGTCCTATCAGGAAATCATCTCCGGCCAGCAGGGCCCGATGCTGATGGCGCTGTCGATCCTGGTGGTGTTCCTGTGCCTGGCCGCGCTGTACGAGAGCTGGTCGGTGCCGGTGGCGGTCCTGCTGGTGGTGCCGCTGGGCGTGCTCGGCGCGGTGGTGTTCACCATGCTCCACCCCAGCGACCTGACCAACGACATCTACTTCAAGATCGGCCTGATCACGGTGATCGGCCTGGCGGCGAAGAACGCGATCCTGATCATCGAGTTCGCGATCGAGCAGCGGCTGGAGGGCAAGACCCTGCGCGAGGCGACGATCGAGGCCTGCAAGCTGCGCTTCCGGCCGATCCTGATGACCTCGTTCGCGTTCATCCTCGGCGTGGTGCCGTTGGTGCTGTCCAGCGGCGCGGGCGCCAACGCCCGCCACGCGATCGGTACCGGCGTGATCGGCGGCATGGTCTTCGCGACCTTCCTGGGCGTGTTGTTCATCCCGATCTTCTATGTCGTGGTCCGGCGCGTGCTTGGCGACAGGCTCGACGAAAAACCGGATCTGAGCCACGACTGATCCGGCCCGTACCGGGAGCGATACGACGAACCCGCCCACGTGGCGGGTTCGTCGTTTGCGCGCCCGCGCCGGCCCCTCCCGTGTTCAATCGCGGCTCACGCCGCTCCTACGAGATGCGATACGGCACTGACCCAGCCCCTGAATGAGGGGGCGATTCGCATCGCAGATGCAAATGGGGGTCTGGAAGCGCACCGGCGGGGCCCGAGGTTTGCAAAGCAAACCTTGGGAGATATCCGGGCGCGGCCGGATATCGTTCCCCCCTGAGTCAGGGGGCGATTCGTGCCGCAGGCACGAATGGGGGTGTGGAAGCGCAACGGCGGGGCCCAAGGTTTGCGCAG
>NZ_VICD02000194.1 GCF_006546735.2 Marilutibacter maris | reverse complement strand
CTCGCCCCTGCGGGGCGGCCTTCGGCCGTCCAGATCGGCGGTCGTGCCGATCTGTCGAACCGCGCTGCGCGCGGGCTTTCCGAGCAGGTGTGCTCATCCAGGTCCCCGCACTCCGCCAGATATGAAAAACGCCCCACGAGGGGGCGTTGTGTTTGAGGAGCAGCGCGCACCTTGAGGGGGGCGGCGAACGGATCGAGGGGGATGGACTCGGGCCATCCGTGGCCCTCGCCCCTGCGGGGCGGCCTTCGGCCGTCCAGATCGGCGGTCGTGCCGATCTGTCGAACCGTGCCTGCGGCACGGGTTCTCATCCAGATCCCCGCACTCAGTCAGATACGAAAAACGCCCCACGAGGGGGCGTTTTTCATATCTGGCGGAGAGGGGGGGATTCGAACCCCCGAGGCGCTATTAACGCCTGCCTGATTTCGAGTCAGGTACATTCAACCGCTCTGCCACCTCTCCGGTGTCCTGCCGGCAACTTCCAGCAGGCGCGGGGGCGCCATGATACGGGGCGGAACCGGGGCCGGCAAGCGGTTCCGTCATCGGAATCGAATCCGCCCGCGGAACCGGTGCGGCCGCGGCCCGGAAGCGGCCCCGATGCGGGTCGCGTTCAGCTCGTGCGGCGGCGGCACGGGGCTGTCGCGTTACACTGCAGCGTCTCCCACAGACCGGCCCTGCGCATGTCCGAAATCCTCGTCCCCGTTTCCTTCGGTGAGCTGCTCGACAAGATCGCGATCCTGCAGATCAAGTCCGAGCGCATGAGCGACGAAGCCAAGCTCGCCAATGTCCGCAACGAGCTTTCGGCGCTGGAGAAGACCTGGATGGCGCACCCGGCCGCCGGCAAGGACATCGTCCGCCTGCGGGCCGACCTGAAGGCGGTCAACGAGCGCTTGTGGGAGATCGAGGACGACATCCGGCTCAAGGAGAAGGCGCAGGCCTTCGACCAGGAGTTCGTGAAGCTGGCGCGCAGCGTCTATTTCGAGAACGACACCCGCGCCCGGATCAAGAAGGAGATCAACCTCGCGCTGGGCTCGTCCTACGTCGAGGAGAAGTCCTACCAGGACTACGGCAGCGGCAGCGGCGCCTGAGCGCCGCTGCGACAGGCTGACGCCTCCGCGGGTTCAGGCACCCCGAGCCGCATCGGCACGTTCGACCCGGCACAGATAGCAGCCATGGGCGGCATGGTGCAGATGCAGGCACTCGACCTCGGCGACCTCCAGCAGGGCGGACATGCAGGCTTCCAGCGCGTCGCCGGTGGTGACGTCGGCGCCGATCAGGTCGCCGTCGCGGTTGTAGGCGCGCACCGACAAGCGCTTGCGGCGGAACTGCGGCGGCACCTCGTTGACCGCCGGCTCGGCCCGGACCGCGTCGCGGCTGACGAAGATCGCGCCCGAGGCGCGATACGGCGATGCGGTCACGTGATGGTCGAACGGCAGTAGCAGGACTTCTTCGCCGACCGCGGCGTTGTCCAGGCTGACCCGGCAGGGATAGGCCGTGGGGTCGTCGGCGATGCAGCGGCGCATGCCGCGCGCGGTCAGGCTGGCGTCGTCCAGCTCGAACAGCGGCGCGAACGGCTCGGCCGGCAGGGCGACGATCTTGAAGGCGGATTGGGTGACTGACATTGCGGTACCTCGGTCTCAACGGGGGCGGTGCGAGGATGATGGTCCCGCCCGGATGTCGGGTCTGGCCGCTTTCGGACATCGATCTGGGCTCGTGTTACCGGTAGCTACGGCACCTCTGGTAGGCAATGTCGCTCCCGTCCGCCCGTCGCCTTAAACGCCTCGCTCCACCCCGCATCCAAACGAGGCCGCTGTCCGGCGGCGCACGAACATTGGAGGGGGTATGCGGTACTTGCGGTGGGCGATGATTTTGGGGGTGTTCCTGGGATGCGCCGGGGTCTCGGCCGGGGCCGCCGATTCCGGAACGGCCGAGCGGGACACGAAGGCACTGGTCCAGTTCCAGTGCGAGGCGATCGAGCGGGTCTACTACGACCCGGCGATGGGCAGGCGACTGTGCCGCCAGCTGCGTGCCGCGCAGCGCTCGGGCGAACTGGCCGCGCTGCCCGCGCGCGACCGGCTCAAGCGGGTGACCGCATTGCTGCGCGAGACCTCCGGCGACGTCCATTTCTACGCCGGTCCGGTGGTGAAGGCGGCGAAGGCGGATACGCCCGATGCCGACGACAAGGCCGAGCCCGAGACGAACTGGAACGGTGGCATCACCCAGGTGCGGGTGTTGCCGCCCAATGTCGGCTACATCCGCTGGGACCGCCATCTCGCCGACGATGTCGCATTCGCCAGGATCATCAGCGCGCTCGAGCTGCTGGAGGGCGTCGACGCGCTGATCTTCGACCTCACCGGCAATCCCGGCGGAGATGGGCGCGCCAGCGGTTTCGTAAACCGGCATCTGTTCGCGGACGACGACTACCAGGACCTGCTGGTCAAGAGGTGCACCGGCGAGACGGAGTGGAAGCGCAGCGAGGTGCCGTACAACCATGCGCCGGGGCCGAAGTTCCCGCAGACGCCGGTCTACGTCATGGTGTCGGAGGACACCGGGTCGGCGGCCGAGTATTTCGCCTTCATCGTGCAGCAGATGAAGCGCGCGACCGTGCTGGGGAGCACCACCGCCGGGGCCGGCAACCCGGTGACCATGGTCAGCAACGACGCATACTTCGCCTACGTGCCGATCTGCCAGATCCAGACCCGCGACGGTGCGTCGATCGAGCGCCAGGGCGTGGTGCCGGACGTGGTCCTGCGATCCGACGATTGGTTGGCGGAAACGCTGGAGTACGTGCTCGCGCAGTGAGCGGTGCCGGGGCGCCGCATCGGCG
>NZ_VICD02000193.1 GCF_006546735.2 Marilutibacter maris | reverse complement strand
ATCGCGTGATCCCCACGAGGGGCGCCTCAACGGCGCCCTTCGCTTTATCTTGCGGGCACCGTTGCCAGCGGCCGACCGACCGGCGACCGTGCCGCGGCGCGGACATGAACGGCGGCCGCAGTCCGCCCGTGGTCGGTTTTTACGTTGGTGTCTGGGAAGACGGATACCGGAACGGACATGACAGGCCTGTTGCTGGGCATCGGCATTCCCATCGTCCTGCTGTTGGCGATGGTCGCGGTTCTCGCCCGCCGCGGCCTGCAGATGCGGCGGCTGCTGGCCGAAGGCGTCGAGACCGAGGGCCGGGTGATCGAGCAGGTCAGTCACACAGCCCGTACCTACCAGGCGCAGAAGCGGATCCGCTACGAATACATCGACGCCAGCGGCAAGCATCACCGGCACCTGTCCCTGGTTTCCGACGAGACCTGGGACGCGCATCCGCGCGGCACCCGCATCGCGGTGGTCTATGCGCGCAGCCGCCCCTCGATCAGTGCCCCACTGGCACTGGTCGAACAGGCCCGCAAGGCAATGAAGTCGTCCTGATCGGTACGCCGCCCGGCGCCGTCCGCGGCGGATGCGATCCATGCCGGCGCCACTTCGCACCGGCTTCACACAGCCGCCATCCTGCCCACGCCGGCGGGATCGAGACTGCGCATGTCGCCTCTCCACGGACATGCCCATGCCCCTGCCCCCGGTCTCCCACGATTACGATCTGGTCGTGGTCGGCGCCAGTTTCGCCGGCGCCGCCTGCGCCCTCGCCGCCGCCCAGTCCGGGCTGCGTGTCGTCGTCCTCGAACGCAAGCGCGATCCCGGCGAGAAGCTCCACACCACCGGCATCATCGTCAAGGAAGCCGCCGAGCAGACCCTGCTGGGCCAGTTGCCGGCGCCCCTGACCCGGCGGGTGGAACAGGTGCGGCTGTACGCGCCCAGCCTGAAGCAGATCGCCCTCGCCGCGCCCGGCTACTACTTCCAGACCACCGACACCCCGCAGGTGATGCGCTGGCTGGCCGGGCAACTGCGCAGCCACGACGTCGAGCTGCGCCTGGGCACCCCGTTCACCGATGCGCGCCGGGTCGACGGCGGTTGGCACATCGAGGGCGTCGGCCGCTGCCGCTACCTGGTCGGCGCCGACGGGGCCCGCTCGCGGGTGGCCGCGCGCACCGGCCTGGGTCAGGTCCGGCAGTTCCTGTACGGGGTCGAATACGAGTTCCCCGGCGCCTGCCTGCAACACCCCGAGGCCCTGCACTGTTTCATCAGCAAGCGCTACGCGCCCGGCTACATCGGCTGGATCGCGCAGAGCCCGACCGGCATCCAGGCCGGGCTGGCGCTGCGCCACGATCCCGGCAACGCGCGGGTGCCCGACATCGACGGCTTCCTGCTACGGGTCGGCGCGGCCGGCGGCCTGCCCCGCCGCCTCAAACCCGGCACCACCCGCGCCGGCCTGATCCCGTGCAGCGGCCCGGTCTGGCCGATGGTCGGCGACGGGGTGATGCTGACCGGCGACGCCGCCGGCATCGTCTCGCCGGTCACCGCCGGCGGCATCCACTCGGCCTGGGAACATGGCTGGGCCAGCGGGCGCGCGATCGCCGCCCATGTGCGCGGCGACGGCCCGCGTCCCGAACCGGTGGCGATGGCCGCGGCGCCGCGCTTCCGCACCAAGCGCGCCCTGCGCTGGGCCTACGACCGCCTGCAGTTCGACTGGCCGTTCGACCTGTTCATGCACTCCCCGCCGCTGCGCTGGGCCGCCGAGCAGGTCTACTTCCACAAGCGCGGCACCGCCGCGTGAGCGCGGCCGACGGCACCGCGCCGGTCGCGATGCCCGGCCAGTAACGCATCGCCGGCCGCGCAAACGACGAAGGGCGCCCTCAGGCGCCCTTCGCGTTCGATGCATCCCTGCCCGAGAGTCCTTACATGGTGCTGGCGGTCTTCGGTCCGGCGTAGTCGACGACCAGGGCGATCCGGCGGTTGTCGCGGCCGGCCTCGCCGGTGGCGCCCGGGCGCACCTGGCGGTTCTCGTCCTCGCCATAGCTGACCGAGCGCACCTGGGTCGCCGGTAGGCCGGCGCTGTTGACCAGGTAATCGCGGGCGGCGTCGGCGCGGCGCTGGCCGAGGCGCTTGTTGTAGGCGGCCGAGCCGGACGGATCGGCGAAGCCTTCGACGGTGATCATCGCGCTGCTGTGGCTGCTGCGGATGGCATTGGCGAAGTCGTCCAGCAGCGGCTTGGCGTCCTCGCTGAGCATCGCCTCGTTGGTGGCGAAATAGGCGGCGGTGTCGACGCGGGTGCGGCCGGCCATCTGGGTGACCAGGGCATCGTGCTTGGCCGACAGTTCCTGGATCTGCGATTCCAGGCGGGCGTCGGCGGCACGCAGGTCGGCGATCGCGGCGTCGAACTCGTCGCGCTTCACGTAGTGGCTGCAGCCGGCCAGCGTGGCGCTGGCCAGGACGACGGCCAGGACGGCCTTTCGGGACAGGGGCATGGTCATGTTGCGATTCTCCTTACATGTTCATTTGCGGCGTCGCGGCATGCGGGCATGCCGTGCGGGGGATGCGCCGACAGCGAAGCTAGGACAGCTTGAATTTGCGCCGGATGAACGGGTGAACCGCGTGCGCGAGCCATTCCCGAAACCGTGACGGCTCGCGCAGCGGTCGCGGCGTACGCGTTCTATACGCACGCGTGTTCGGGCATGCGCCGGCACGCCGGGAGTCCGGTCACAGTTCCGGGCGCAGCGAACGGCGCTGTGGTTGTCGTTCATCCGCCCGGCGGCCCGGACCACCGCGATCGATCAATGGCGGGTCATCGACGCCATGTGCGGATGCACCAGCCGCTCGAAATCCTGCCAGCGGACCCACATCAGCTCGCGGTGGCTGCCGGCGTTGAACGCGATCCGCTCGTCGTCGGCCATGCTGTCGGCGACATAGACCTCCATCCCGTACAGATTGCCGAACGGCGGCATCGCGCCGACCTCGCACTCGGGGAAGCGGTCGCGGAACTCGGCCTCGCTCGCCAGCCTCGCCTCGCGCGCGCCGGCGGCGTCGCGCAGGCGCTCGATGTCGAGCCATTCGTTGGATGGCAGCACCGCCATCGCCAGTTTGCCGTCGACCCTGACCATCACGGTCTTGGCCATCGCATGGCTGTCGATATGCGCGCTGGCGGCGGTCTGCACCGCGGTGAACGCATGCGGGTGGGTCACGGTGTGGAAATCGACCTGCTGCTCGGTCAGGAATTCCTGCAAGCGTTGCGAAGTCATGGTCCGACCTCCTGGTTAAACCTGCTCTGGGCGGCCGCAGCCGGGCTGCGCGACCGCAATCGGTTGCCAAAGCCGTGCGACGACGACGGCCGCATCGGCCACCTACCCCAGTCTAGGACCGCCGCGCCACGGTGGGCCGCCGCACGTCGGAGATCCGCTCGTCGAAGATCCGCCGGCTATGCCCGCCCGTCGCCCTCGCCGCCGAGGCGGCGGGCCAGCGCCTCCACCGTGCCGACCGGCAGCGGGAACACGATCGTCGAACTCTTCTCGCCGGCGATCTCGGTCAGGGTCTGCAGGTAGCGCAACTGGATCGCACGCGGGTCCTCGCCCAGGATGCGGGCGGCCTCGACCAGCTTCTCGGCGGCCTGCTGCTCGCCCTCGGCGTGGATCACCTTGGCCCGGCGTTGACGCTCGGCCTCGGCCTGGCGGGCGATCGCGCGGACCATGGTCTCGTTGATGTCGACGTGCTTGATCTCGACATTGGCGACCTTGATGCCCCAGGCATCGGTCTGCGCATCGAGGATGGAACGGATGTCGTCGTTGAGCTTCTCGCGCTCGGCCAGCATCTCGTCCAGGTCGTGCTGGCCCAGCACCGACCGCAGGGTGGTCTGGGCGAGCTGGCTGGTCGCTTCGTAGAAGTGTTCGACGTTGATGATCGCCTTCTGCGGATCGACGACCCTGAAATACACCACCGCATTCACCTGCACCGACACGTTGTCGCGCGATATCAGGTCCTGCGAGGGCACGTCCATCACGATCGTGCGCAGATCGACCCGGACCATCTGCTGGATGACCGGCACCAGGATGATCAGGCCCGGCCCCTTGACCTTCCAGAACCGTCCGAGCTGGAACACCACGCCGCGCTCGTATTCGCGCAGCACCTTGATCGCACTGGCCAGCAAGGCCACCACGATCAGCAACAGGGGCACATAGAAGACCACGTTCATCGCTCACCTCCAGGTTGTGCGTGCGCGGGTTGCGGCCGTTCGCCGACCGGGGCGACGCGCAGGACCAGTCCGTCCAGCGCCTGCACCCGCACCGGTTCGCCGCGTTCGACCGGAACCGCGGCGCGCGCCTGCCAGACCTCGCCATGCACGCGCACCGTGCCGCGGCCATCGGCATCGAAGTCGGCCAGCGCCAACGCGCTGGCGCCGAGCAGCTCCTCGACCCCGGTGGTGACCGGCCGCGCACGCGCACGCGCGGCCAGCCAGACCGCACCGGCGAAGGTCAGCGCGCTGGCCATGCCGATACCCAGGATCAGCTGCCCCGAGACCCCGAACCCCGGCACCTGGGTGTCGAACATGATCAGCGAGCCGGCGATCAGGGCGACCACCCCGCCGATGCCCAGCGCGCCGAAGCTCGGCATCGCGAACTCGACCGCGATCAGCACCACCCCCAGCACGATCAGGGCGACGCCGGCGTAGTTCACCGGCAGTACCTGCAGCGCGTACAGCGCCAGCAGCAGGCAGATCGCGCCGACCACGCCGGGCACGATCGCGCCGGGGCTGTAGCCCTCGAAGATCAATCCGTACAAACCGATCAGCAACAGCAGATAGGCGACGCTGGGCTCGGTCAGCACCGACAGCAATCTGAAGCGCCAGCCGGGCTCGACCGTGACCACCGGACGGTCGCGGGTGCCCAGGACCGCCTCGCCGTCGCGCAGGCGCACGCTGCGGCCGTCGGCCTCGGCCAGCAGGCGCGGCAGGTCGGCGGCGATGATCTCAATCACCCCGCGCTTGTGGGCCTGGCCGGCGGACAGGGTCGCCGCCTCGCGCACCGCAGCCTCGGCGAAGGCGACGTCGCGACCGCGCAGTTCGGCCAGGCTGCGCAGATAGGCGACCGCGTCGTTGACCACCTTGTGGGTCATCGCGCTGTCGTCCCCGGCTCCGGCCCCCTCGTCGGCACCGTCGTCCCCGTCCTCGGGGGATTGGCCCGGGTCCGGCGCGATGCCCGGCCCGCCACCGCCGATCGACACCGGGGTCGCCGCCCCCAACGATGTCGCCGGCGCCATCGCCGCCAGGTGGCAGGCGTACAGGATGTAGGTACCGGCGCTGGCCGCGCGCGCGCCCTCGGGGGCGACCCAGCCGATCACCGGCACCTCGGAGGCGAGGATCGCCTGATTGATGTCGCGGGTCGCCGCATCCAGGCCGCCCGGCGTATCGATCCGCAACACCACCGCCGCCGCCGACTGCTCGGCGGCCTGCTTCAGGCCTCGGCGCAGGTAGTCGCGGGTGGCCGGGCCGATCCCGCCCTTGATCTCCAGCAGCAGGACGGCACCGGCAGCTTCTGTGCCCGCGGCCTCGGTGCCGGCGACTTCATCGCCTGCGTCGGCCGCACTCGCCTGTCGCGCCGACATCGCCGGCGCCAGCAGCGACCCCAGGAGCAGCAGCCCCAGGATCAGCAACGATGCGCGAACGTACCCGTTCATGATGATGGCAGCCGGGACGCGATTGCCCGCCTGCGGATTCAGTAAAGCGCAGAGCGCGTAAAAATGGCGGCAAGACCGGGCCTGCCGGCCCGTTCAGCGGATATACGCCGGCTGGGCGTCGTACCACCTGCGCGCCCGCAACAGGTGGTACTCGCGGTGCGCGCCGTCCAGGTCGACCGCCATGCTCAGCACGCCCCAGCGCGCGTAGAGATTGCCGCGGCGGTCCTGCCCCTGCAGGCGCAGGCGCGCGTTGACGTCGAAACGGTCGTTGTTGGCGACCAGGTTGTCGAAGATCAGCACATCGTCGCGCCAGCGCACGTCCCCGGTCACCCGCGCCTGGCCGGCATCGATCAGGCGTCCGACCCATCCGGGATAGTCGCGCTGGCGCGCGTACAACGCCAGCAGGAAGCCCACGTCCCTGGCGGTGATCCTGGCATGGCCGTCGATATCGACATCGGCCGCGGCGCCAGCGGCGCGGCCGGCCGCCCGTGCCGGATCCCAGTCCAGGCGCGCGCGGGTCAGATCGATCCGCGCCCACCAGCCGCGCCGGACCTCGCCGTCGGGCTCGACCAGGCTGATGTTGTCGAGCCTGACCTGGGAGCCGTCGATGTTGAAGCGGCCGTCCTCGATCCCGGCCCGGCGCAACCGCGTGTTGATATCGACGTTGCCGCGCAGCGCCATTCCCGCCGCATGCAGGCGGGTATCGCGTCCCCGGACCCGCAACCAGCCCTGTCCGACCGCACCGGCGCCGTCGACGCTGAGGTCGCCGCTGAGCCGGCCGCTGCCGCCCTCGAACCGCAACTGCGAACGCGGCAGATAGCGGTTGTAGGCGCGCAGGTCCGGCACCGATGCGT
>NZ_VICD02000192.1 GCF_006546735.2 Marilutibacter maris | reverse complement strand
CAGGGGGCGATTCGCATCGCAGATGCGAATGGGGGTGTGGAGGCGCAACGGCGGGGCCCGAGGTTTGCGCAGCAAACCTTGGGAGATATCCGGGCGCAGCCGGATATCGTTGGTTGGGACGACTCAGCGGTACCGGTTGATCTGATCGCGCAGGGTGCGTGCCGCGGTCGCGGCGGCGTCCATGTAGTCCTCTCCGTTGGAAGCGTACAGCACCGCGCGCGAGCTGCTGACGATCATGCCGGTGCCGTCGGCGCTCCGGGCGTTGCCGACCACCGCGGCGACGTCGCCGCCCTGGGCGCCGACGCCGGGGATCAACAGCGGCATTTCGCCGACGATCGCACGCACTTCGCGCAGCTGTTCCGGCCAGGTCGCGCCGACCACCAGGGCGCAGTTGCCGTTGCCGTTCCAGTCGCGGGCGATCTTCTCGGCGACGTGCTGGTACAGCGGGCGGCTGCCGCCGTTGCCGGAGACGGTCAGGTCCTGGAGGTCGCCGGCGCCGGGGTTGGAGGTCCGGCACAGGATCACCACGCCGCGGTCGGCGCAGTCGAGGAACGGCTGCAGCGAGTCGTGGCCGAGGTAGGGGTTCACCGTCACCGCGTCGGCGGCGTAGCGGTCGAACGCCTCGCGGGCGTAGTGGGCGGCGGTGCTGCCGATGTCGCCGCGCTTGCTGTCGAGGATCACCGGGATGTCGGGATGGGTCCGGTGCGCATGCTCGATCAGGCGCAGCAGGGCGCTCTCGGCGCCGAGTGCGGCGAAATGCGCGATCTGCGGCTTGAACGCACAGACGTACTCGGCAGTGGCATCGACGATGTCGCGGCAGAACTGGAACACCGCGTCCGGAGTGTCGCTGAAGCGCGCCGGGAAGCGCGCCGGCTCGGGATCCAGGCCGACACAGACCAGGCTGTCGGCGTGCTCCCAGCGGGTACGGAGGGATTGGGTGAAGCTCATCGTCGGCTCCCGGAAGCGCGGTCGCGCGCTCAGTAAGGTTGACCGTCCTTGTGGAAATAGCGCCATTGGCCATCGACCGTGCGTCCTGCCAGGTCGTCGTCGGGATAGTCGACCGCGTCGTCGTCGTGACGACTGCCGATCTCCAGGTACACCACGTCGGTGCCGCCGCGGTTGACCAGGTGGTGGGCATCGCCGCTGCCGGCGGCAAAACCGGCGCACATGCCGGGCGCCAGCGGCGTCTCGCCAGTATCGGTCACCAGCACCGGATGGCCTTCCAGCACGTAGACGAACTCGTCCTCGTGGCTGTGCGCGTGGCGCAGCGCCGAGGCCGTGCCGGGCGGCAGCCGGGTGTGGTTGATACCGAACGCGGTGAGACCGAACAGGTCGCCGAGGGCGCGCTTGTCGCGTCCGGATACGCGCGCGGCGAACGGCTGCGGGTAGCCCGAGCCGGTGCGGGGCGGCAGTGAGCCGATATCCACCGCTGTCCGGGTTGGTTTGTTCGTGCTCATGGCCGGACTCCTGTGCGCTCAGGTCACCACGATCGGTTCGCCGCGGGTGACGATCACGGTGTGTTCGAACTGCGCCGCATAGCCGCGGGGGCAGACCATCGCCCAGCCATCGTCGGCCTCGACGGTGCGGGTGCAATGGGTGGCCAGGAACGGTTCGACCGTGATCACCATGCCATCGTGCAGGCGGCGGCTGTCGCGCGGGTCGTAGTGGCCGGGGATGGTCCCCGGCGCCTCGTGCAGGGCGCGTCCGACACCGTGGCTGCCGAGGTCGCGGATCACCCGGAAGCCACGGCGCGCGGCCACCGCTTCGACGGTGCGGCCGATGCTGTTGAGCGGATTGTCGGCGCGCAGCTGGGCGACGGCGGCGTCGCGCGCCTCGCGGGCGGCGTCGAGCAGGCGCTGCTGGCGCGGGCTCGGGGTGCCGACCACGAAGCTGGCGCCGGTGTCGGCGAAATAGCCGTCCAGCTCGGCGGAAACGTCGATGTTGACCAGGTCGCCGTCGCGCAGCACGGTCGCGTCCGGAATGCCGTGCGCCGCCACCGCGTTGATGCTGATGCAGGTCGCGGCGGGAAACCCGTAGGTCAGCGCCGGCGCCGAGCGTGCGCCGGCCTCCCGCATCAGTTCGGCGCCCAGGGCGTCCAGGTCGCGCGAGACGACGCCTTCGACCGCCGCCTCGCGCATCCGCGCGAGGATGCCGGAGACCAGCGCACCGGCACGACGCAATCCGTCGATGTCGTCCTGGTGTTCGATGGTCATCCGGGAGCCTCCTGCGGGCGGGCGCTGTGGGTGGCGGTCAGCAGAGCACGGCGCGCGGCTTACTTCAACGCCTTGAAGCGCAGCCGGTGCGGGCCCGCGTCGTCGCCGAGGCGGCGCTTCTTGTCTTCCTCGTACTCGCGGTAGTTGCCCTGGAAGAACTCCACGTGCGAGTCGCCCTCGAACGCCAGGATGTGGGTCGCGATGCGGTCCAGGAACCAACGGTCATGGCTGATCACGAAGGTGTTGCCCGGGAACTCCAGCAGGGCGTCCTCGAGCGCGCGCAGGGTTTCGACGTCGAGGTCGTTGGATGGTTCGTCGAGCAGCAGCACGTTGCCGCCCTGCAGCAGGGTCTTGGCCATGTGCAGGCGGCCGCGCTCGCCGCCGGACAGGCTGCCGACCATCTTCTGCTGGTCCTGGCCCTTGAAGTTGAAGCGGCCGATGTAGGCGCGCGACTGGATCTCGATGCCGTTGATGTTGAGGATGTCCAGGCCGCCGGAGACTTCCTGGAACACGTTGTGGTTGCCCTCCAGCTTGTCGCGGCTCTGGTCGACGTAGGCCAGCTTCACGGTCGGGCCGATGTTGATCTGGCCCGAGTCCGGCTGCTCCTTGCCGGTGATCATCTTGAACAGGGTCGACTTGCCGGCGCCGTTGGGGCCGATGATGCCGACGATCGCGCCCGGCGGCACGATGAAGCTCAGGTCGTCGATCAGCAGGCGGTCGCCGAACTTCTTGCTGACGTTCTTGAACTCGATCACCGAGTTGCCCAGGCGCTCGCCCGGCGGGATGAAGATCTCGTTGGTCTCGTTGCGCTTCTGGTAGTCGACCGACTGCAGCTCCTCAAGGCGGGACAGACGCGCCTTGCCCTTGCTGCGGCCGCCCTTGGCGTTCTGGCGGGCCCATTCCAGTTCCTTGGCGATCGCTTTCTGGCGCGCCTTCTCCTGGTTCTCTTCCTGCTTCAGGCGCTCTTCCTTCTGCACCAGCCAGTCGGTGTAGTTGCCCTTCCACGGAATGCCACGGCCGCGGTCGAGCTCGAGGATCCACTCGGCGGCGTTGTCGAGGAAGTAGCGATCATGGGTCACCGCCACCACGGTGCCCGGGAAGCGGGCCAGGAACTGCTCCAGCCACTCGACCGACTCGGCGTCGAGGTGGTTGGTCGGCTCGTCGAGCAGCAGCATGTCGGGCTTGCTCAGCAGCAGGCGGCACAGCGCGACGCGGCGCTTCTCGCCGCCCGACAGCGGCCCGATCACGGCCTCCCACGGCGGCAGGCGCAGGGCGTCGGCGGCGACTTCCAGCTGCTGCTCCAGCAGGTGGGCGTCGCCGGAGGCCAGGATCGCCTCCAACCGCTCCTGCTCCTTGGCCAGGGCGTCGAAGTCGGCGTTCTCGTCGGCATAGGCGGCGTAGACCTCGTCAAGGCGATGCTGCGCCTGCAGGATCTCGCCGACGCCTTCCTCGACCGCCTGGCGGACGGTCTTCTCCGGGTCCAGCTCCGGCTCCTGCGCCAGGTAGCCGACCTTGATGCCCGGCTGCGGACGCGCCTCGCCCTGGAAGTCGGTGTCCACGCCGGCCATGATCCTGAGCACCGTCGACTTGCCGGCGCCGTTGAGGCCGAGCAGGCCGATCTTGGCGCCGGGGAAGAACGACAGCGAGATGTCCTTGATGATCTGGCGCTTCGGCGGGACCGTCTTGGACACGCCGTTCATGGTGTAGATGTATTGCGACATGGGGCTTTGGACTCCGCGTGCGGACGGCGGCCGGCTGCACGGGGGCAGGGCCGCGGGGATTCGGACAGAAGACCGCCAATTATCCCGGAAGCCCGCGGGCGATGCCAGCCAGGGCCTCGCCGGGACCCCGGTGGCGTTCAAGTTTCGCGTAGACTTCGGGGCTCCCCTCCCACGCCACCCATTCGTCTGGAGCCGCAATGTTTCCGCGCGACGCCCGCATTGAAGGATATGACCCCGAACTGGCCCAGGCCATCGCCGACGAGGCACGCCGCCAGGAAGACCACGTCGAACTGATCGCCAGCGAGAACTACGCCAGCCCGCGGGTGATGGAGGCCCAGGGCAGCGTGCTGACCAACAAGTACGCCGAGGGCTATCCGGGCAAGCGCTACTACGGTGGCTGCGAGTACGTCGATGTCGCCGAGAAGCTCGCGATCGAGCGCCTGAAGCAGCTGTTCGGGGCCGGCTCCACGGAAGGCATGTACGCGAACGTGCAGCCGCATTCCGGCAGCCAGGCCAACCAGGCGGTCTACCTGGCCCTGCTGCAGCCGGGCGACACCATTCTCGGCATGTCGCTGGCCCACGGCGGCCACCTGACCCACGGCGCCAAGGTCAACGTCTCCGGCAAGCTGTTCAATGCGGTCCAGTACGGCGTGAACGACCAGGGCCTGATCGACTACGACGAGGTCGAGCGGCTGGCGCTGGAACACAAGCCGAAGATGGTCGTGGCCGGCTTCTCGGCCTATTCGCAGAAGATCGACTGGGCGCGCTTCCGCGCGATCGCCGACAAGGTCGGCGCCTGGCTGTTCGTCGACATGGCCCACGTGGCCGGCCTGATCGCCGCCGGCGTGTATCCGAACCCGCTGCCGCACGCGCACGTGGTCACCTCGACCACCCACAAGACCCTGCGCGGCCCGCGCGGCGGCATCATCGTCGCCAAGGACCCGTCCGAGGAGCTGGTCAAGAAGCTGCAGAGCATCGTCTTCCCCGGCATCCAGGGCGGTCCGCTGATGCACGTGATCGCGGCCAAGGCGGTCGCGTTCAAGGAGGCGCTGGAGCCGGCGTTCACCGAATACCAGCAGCAGGTGGTGAAGAATGCCCAGGCGATGGCCAGGGTGGTGATCGAACGCGGTTACAAGATCGTGTCCGGCGGCACCGAGAATCACCTGATGCTGATCGACATGATCGGCAAGGGCGTCACCGGCAAGGCCGCCGAGGCCGCCCTGGGCCGTGCCCACATCACCGTCAACAAGAACGCGGTGCCGAACGATCCGCAGAAGCCGTTCGTGACCTCGGGCCTGCGCATCGGCACCCCGGCGGTGACCACCCGCGGCTACCTGGAAGCGGACTGCGTCGAGCTGGCGCACTGGATCTGCGACGTGCTCGACGCGCCGGAGGACGAGGGCGTGATCGCTGCGGTGCGCGAGAAGGTCACCGCGCAGTGCAGGAAGTTCCCGGTCTACGGCTGAGCGCGAGAAGAGGGGGGAAGACCCGTGGGAAAAGGAGTGGTTTCGTGATTCTCGACGCGTTTTCCCTCACTCTCGACTGACCCATGCACTGTCCCTTCTGCCAGCACACCGATACCCGCGTGATCGACTCGCGGGTGTCCGACGATGGCGCGACGATTCGCCGTCGCCGGGTCTGCGAGGCTTGCGGCGAACGTTTCTCGACCCTGGAGACGATCGAGCTCAAGTTGCCGGCGATCATCAAGAGCGACGGTCGCCGCGAGGCCTTCGACGCGCGCAAGCTGCGCGCCGGCTTCGATCGCGCGCTGCAGAAGCGGCCGGTGTCGGAGGAGCAGATCGAGGCCGCGGTGCGCGCGGTGGTCCACCAGCTGCGGATGACCGCCGAGCGCGAGCTGCCGTCGCTGCGGGTCGGCGAATTCGTGATGGCCGAGCTGCGCAAGCTCGACCATGTCGCCTACGTGCGCTTCGCGTCGGTGTACCGCGCCTTCGAGGACGTCGCCGATTTCCGCGAGGAGCTGGATCGGCTGGAGAGCGACCATGCCGGCGAGGGCCAGTTGCCGTTGCTGGGCAGCGAGCCGGCGCCGGGTAAGAGCCGCAAACGATGACAATGGAGGCGGCGCCGTTTCCCGCCAGGGAAGGTCTGAACACATCCATCCTGGACGTGTTCAGACGTCGCAAGGTCAAGCCAAGCTCGGCCTTGCTCCCGCCGGATCAAGCACCTGCGTGCTTGATCCGCGCGTGCGCGATCCCTGGCGCACGGAACCTCCGAATTGACCGGAGGTTCCCTGGCAACGCCGCCGACTCCGCCAGTAGCCGGGAGCAAAGATGACCCTGACCCAGCCCGCCTTCAGTGCCACCGACCATGCCTTCATGGCCCGGGCCCTGCGCCTGGCCGAACGCGGTGCCTGGACCACCAAGCCCAATCCGATGGTGGGCTGCGTGCTGGTGCGGGGCGACGAGGTGGTCGGCGAGGGCTGGCACCGGCGCGCGGGCGACGCGCATGCCGAGGTCCACGCATTGCGGGCGGCCGGCGATCGCGCCCGTGGCGCCACCGCCTACGTGACCCTGGAGCCGTGCGCGCATACCGGCCGCACCGGCCCGTGCGCCGAAGCCCTGGTCGAGGCCGGCGTTTCGCGGGTGGTGGCGGCGATGCGCGACCCGTTTCCGGAGGTGTCCGGGAAAGGCTTCGAACGGCTGCGCGCGGCCGGGATCGCGGTCGAATCGGGGCTGATGGAGACCCAGGCGCGCGAGCTCAACCGCGGCTTCCTGTCGCGCGTCGAGCGCGGCAGGCCGTGGGTGCGGGTCAAGCTCGCGACCAGCCTGGACGGGCGCACCGCGCTGGCCAACGGCGAGTCCAAGTGGATCAGCGGCGAGGCGTCGCGGCGCGATGTGCAGCAGTGGCGCGCACGTTCCAGCGCGATCCTGACCGGCGCCGGCACCGTGCTGGCCGACGACCCGCAACTGACCGTCCGCCTCGATGAGGACAGCACCGGCGACGTGCCGGACTTCGTGGCGCCGCTGCGGGTCGTGCTCGACCCCGGCCTGGCCACCGTCGCGCGCGGTCGCGTGCGCGAGGGCGACGCGCCGACCCTGTATGTCCACGCCCCCGATGCCAAGCCGCCGCGCGGGCTCAGTGCCCAGGTCGCGTCGGTGCCGGTGAAGGCGGGGCGTTTCGACCTCGACGCGGTGCTGCGGCTGCTGGCCGAGCGGCACCAGATCAACGAAGTCCAGGTCGAGTCCGGCGCGACCCTGGCCGGCGCACTGCTGGCCGCGCAGCGGGTCGACGAGGTGCTGCTGTACGTGGCGCCGGTGTTGCTGGGGGCGCAGGCGCGGCCGTTGTTCAGCGGCCTGGACGTCAACACCATGGCCGAGCGCCTGCAGTTGTCGTTGGTCGAGACCCGGCAACTGGGCGGAGATACCCGGCTGCTGCTGCGGCCGGCGGCCGTCGCCGCCGGCTGAGCGCGGATGGCGCCGGAGCGGTTCAACGACCATTTCTCCGGCGTCGCCGAAGCCTACGCCGCGGCGCGGCCGGGCTATCCGGACGCCCTGTTCGAGGCCCTGGCCGCGGTCGTCTCCGCCGGCGCCCGGGTCTGGGAACCCGGTTGCGGCAGCGGTCAGGCGACCCGCGGGCTGGCCGCGCGCTTCGCCCATGTCCATGCCACCGATCCCAGCGGCGAACAGCTGGCGCGGCACTGGGCGAACGGCCCGGGCGGCAACGTCGATCTTGCCGTCGAGCCCGGCGAGCGCACCGTGCTGGATGGCGCCAGCGTGCAGCTGGTCGCGGTCGCGCAGGCCCTGCACTGGTTCGACCGCCCGCGTTTCTTCGAAGAATGCCGGCGCGTGCTGGCGCCCGGCGGGGTGCTGGCCGCCTGGGGGTACGCCGACTTCCTGCCGCCGGAGGGCATGGTTGGCGCGGTTGCCGACTACCGGCGGCGGATCGCGCGGTACTGGCCGCCGGAGCGGGCCGAGGTCGACCAGGCCTATGCCGGCTACGACTGGCCGTTCCCGCCGCTGCCGGCGCCGGAGCTGTGGCTGGAGGCGGACTGGTCGCTGCCGCGCTTCTTGCATTACCTGGCCAGCAGCTCGGCGCGCGCGCGCTGCCTGGAGGCGACCGGCAAGGACCCGGTCGCCGCTCATGCCGGTGCGCTTGCCCAGGCCTGGGGCGATCCCGACGAGGCGCGACGGATCAGTTGGCCCCTGTTCCTGCACCTGCGGCGCAAACCCGGATAGCGCTGCGGCCGCGATGGCCTTTGTGGAACGGTGCGTCCCTTGTCCTGGCCGCGGTCATGCCGTGCGCGGGTGCTAGAATTGCCGCGCCGGAGAGCCCCTGGGCCGCCCGGCGATCCACCAACGACGTCTTCAGGGCGGGGTGAGATTCCCCACCGGCGGTAGGCGCCGCGTTCCCCGGAACGCCGCGCGAGCCCGCGAGCGCTTCCCGGTCCATGCGAGTTCCTCGCCGGCGGCCGCGAAGGTCAGCAGATCCGGTTCGATGCCGGAGCCGACGGTTACAGTCCGGATGAAAGAAGACGGCAACGCGCGTCGCGCGGAGACTCCGCGGGGCGTTCGTGCCTCATGCCTTAAGACGTTTTTCGCTCACTGACCGCGGGAAACGTTCATGACCTCCATCCATCGTTCCGTTCAAGCGGCCCCCGTCCGGGAGCTGCGCTGATGTTCACCGGCATCATCGAAGGCGTCGGCCGGCTGGCCGCGACCCAACCCCTGGGCGGCGATGTCCGCCTGCGCATCGAGGCCGGCAGCCTGCCGTTCGACGATGTCGATCTTGGCGAGAGCATCGCGGTCAACGGCGTCTGCCTGACCGTGATCGAGTTCGACGCGCAGGGCTTCTGCGCCGATGCCTCCAACGAGACCCTGGCCCTGACCACGCTCGGCCGCCTGCGGCCGGGGGCGCCGGTCAACCTGGAGCGGGCGATGCGACCGAGCGACCGCCTCGGCGGCCACCTGGTCAGCGGCCACGTCGACGGCCTCGGCGAGGTGGTCTCGATCGCCGACGACGCGCGCGCGCAGCGCTGGCGCTTCGCCGCGCCGGCGCCATTGCTGCGTTACGTCGCGAAGAAGGGCTCGATCTGCGTCGACGGCGTCAGCCTGACCGTCAATGCGGTCGACGACGACGGCTTCGAGGTCGCCCTGGTCCCGCACACCGTCGCCCACACCGTGTTCGCGCACACCGGGGTCGGCGACGCGGTCAATCTGGAGGTCGACACGGTCGCGCGCTATGTCGAGCGCCTGCTGGTGGGCCGTGGTCAGGAGGGCGCCGCATGAGCTTCGCGCCGATTCCCGAGTTGCTGGAGGAGATCCGCAACGGCCGCATGGTGGTGATCGTCGACGACGAGGACCGCGAGAACGAGGGCGACCTGATCATGGCCGCCGAGCTGGTCAAGCCGTCCGACATCAATTTCATGGTCACCCACGCGCGTGGCCTGGTCTGCCTGTCGCTGACCCGCGAGCGCTGCGCCCAGTTGGGGCTGCCGCCGATGGTCCGCGACAACACCTCCCAGCACCACACCAACTTCACCGTCAGCATCGAGGCCGCGGAGGGCGTCACCACCGGCATCAGCGCCTACGACCGCGCGCATACCGTGCGCACCGCGGTGCGTCCGGACGCCAGGCCCGCCGACCTGCACCAGCCCGGCCATATCTTCCCGTTGCAGGCCCAGCCCGGCGGCGTGCTCAACCGCGCCGGCCATACCGAGGCCGCGGCCGACCTGGCGATGATGGCCGGGCTCGAGCCGGCCGGGGTGCTGGTGGAGATCCTCAACGCCGACGGCACCATGGCGCGGCGTCCGCAACTGGAGGCCTTCGCCCGCGAGCACGGCCTGAAGATCGGCTCGATCGAGGAGCTGATCCGCTACCGGCTCGATACCGAGCACACCGTGGAGCGGGTCGATGCGCGGCCGATCGAGACCGAGCACGGCCCGTTCCAACTGGTCACCTACCGCGACCGCCTCAGCCACGGCCTGCATTTCGCCCTGACCCGCGGCGAGGCGGTGGCTTCGATTCCGACCCTGGTCCGGGTTCACGTGATGAACCCGCTCGCCGACGCCCTGCACTGGCGGCGGCCGGATTTCGGACCGGCGGTCGGCGAGGTGCTGGCCACGATCGCCGCCGAGGCGTGCGGGGTGCTGGTGCTGCTGGGCGACCAGCCGGGTCCCGACGCGCTGCTGCGGCGGATCCAG
>NZ_VICD02000191.1 GCF_006546735.2 Marilutibacter maris | reverse complement strand
CTCAGCCAGTCCGGCGACAACCCGCGCGCGGCCAGGAACATCGGCACCAGCAGCACCCACGCCCACACCGCGAACCCGGCCAGCACCCCGGCCACTGCGGCGCGCGGCGGCGTCTGTGGCCGCCACACCGCGAACGCCAGCGCGGGGGCCAGCGTCGCCAGCGCCGAGAACGACACCGCGCCGACATCGGCCAGCGCGTCGTTGCTGGCGACCATGCGACTGTAGACCCAGGCCAGCAACATGATCACCACGATCCCGGCGCGGCGCAGCGCCAGCACCCGTCCACGCAGATCGCTGCCATCGTTGCGCGACCACGCGCCGCGCAACAGGCCCGGCGCGAACCAGTGGTTGCCGATCATCAGGCTCAGGGTCAGGGTGCTGACCACGACCATGCCGGTGGCCGCGCTCAGCCCGCCGAGGAACGCGACCAGGGCCAGTCCCTGCTGTCCCTGCGACAGCGGCAGGGCCAGCACGTAGAGGTCCGAGGGCACGCCGGTGCCGCCCAGCAGGGCCGCGCCGGCCCGGGCCAGCGGCAGCACCGGCAGGGCGATCAGCACCAGGTACAACGGAAACAGCCAGCGCGCGGTGGCGATGTCGTGCTCGTTGCGGCACTCGACCACGCCGACGTGGAACTGGTGCGGCAGGATGAACATCGCCAGCGCGCCCAGCAGCACCAGCGGCACGAAGCCGCCCCCCGGCGGCGGTTGCGGGGGCGCCGCGGCCACCGCCTCCGGCACCGTCGCCCCCTCCAGTCCGAACCAGACGAAGGCGCCGATCGCCAGCATCGCCGCCAGCTTGAACAGCGATTCGAACGCCATCGCCAGCACCAGCCCGCGGTTGTGCTCGGCGGCGCTGGCCCTGCGGGTACCGAACAGCATCGCGAACAGCGCCATCGCCAGCGCCACGTACAGCGCGCTGTCCTGCCAGGCCGGCAGCGCCGACACGTCCGTCGCCTGCGCGGCCGACGCGCGCGCGGTGAGCATCTGGAAGCTCATCGCGACCGCCTTCAGCTGCAGGGCGATGTAGGGCACCAGCCCGAGCGCGGCGACCAGGGTGACGGTCGCCGCCAGCCATGCGTCCTTGCCCAGCCGGGTCGCGATCAGGTCGGCCAGCGAGGTCGCGTTGGTCTCTCGCGCCAGCCGTACCAGCCGCACCATGAAGCCGACCGCCAGCGCATAGAACAGGATCGCGCCGAGGAAGGTCGGCGGCAGCGGCCAGCCATAGCGGGCGGCCTGGGTGACCGTCCCGTAGAAGGTCCACGAGGTGCAGTGCACCGCCAGCGACAGCGCGTAGACGTGGCGCCAGTGGCGGGCCCATGCGGTCGGCCGGCGCTCGGCGTACAGGGCGGCGCCGAACATCAGCGCCAGCCAGGCCAGGCTGGCGATCGCGACCGTGGTCAGGCTCAGCATGGGTAGGACGGAGGCCGCATCGGCCGGCAGCATAGCGCAGCGCGAGCCGGGCTCGTCCCTGATCCCGCCCCGCGCTACTTGATCGGACCGCGCACCGCCCGCTCAAGCGCGGGCGGCGGCGGCATTGCCCGGATCGTCCGTCGGGATCAGAAGTCGTAGCGGGCGGTCGCCCAGTACTCCCGCGGCGGGCCGTAGAAGCCGGTCAGCACGCCGAGCACACCGATGTTGTAGCCAGTGGTGCGGTACTCCTCGTCGAGCAGGTTCTTGCCCTGCAGCGCGAAGCTCCAGGCCTCGTTCATGCGCCAGTTGATGCCGGCGTCGAGCAGGCCGTAGCCGTCCTGCCTGATCGCTTCCGACAGATCGGTGGTCGGGTAGACCTCGCTCTGGTAGGCGTAGCCGACCCGCGCCGAGAAGTCGCCGCCGTTCGCCAGCGGCATCCGGTACTCGACGTTGATCGCTCCGGAGAACTCCGGCGCATTGGTGAACTTCTGCTGGTCGGCGACGTTGACGCCGTTGGTGATGAACTCGTCGTAGTCCGCATCCAGCCAGGCCAGGTTGCCGTTGATCGCCCAGTTCGGGCTCGGCAGCCACTGGTACTCGACCTCGACGCCGTCGACCGTGCCGGCGCCGGCATTGGTGAAGTCGCCGAAGAACGCATCGTCGGTACCGTCGCCGTCGGAGTCGTAGGCGGTGAACACCGACAGCTGGATGTCCTTGTACTCGTTGTGGAACGCGGCGAAGTTCAGGAACAGGGTCTGGTCCAGCAGCGCCATCTTGGTGCCGATCTCGTAGCTGTCGACGATCTCGTCGTCGAACGGCTCGGCCGAGCGCGGCACCGCGGTGGCGTTGGCGCGGATGTTGAAGCCGCCGGACTTGAAGCCGCGCGACGCCGAGCCGTAAACCATGATGTCCGGGGTGACCTGGTAGTCCAGCGAGACCTTCGGCGAGGTGTTCTTGAAGTTGATGGTCTTGTCGAAGTCCGCCACCACCGCGGTCGGCGTGGTGTAGCTGCCGTCGCTGTAGCTGCGGTTCAGCACCACCGCGCGCTTGTCCTCGTCGGTGTAGCGGGCGCCGACATCGAGCTTGAGGCGATCGGTCAGATCGAAGGTCCAGTCGGCGTAGAGGGCGACGCTCTCGGTGTAGACGGTGCCCTGGGTGTCGCCGAACAGGCTGCCGAGGAAGTTGTTCAGGACCTGGCCGCCGGCCTCGCCGTCGAACCAGTACAGGCCCATCACGCCGCGGGCGCGGCCGCCGCCGTCGTAGTTGACCTGCAGCTCGTTGCTGACCTGCTGGTCGCTGTAGAACGCCTTGACGTCGACGATCGGCGCGGTGGTCAGGTCGAAGTCGATGTTGGTCTCGGTGTCGGACTCGCGCTTGGCGATCACGTACTTCAGCGACCAGTCGTCGTTGACCCGCCAGCTGGCGGTCGCCGACAGCCCCTTCATCGAGGTGTCGTTGATGTTGGGCATGCCGTTGCGCACGTCGTAGCGGTCGTCCAGCGGCGGGAAGTCGCCGTACTGCGGGAACAGCGCGTTGAACGGGTTCGGCGCCAGCATCTGCGCGCCGCGCACGCCGGACTGGTCGTCCATCCAGTCGTAGGCGACCTGGATGTTGAAGTCGTCGCTGACGTAGGCGCCGAGCTGGGCGCGCATCGCCAGGATCTCCTTGTCGCTGACCTTCTGCCCGGTCACCCGGTTCTCGCCGTAGCCGTCGCTGTTGAGGCTGGCCACCGAGATACGGCCGCGCAGGGCGTCGTTGCCGGCCAGCGAACCGCCGATGGCGGCCTTGACGTCGAGCTTGCCGTGGCTGCCGGCGGTGACCGAGGCGAAACCGTCCAGACCGGTCGGCAGGCCGCGCGAGACGTACTTGATCGCGCCGCCGATGGTGTTCTTGCCGTACAGGGTGCCCTGCGGACCGCGCAGCACCTCGACCCGCTGGACATCGAACACGTCCAGCAAGGCCCCCTGCGGACGGGCGATGTAGACATCGTCCAGGTAGATGCCGACGCCGGGGTCGACGCCCCACAACGGATCGGACTGGCCGATGCCGCGGATATAGGCGGTGACCGTGCTGCTGGAGCCGCGCGCGGCATAGATGGTCAGGTTCGGCACCTCGGCATCGAGGTCGGAAATGTCCTCCACGCCCATCTTGTCGAGCGCGTCGGCGGTGAACGCGGTCACCGCGACCGGCACGTCCTGCAGGGTCTCCTCGCGCTTGCGGGCGGTGACCATCACCGTGTCCAGGGTGGCGGCGGCACGCTGCTCGCCCTGCGCGGCGCCGGCGTCGGTCTCCTGCGCCCAGGCGCTGGGCGCCAGCAGCGCACAGGCGATCGCGATGCTCAGGTGTCTGCGGTTCATCTCGTATCCTCTCCCCAAAGTGCAGTACGTGCTTGTTGACTGCCGGCTGTTGACGGCCGGCCGGTGGCGGCGCCGGTCGTTTCGCTGACGGCGCAACCCGCCATGGCGCCAAAGACTAGGTACGGGGACGGTCAACGACAGCTGTACCTTCGGACAATGCCCCTGTGTGGCCGGCTTGCCGAGACTCTTGCCAAACCAGAATCTGCGCCTTTCCGCCGCCGACCCCGCATCGGCGGACCTGCCGGGAGGGCGATCCATGAGGCTGGCGGCACCGCCGTCCGCCCACGTACCGGGGATTTTCGATGGCGTTCGTGATCGTGCTGGCCGCACTGTGTTTCCTGATGTTCGTCGCCTACCGCGGCTACAGCGTGATCCTGTTCGCGCCGGTGGCGGCGCTTGGCGCGGTGCTGCTGACCGACCCGTCGCTGGTCGCTCCGATGTTCACCGGCCTGTTCATGGACAAGATGGTCGGCTTCATCAAGCTGTACTTCCCGGTGTTCCTGCTCGGCGCGATCTTCGGCAAGCTGATCGAGATATCCGGCTTCTCCAAGTCGATCGTCGCCTCTACGATCAAGCTGGTCGGCGCACAGCGGGCGATGCTGTCGATCGTGCTGGTCTGCGCGCTGCTCACCTACGGCGGCGTCTCGCTGTTCGTGGTGGTGTTCGCGGTGTACCCGTTCGCGGCCGAGCTGTTCCGCCAGAGCGACATCCCCAAGCGGCTGATCCCCGGCACCATCGCGCTGGGCGCATTCACCTTCACCATGGATGCGCTGCCGGGCACCCCGCAGATCCAGAACATCATCCCGACCGCGTTCTTCGGCACCGACTCCTGGGCGGCGCCGGTGCTGGGCGTGCTCGGCGGCGTGTTCATCCTGATCGTCGGCATGACCTGGCTGGAGAGCCGGCGCCGCAAGGCCGCCAAGGCCGGCGAGGGCTACGGCGATCCGGCGACCCTGCTCAACGAACCGCCGCCGTTCACCGGCGGCAAACTCGCCAACCCGTTCGTGGCGATCCTGCCGCTGATCCTGGTCGGGGTGTCCAACAAGGTGTTCACGATCTGGATCCCGCAACTGTATGGCGCCAGCCACAGCTTCGACCCGGCGGTGGTCGGCAACGCCGCGCCGGTGGTGCAGGAGGTGTCGAAGATCGCCGCGATCTGGGCGGTCCAGGGCGCACTGCTGGTCGGCATCGCCAGCGTGATCGCGTTCGCCTGGAAGCCGGTGATGGCCAGTTTCGCCGAAGGCACCAAGAGCGCGGTCGGCGGCGCCCTGCTGGCGTCGATGAACACCGCCTCGGAGTACGGCTTCGGCGCGGTGATCGCCGCCCTGCCCGGCTTCCTGGTCGTCGCCAACGCGCTGGGCTCGATCCCCAACCCGCTGGTCAACGAAGCGGTCACGGTGACCGCGCTGGCCGGCATCACCGGTTCGGCATCCGGCGGCATGAGCATCGCGCTGGCGGCGATGGCGGACACCTTCATCGCCAACGCCGACGCCGCCGGGATCCCGATGGAGATCCTGCATCGGGTCGCGTCGATGGCCTCCGGCGGCATGGACACCCTGCCCCACAACGGCGCCGTGATCACCCTGCTCGCGGTCACCGGCCTGACCCACCGCCAGGCCTACAAGGACATCTTCGCGATCACCGTGATCAAGACGATGGCGGTGTTCGTGGTGATCGGCCTGTTCTACGCGACCGGCTGGGTGTGAAGCCCTGCCCGCCTCATCGATAACAGGCGCCGAAGCTCTCCCGCGACCGGGCCTGTCCCTGAAACCTCATCGCCGCTCCTGCGGTCGCGCACGCCATCCGAACCCGAGCGTCACGGTACGTCCCAGCGCTGGCTCGAAGAATCGGCGATTACCCTCGTTGACGATCACCGAACCGGCGAAGTCGCGGTCGAAAAGATTGTCGATGCGGGCAAAGCCATGCCAGCCGCTGCCGGCATGGCGCCAGTCCAGGCGCAACGCGACCCGCGCGTGACCGGGCGCGGCATCGCTGTTGATGTCGTCGACCGGAACCGATGACGCCAGCCGCGTCTCGACCGCGGCGCCGAAGCGGTCGTCATCCGAACGCCAGGCCAGCTCCGCGAAGCCCGACGCCCGCGCCACGCCGGGCAAGCGGTTGCCGTCGGCCACCGTGCGGGTCTCGGCAACGCCGTTGCGCACGACACGGTAGCCGAACGCATGGACGAAGCGCGCATCGATCCAGTTGGCGGCGAGCGCGTACGACCATCCGGCACCGATGTCTCCGTCCAGCCCCAGCTCCACTCCCATCCGACGGGTCCGGCCGGCGTTGGCGTAGCGGGTCCGCCCGCCCTGGCTCAACGCCGGCACGATCTCGTCGCGACCTTCGATCCGGTACAGCGCCAGCGAGCCGCGCATCGCAGGCCCTCGCCAGCGCAATCCGACCTCGCCGGAACCGAAATGCGCAGGCACCAGTCCGGTATTGAAGCCGGCACCGCCGTCGGAGCGGTATGCCAGTTCGGTCACCGTCGGGGTCTCGAAGCCGCGGCCGACACTGGCGAACAGCTCGCCGCCGGTCCGGTCGTCGCCGAATCGTCGCGCGACACCGAGCGAGACGGCCTGCTCGTCGTAGTCGAGCCGGCCGCTGTCGTCGCCGTTGCCGGCAACGATGTAGCGATCGTCGGATGCGAACGCGACCCGGCTCGCCCGCACCCCCGCCAGCGCCGTCCACGGCCCGGCGAATCGCCAGTCGCCGACCAGGTAGGCGTCGCGGGTGCGGACCCGATTGTCCTCGTCGCGGCGCAGGCGCCCGCGCACGCCCGGCACCGGGTTGCCGTCCGGACCCGCGGCGAAGTTCTCGTAGCCCTTGCGCGCCTCGTCCAGCCAGGCCGCCTCCACGCCCAACGCCAGCGACGCCGTCCGCCACTGCCAGCGATGCCCCGCTTCCATCCCGTGCGACCGCCGCGCCACGTCGATCACGCCGCCGCCACTGCCCGGGGCGGCCTGCGCGCCTTCCGGGATCGCCAGCACCTGGACGATGTCGCGCTGGATCGCATGCACGCCGATCCAGCTCTGGTCGCCATCGGCGGCATCGTGCTGCCAGCGCAATCCCAACTGGTGGTTGTCGATCCGCTTGCGGGTGTTCCAGCGCAGCGCCGCCGGATCGGTGCCATGACGATCGCGTCGCCACGCCTCGCGATCCAGACCGAGCGGGTCGTCGGTATCGGGCTGGACCAGGCTCTGGGCGGCGATGCGGACCAGCTGATCCGGATGCGGCTGCCATTCCAGTACCGCGCCCACCTGGGTCCGCCGCGCGTCGCTGTGCGGGCGTTCGCCATG